>MNDT01000030.1 GCA_001915065.1 archaeon 13_2_20CM_2_53_6 | reverse complement strand
TACAAGAAAGCAGGAGAGAAGGCCAAGGAGATTCTCAACGAGATTTCGAAGCCTGTCGACTTGAAGGACACTGAAACGCTCAAGAAAGTGGCTATGACCGCGATGCACGGCAAGAGTCTAGGAGGGGCGACGGAACATTTTGCCAAGATCGCTGTTGAAGCCGTCAACAGAGTCGTCGAGAAGCGAGGTGACTCGTTCGTTGCTGACATTGATAATATTCAGCTTGTGAAGAAGGAGGGGAAGAGCCTCCTCGACACTGAGCTCGTCAACGGGGTAATCATAGACAAGGAGGTCGTTCATCCCGGAATGCCCAAGCGGATGGAGAAGGCGAGGATCGCGCTCCTCGACACGGCGCTCGAGATTGAGAAGACAGAGTTCAGCGCAGAGATCAAGATAAGCAATCCGCAGCAGATGCAATCGTTCCTGGATGAGGAGACGAAGCTGATGAAGGATATGGTTGACAAGATAGCAGAGGCGGGCGCTAGCGTGGTTCTCTGCCAGAAAGGGATCGATGAGATAGCCCAATCTTTCATGGCGAAGCAGGGAATCCTAGCCGCGAGAAGAATCAAGAAATCCGATATTGAGAAGCTCTCACGCGCAACGGGCGGAAGGATCATCACCAACTTGGAAGACATGAGGGCGAGCGATCTTGGAGGCGCGGGGCTGGTTGAGGAGCGGAAGATAGGGGACGACAAGATGATCTTCGTCGAGGACGCCAAGGATCCAAAGTCGGTCAGCATACTCATCCGCGCAGGCCTTGAACGGATGGTGGACGAGGCGGAGAGGTCCCTGAAAGACGCTCTGTCGGTAGTTATTGATGTTGTAAAGAAAAACAAGATCGTTGCTGGAGGCGGAGCTGTCGAGACGGAGCTTGCGAAGAGAATCCGTGACTATGCGACAAAGATCGGTGGAAGAGAACAACTTGCGATCGAAGCTTTCGCGGACGCGATGGAATCTATTCCTAGGACCCTATCGGACAACGCTGGCCTCGACCAGGAAGTCGCATCGATGATCCTCCGGATTGACGACGTTATCGCTGCGGCCAAGCCACCGCCGATGCCGAAGGGCCAGGGTCCGCCGCCCGAGTAGACCTCTCCCGGAAAAGACTTAACTTAGAGATATTTTCTCGGACCGCCTGCTCCGGTAGTATAGACCGGTCTCCAGACTGGCCGAGAGTATGCCGGACTCTCGATCCGGCGACCCGGGTTCAAAAGCCTCCAGAGAGCTGATAGTCCCGGCCGGAGCACCAGAACACACTTGGACAAGACCATCATAGTCACCGGGACACCTGGCGTAGGGAAGACCGTCTTCGCCAGACTACTTGCAAAACAGACCGGGTTCCGGTTCCTGAACCTTGGCGAACTCGTGAAGAAGGAAAGGCTCTACGGAAGATTCGATCGCCCACGTCAATCCTACGTAATAGACGAACAGCGTCTGCGCAAGACGCTCATCGACTTCTTCGCAGCCCACGGAGAAGGCGGACTGGTCATCGAAACAAACTGGGTAGGTAAGTTCATGCCGAAGAAACGCGGAATGATTGCGATTGTTGTGCGGTTGGACCCTGTCATTCTCGCCAGCCGCCTTCGAGGGAGAAGATGGCCGAAAAGGAAGATCTGGGAAAATGTGGAAACCGAGCTCATTGATCTTTCTCTGTACGAATCATTGAAGTGCCTTGGGGCTCGGAGAGTGTACGAGATTGATGCTACACGGAAGCGGCCTAGACAACTGCTTCACGAAGCGATGAGGCTCATATCAGCGAGTAGAGGATGGAACGCAGTTGCGGTTGACTGGCTCCAGCGCTACGACCCGATAGAACTCTCGAGGAAGATCCTGTGAAAGACCATTACCTTGTAGGTAAGTGTCCCCGTTGCCACATGCTCATTATTGCAGATTCTCGATACAAGAGCAAGACTTGTCCAAACTGCAACGCGAGGATCCCGCTCTCAGATATCAGAGTGATTCAGACGGCCCACGATTCTCGTGAGGCTCGAACCATCCTTGCAGAAGCGAAAGCGCATCGTGGTCGGTTGGACCAAAGGTGATATAGCGGCAGGCATTTCCCGGCTCGTCGGTAGTCAAAGATGTCTTCGACTGCGGGCCGCAAGTTCATGGAGGAGCTGTCCAACCTGCTCCAGAAACACGTCAGCGTCGTAACCAACCAGGGCAAGACCTTTGTTGGGACAC
Source organism: archaeon 13_2_20CM_2_53_6 (assembly GCA_001915065.1). GTDB lineage: Archaea > Thermoproteota > Bathyarchaeia > 40CM-2-53-6 > 40CM-2-53-6 > 40CM-2-53-6. The sequence continues at coordinate 25,308 of MNDT01000030.1, read as the reverse complement.
TGACCGGGGTTGACACGGAGAATCTGAGCGTCTGTCTGACGAACGCGAAGAGTGAACAGGCCGGCGAGATTCACAAGCTGTTCATCAACGGTAGCACGATACTTCAGATCTCCAGCTTTGAGAAACCCTTTGATCTCCAGAGCCTTGGCGAGAGGCTGGAGAGGGTCTTTCCGAGAATGGTCCGGGTCATGGATGACGCTGGAGTGATCGTTGTGATGGACCGGATACGTCTCAACGAGAAGGGCATCATCGAAGGGTCGGGACCAGCGGCAGAAAGGGTCCAGCGGGTCTTCGACGAATTCATCCGGGAGAAAGGTATCAAAGCCTAAGTCCCCAGAATGAGTTTTCAGGTTCATTCAAAGGATCTCTTAGGCCGAGTCGGGACTCTAAGGACCAAGAGCGGAGTTTTCACCACTCCGCATATGTTCCCGGTTCTGGATCCGTATCACCAGACCCTAGACGCGAAATTCTTCGAGGAGGCCGGAATCGGCGCTCTGATGACCAACGCGTATCTTTTGAAGAGAGGCGAACGTAATCCTGAACCTGCGGATGTCCATAAGACTCTGGGTTTCGGCCGAAGTGTTGCTACGGATTCTGGCGCCTATCAGATTCTTGAGTATGGCGAGGTAGGAGTAAGACCAGACGAAATCGTTCGATACCAGGAGAAGATCAATAGCGACATCGGTGTGATTCTGGACGTTCCGACGGGTTTCCGAAGTGATCCAGCCCGAGCGCGATGGACTGTCGATGAGACAGTGAGGAGGGCGGACCAGGCGATGGAGGCGATCACCAGGGAAGATATTCTCTGGATGGGTCCGGTTCAAGGCGGTGTACACATCGAGGAGGTCAAGCGATCTGCGAGGGAGATGTCGAAGAGGGATTTTCCGATCTATGCTCTTGGAAGCCCTACCGAGCTCTTGGAGTCTCAGCGTTACGATGTTCTGGTTGAGATGATTATTGCCGCAAAGCGGACCCTTCCGAAAGGAAAACCGTTTCATCTTTTCGGAGCCGGTCACCCTGTTCTATTTCCTTTCCTCGTGGCCTTGGGATGTGACCTGTTTGATTCGGCAGCCTACGCGCTCTACGCCCGGGCCGGCCGATACCTTACCTCGGAGGGCACCCAGCTTCTTGACGATATCGTCGAGTTTGCTTGCCCTTGTCCGGCTTGCGTTGGGATAAGCCCGTCCGAAGTCTTGAAGGCAGCTCCAAAGGAGCGTGAGGCTCGGCTTGTCCAGCATAACCTGTGGGCCTGTTTTTCAGAACTACGAAGAATCCGTGAGGCGATCAGAAGAGGGAGGCTCTGGGAGTTGTTGGAGTCTAGATCCAGGGTACACCCAGCTTTGCTGGACTGCTTCGATCGAATACGTCGCCATTCGGCGCTCTTAGAGGCTTCCACGCCTGCCGTGAAACCGCATGGAATATTCCATTTGAGCGCCTCAAGCGACGACCGGCCCGAGGCCCAGAGGTTCAGAGCTCGGATATGGCGCTCCTTCGAGGAACGCAGAAAGGCGGTACTATTGCTACCAGGTCGATGGCGTAGGCCCTTCCACGAGGATCCTCGCTACCAAACGGTCGCAAAGTCTTTCGACGATCATCCAGACATATCCATCTGGTTCTACTCTCAATCGTGGGGGCCAGTTCCAATCGAGCTAGACGAGACATTCCCGATAGCACAAACAGAAGGTCGAGACCTAGGAGATCCCTCTCTCTATCAGTCAAAGGCAGAAGATGTTGCGAGACTCATCAGGACTCTCCTCCCCAGAAACGTGATCTTTGTCTCCGACGGCGAGTATGGCCGGCGCGTCGCAACGGAATTGATGAAGACGTTGGGCAAACGGAAAATCACTCTTCTAGATGGAAAGAAGCTGAAGCCTCAAACGATAATCCTCTCTATTGGTCGTAAGATGGCTCGGAACAGTTAGGCATACATTCTCTGGAGAGATTTGCGTGTCAGTCGGGATTTCTGGTCAAACTCTCTCTCGATGAATTTCGCATCCTTCACCAAGTCCGACACTTCGACGTTGAAATTGTACGCCTTCGAGATCTTCCTGATCGCGAGCGCGGCCGCCGCGGGATCAGCTCTAGCAGGTTCCGCGTACGGGAGAACCGCCACCGCGGGAAAGTCGTGGATCTCAAATTCGTTGAGCATAATCGCTAGCGGCCCATAGACTAGTAGCCCAGGTTCGAGTATGGGCGCTTTGAAGAGTTTCGCTCGGTCGAGATATGCTCCAGTAGGGACGACGCAGAAGTCTTCCTTGGTTTGTTTGTAGGCGGAGTCTAGTCCGCCTATGAGTATAGCGTCCTTGAACTTCTGTCCGATTGCCCAGTCAGAGATCGATTTTGCGAATTCCGCTTCCTCTGATCTATGGGGTGAGAATTCGAGCTTCACTAGCACAGTCTTTCCTCTTCGGTAGACCTCGAATGGTGTGACCAATCCGCCTTCTGCTGTTCCGACCCATGGTGGTGGGTTGGAGACGTCGATGAAGCCTATCCTCTCTGCTTTGAGTGCGTGTATCATGTATGATGTGGCTATGTATCCTGTCTGCCCCACGCCATGGAATCCAGTTACTAGTGTAGAGCCTCTCAGGTTCTTTGAATCGACAAGGAGACGCACGGTCACCGTAATTCCACTTGGACAAGTCGATTGTACGAAGCGTTGCTTAAATCTGTCTTGTTTTCCTGCCAGTTGTAGGGCTTTTATTGTAGTGTTCCAAGCCCGATTGCTTAGTTAGAGTTTCGAGTCCTCACATGTTCCAGTGTCCGCCTGATTCGGTGTTAGAATGAAGATCAGATTCATGGGCGCCTGCCAAGAAGTCGGCAGGTCCGCATTCGCCGTAAGCGTTGGAGAAAAGAATCTGGTCCTAGACTACGGTGTGATGGTCAACCACCATGTTGGGTTCCCAATGCACATCCCGCCTAAGGAGGTGGAGGCAATTGTGCTTACTCACGCACATCTTGATCATGTCGGGTCCGCGCCGATCTTCTACATCGGAGGCGGAGTCCCGCTGTTCGGTGTTCAGCCGACATTCACACTCACGAGTCTCATCATCAAGGACTTTCTGAAACTGAGCGGATACTACGCTCCCTACGAGTATATCGATCTCCAGACAATGCTGAAGCATACTCGCGAGCTACAGTATCGACAAGCAGTCGATGTTGGGAATGGCTCGGTGACACTGGTTAACGCTGGGCACATCCCTGGCAGTGCGCAGGCGATTGTTCAGAGTGACGGGAAGAGATTGTTATACACCGGAGACTTCAACCGCCAGCCTACGAGGCTCGTCGACGGCGCGGACCCCGAGTACAAGAACCTCGACGGGATAATCCTGGAGGGTACTTACGCGACGGAGGATCACCCGGTTAGGGAGGGATTGGAGAAGGAGTTTGTGGAGAAGGTCACAGAGGTCGTCGAAGGTGGTGGAACCGTGCTCGTCCCCGCGTTCGGTGTCGGCAGATCTCAAGAACTTCTCAGCATTCTCTCCGCGTTCCATTTTGAACATCCAGTGTTTGTTGATGGCATGGCGCTTGATGCGATGGAGTTGTTGCTCAAGCATCCTGAAGCACTACGCGACGCGAGGGTCTTCGAACGGGCGAGCAAGATGGCCCACTGGGTGGACGGGTGGAATGATCGTAGGAGAGCTGCCAAGACTCCCGGTGTAATTATATCTCCAGCTGGGATGCTAAAGGGTGGGGCATCCGTCTTCTACATGGAGAATGTTGCAGCGAAGAAACAGAACGCTGTCTTTATGGTAAGCTTCCAAGTTCCCGGAAGCCCTGGAAGAATACTGCTAGACAGGCGCAAATTCGTCATCCACGGGCGGGCACAGCCGGTCGACGCTAGGGTCGAGCGTTTCGACTTCTCGTCGCACGGTGGTAAGCGAGAGCTTGAGCAGACACTATCGGATCTGGACAAAAAGACGCGTGTGTTCATCGTGCACGGTGCTGAAGGGAACTGTAAGAAACTAGCTGATTGGGCGTCTAAGGAGCTGGGTTTGAATGCAACTGCCCCAAAGACTGGCGATATAGTCGAGCTATAGTCTCCAATGGCAGAGAGCGAGGAGAGGATATTCAAACCTCGCCCGAAACATCTCCTGCCCGTCGCATTGGGACTCGTAGCTACCGGGATTCTTGGCTATCCGATCGCCAGCAGCGGAGCGCCAGCGGCACAGGTAACACCCTTCGCCGGCAATGACCTTCCGAGCGCCATTCCTGACGCCCTCATCTTCGTCCTCGCACTCGGAGCTAGTGCAACAATAATGCTACTCATGATACGCAGGGGAAGGATGGGCTTTATCCGCCGGATGATCAAAGGAGCCCTCATCACAGTCTCCTTTGCCGTAACATTGTGGTATACCACATCCCTCTTGTCGCTAGATATCTCGATCTTATTCGCATTGTCTCTGGCGGTCGCCGCTTTGATAGGCTTGACGGTTTCTGCAAAGGGGCAGATTCGTCAGTTGTTCGGCGTGACTGCGCTCGGCGCTTTGACGGGTGTGTTCTTGGGGTATTCGATTCCTCTGATCACGGCTCTAGTCCTTGTAGGTGCGCTCGTCGTCTATGACATAGTTGCTGTTTTCAGAGGTCCAGTCGGAGCTCTCGCAAAGACGGTCGCGGCGGGGGATCTGCCAGGGGCGATGTACAGTTATGGTGAATTGACGATTGGAATGGGGGACCTTGTGTTCTATTCTCTCGTGGCGACGATCGCGATGGTCACGTTTGGGCTCGTATCGTTCTTTGGGGCGGCGGTCGGGATTCTTGCCGGAACCTATCTTGGCTTTAGAGCGCTCTCCAGATATGAGATGTTTCCAGGTCTCCCGTTTTCGCTATTGCTCGGTGTGGCTGGGATGCTGTTGCCGGTGTGGTTATAGCGATTGCAAAGTGGGTATCGCGTCCCCTAAGGTCTTGAACCGATAGTCTGCAAGAGACTCGTCCGGCGGCTTCTTCCGGTTGACCAGAACCGTTCTTAGTCCTGCAATATAGCCTCCTTGGATGTCGTGTCTTTCTGAGTCTCCAACCATAATTGCTTCCTCCGGACCGATGTTCAGCTGGTATAGGGCATACCGGAATATCCCAGGGTCAGGTTTTCGGATTCCCGTCTCGGCCGACGTAACTACAAGGTCGAAATATCTGGCCAATCGCACTTTGTCTAGAATCCCAAGGGCAACCTCATGTGAGGAAACGTTTGAGATTACTCCCAGCTTGACTGTTCGTCTTGACAGTTTTCTAAGAGTGTCGTTCGCATCCTCAAAAGCAACAGTGTTGGCGGCACGTGCTTTGACGATTATGTTGATGCTAGTTTCCAGTAGTTGGTCTGTTGGTTCTTTGTCTGTCACTCGCTTCAGTAGCCGGCGCATCCATGCCTGGATTGGGATCTCGACGTCATACTCTGATCGAATCGCGTCGTTGGTCTTGTAGCCTTTCATGTACAGTCTGAAGAGTGTCTCTGGCGAGACTCGTTTTGGTAGAATCTTGCCTATCTCTCGCAAGGCCTTTCTTGTTACCATGCTGTCCTCTATGTTCTGGGTGACGAGGGTCTCGCCTAGGTCGAAGAAGATAACCCTGGCTCGCTTTGCCACTTTGACCAGCCCGAGTCCTGCCAGTCCCTTGCATGGTCTTAGGTCTATTGCCCACTGAAGCGGAACTGTGGAGGCGCCAAGACTGAGTCCTTGATTCGAGACTCTCTCGTCGCGAGACCAAACTGATTTCGAGATCCCTGGTACGGTAACGGGTCTGGTAACGGTAGCTGGTAACAACAGGGACTGCCGTAGTCCTTGAGGAAGTTTCGCCGAGACTAGGGGCTGTTGGAGTGTGGACTGTATGGGGCCCTGGCGTCTAGTTGGCTCCGTAGCGCAGTATGGCTGCGACTTTTCCGAAGGAGTCGCGGAGCATCCGCCCCTCTTCGGTCTCCTCTGATATGACTTCGACTTTGGTCGCGGCCTTTTCCGCGTAGTCGAGGAAGCTGTCTATGATATCCTTGTCCTCGATGACTTCGAGTGTTGCTTTTCCACAGTTCTTGCATGCTCGGGTTGCTAGTTCGGTTTTGACCGCGTGGATTTCATATCTCGTTCCTCGGACCTCTTCCGTGTTTCCACAGGTTTTGCATTTGAGTAGGAGTCGGTCTCCTTCGAGCTTTTCTGATATTAGCAGGGTTTCGACTATTCCTTTTTCGAGGTATTCCTGGACCTTCTTCTCTCCAAAGGCTGCTTTGCCTGTCTCGTGTCCCAGTTCGTAGAGGAACTTCTGGACCAGCTGTTTCTCCTCGCTATACCGCACTCCCTTCAGTATCTCATTGCTCTTTTCGACGACTTCCTCAACGCCTGCCTCGCTCGTGTAGCTTGTGTCTATTAGCGAGAGGACCTTCTTCTTGAGCATATACTGCAAGTATTCTCCCTCCTCCCAGACATACTTGGTCGGTCCGGGTCCACCTATGATGATCCCCTTCAGGTCAGGGATCTTCGACATTATCTCATTGAAGTGCTCACCGACGCGCTTGTAGTATTCGTTCGTGACTTGTTCTCTAATACGTTCGAACCGTCGAGCGGATTGCCCACCTGCCCGGCTCTTGCCCGGTATTCCTGACGTGAACGATTTGATGATCTCTACTCGGCGCCCCTTGAGGGTGGCCACAACCGCTTCTGTCCCGTCTATGACCAGTATCCCGTAGGTATCCTTCTCGGCGACCAGTGCCATTAGAGGCTCGACATGGAAGCGCGCGTCGCATCTGTAGAATCCCACAGTGATCGGTTCGGGCGGTATGAGAGTGTAGATTTCCATTTTCTCGCTACCAGCCCCGTTCTGGGGGATAGCTCCACAGAAGATGACCAGACCGGTCGGCGGTGGTTCTTTGAAGAGTCTCAGTCGCTGACTCGTTCTCTCGATCGCGTCTTCTACGTTCTGCCTGGTTGTCCGGGATTTTATGTTGCTTGCGGTGCCGAGTTCTTCCCGGAGCTGTCCAAGCACTTCGTGTATCCTCCTATCCGGCGGGACGTAGAGGCTGATGAGTTCTGTGCCTCTTCCCTCTTTCTTGGCGAGCTGCTCGAGGGTTCGCTTGAACTTGAAGCGTGAGACAGAGTCGGCTCCTGACATCTAACGCTCTCCGTACGCGGAAAAATTGGTTTTTAGAGCTTGGCTAGAGCGGCCGCTATTCGTTCAGAGACTGTTTTTCTCTGCCTGGGTGGATTTGACTGCATCGATGGACATTTTCGAGCCACTCCTTAGACAAGATATTGCTACGGATCGTATAAAACCCCTTCTTCATCATCACGCGGATGGAGCGAACTCATTGCCAAAGACGGGATGTGGTCCGATAGTCGATTTTCCCTTGTCCATTCTAATATACCCAATAAATTCCGTCTCTGTCAGCTGGTAGACGGATGAAGGCAGTCGTCAAGCTGGGAGGGGCGCTCTTCAAGCGTGACCCTGATGTTGATGCATTGCGAACCATGGGAAAGATATTGTCTGGCTTTGTTGGCGAGGGGAATCAGCTTGTGGCTGTCGCCGGCGGGGGCCAGAACGCCCGGGTCTATATTGATGCGGCGAGGAAGCTCGGCGCCGACGAATCGACCTGCGACCTTCTGGGGATAAGCGTAACAAGGGCCAACGCGGAGCTCCTCCGGCTAGCATTGGGCAATGTTGCAGTTCCAAAGATACCATCGATGCTCTCAGAACTGACCCACTACGTCGGTTCGGGAAAGGTAGTTGTTCTTGGAGGGCTACAGCCTGGACAGTCCACAAACGCTGTCGCTGCATTGGCGGCGGAGATTACCCGTTCGGATTTCCTGGTCAATGCAACTGACGTTGGCGGGGTCTATACCGCTGATCCCAAGAAGAACCCCAAAGCTAAGATGCTCAGGTCGGTCGGCGTCGATAAGTTGTTGAGTTGGGCTATGGCTGGCGATGTCTACGCTGGGAAGTATGAATTGCTGGATCCTGTTGCTCTGAAGATCATGCAGAGAGCAAGAATTCCGACTAGGTTTGTCTCGTTGGATGATCCGTCCAATATCACCAGTGCTCTTCGCGGCCGTGACATTGGAACCCTTGTATCATACTCGTGAGAGGTAGCTATAATGCGACTTTTAGATCTGTTTCAATCCAAAGCTCAGGTGAAACTTGTCGAGCATCTTCTGCAGAACCGAGACAAGGTGTTCAACCAGGCCGGGCTGGCAAGGGTCATGGACGTCTCCCCTTCAACTGTGGCGCGGATCGTTGAACCATTAGTGAAATGCAAGGTGCTCCTCTACGAAAGATATGAGAAGGGCATGAAGATCTTTGCACTCAACAAGGAAGCGCCTGCAGCTCAGAAACTGATCGAGTTCTACGACAAGATACGCGAACTATAGCCTCGACGAGACTGCCCTTATTTTCTGGAAGCTCTCTTCGTAACACTTCCAAGTCTCTCCTGAACCTGTGAGCTTGTGAGTTCGCGTAGAGCGTCGGCAGCGATCCACTTCGCGGATTTGGAGTCCTGCTTCTGAATCGCCTTTGCGGTTCGTATTGCGGCTTTGTTGAGAGCCATGTTTCTCTTTCCGATCTGCCTGAGTGCCCAGTTGACAGCCTTCTTGACGAAGTTGCGTTCATCCGAAGATTCCTTGATTATGAGAGGGAGAAAGTCTAGAAAAGTTCTATCGAGTGCTTTCCCATCATGGACCGCGAGCTCGGCCATCAACACGAAGCCGGCTCTCTTTACATACTCTTCTCGTCTCATCGACCACTCGCGGGCCTTTGCAACGGCGAAGGGGGTCTTGTCGAAGAGGTTTCCACAACTCCCATCGACGACGTCCCATGAGTCGAAATCTAATCCCCACCCCTCCATTTGATCCTCGGTGACTCGTGCGGGCTCGTCAATCATCCCCGCAAGAATTCGGGCCTCGTGAAATCCGGTCTCCCACAGCCGTTGGGCCAATTCATGGTTCTTCCCTATCCTTCCTGACAGTTCTCGGAGTTGTGGAACTGAGACTCCGAAAGCTCTGCCTGTCTGAATACCGAACCGTGCCATTCCCACGACGGCTTTGGGATCACCTCTGCGCTTCATCTCAGCCATGACATCTCTGAGGGTTACAGGCGAAGCACGTTGACTGGTAGCATTCCGCACCTAATTATCCACCATTGTCGAGTCCGACCGACACTTGAAAACATGACTCTGTTCTTCATTCTGTCGATAGTCTTAGCGTGATCCGGTCCGAGTTTGCGTTTTCGGAGGACGGGTTTCTGGGAGGCTTCGAGCGGGAAATCGGCCATCTCGTGGTTGGATTGTAGCCCAATCAAGGCCTTCCACTGGCTCTGCTTTCGTACTCGATTGTTGGATTCGCACCAAATATCGGAGAGGCACTTTCTGCTGCGTCGTTTCCAGCCGCTGAGAAGAACACAGAAGCGGTTGCTGGGTACTTTTAGGAAATGATGGGCGAGGCCGTTCGTTTTCCGTTTCTAATACTCGTCCACGTCTCGCCTACGGCTAACGTGAGCCAATGCTCTTCGTGGGGTCTGGTATCTGTCGTATGCTCGTCCAATCTGGTTCTGCGCATTGAGTGACTTCATCCTTCTTCTCGCGGTAGCAAGCTCTGCACTCGCCCTAATGTGCACAAGAGCGATTGAGGATACGATCCCTATCAACGCGCCAATAGCGAGTAACCATGCTGTGGTGGTCATCCTCGTGGGTAGAAGGCAGCTGAGGCAGAGTCCTCCGCCTGAGGGGCCGCTAGCGCCGCTCTGGACCTGTATAGGTACTGACTGCGTACTGGTCCAAGATTGGTTGTTGCTGTCTGTTGCTGTGAAGTTGACTGTGAACGTCTGACCTGCCTGGGTCGTGCTTGGTGTGAACGAGAAATCGCCCGTAGATGGATCGAAAACCATGTTGGAGACAAGTCCGGTCGCAGACAGGATGATCGGTCCCCCTGCACCGCTAGGATCGCTCGCTGAGACGCTGAAGTGTAGTTTTCCTCCAACGGTCGCGTTCTGGCGACCCGGCGCTACGAGGATGGGGAGATGGTTGGAAGCAACGACGGTTATTGACACAATGGCCTGACTCGACGACACGCCATCGTCTATCGCGAAGATAGCGGTGTATGTCCCAGGTGCCACTGTTGCGGTGGGCGTCCACTTGAACATGGCCGACACAGGAGACGTTCCTTGAACTGTTGTGAAGCTTGCTCCCGGAGGTAGCTGGCTGGCCGAAAGTGTAAGAGTTGGCGAGGGATTTGAAGACTCGGTTCCAGTCACCGTGAAAGTAAGGGTGTTCAGCTGACTGACCGTCTCTGCTGATGGTGCGCTCACGACTGGTAGCGCCTGAGCTCCGACGGTTACGGTCACGGTAGTTGTCTTGGTTAGAGACCCGCTTGTTGCCTTTACTAGTGCCGTGTAAGCGCCGGCAACTCCCGAGCTTGCCGTGAGGGTCGAGGTGCCTGAACTTGGGATTGTTCCGGTGCTCAAGGCTACCGTGAGACCCGCCGAAGGTGTGGCTGTTATCGAAACGGTTCCTGCGAATCCGTTCAACGCCGTGATCGTAATTGTCGTAGTCCCAGAGATGCCAGTGTTGAGAGCGAGCGTCGACGGATTGGCGGAGACTATGAAATCGACGACGGTGAAAGTTGCTGTAGTACTCTGGATTATGCCTCCGCTGGTCCCGGTTATGGTTAGAGTGTATGTTGAAGCTGTTGAAGAGCTGCACGATACGGTCGCGGTGCTTGAACTCGTTAGGCTACTTGGCGTGATCGCGCTGCAACTCATGCCCGCCGGAACTGTGTCGGTTAGAGCCGCAGTGCCTGCGAACCCGTTAATCGGAGTTAGCGTTATCGACGAAGTTGAGGCTGAGCCAGCGTTCACGGGCGCAGGAGAAGTCGCTGATACTGTGAAGCTGGGAGGAGCGCCGAAGGTGAACATAGCTGTGGCCGAATGGCTTAGAGAACCGCTGGTGCCTTTGATGGTGACGGTGTACACGTTCTGGCTGGCAGAGCTGCAGGACAGAGTTGCAGTTCCGGAACCAGACAGGCTGCTGGGAGAAGTTGCATTGCAGTTCAGACCAGTGGGCACGGTGTCTGATAATGCTATAGTTCCGGTGAAACCGTTCACTGATGTTAGTGTGATCGTCGAGGTAGTCGTCTGTCCTGCGCTGACAGACGCGGGTGTGCTGGCGGCAATGATGAAGTCAGGAGATACTTGAGAAGATACCGTTAGAGTTCTAGAGATTATAGCTGTCTGCTTTGAACTACCGGCATCCGTCACCGTCAGGGTGACACTGTATGTTCCGGCAGAAGAGTAGGCATGGCTCGTCGTCTGGCCTGAACTTGTTGCTCCATCTCCAAAGTTCCAGCTGTAGGAGTATGGAGTTGTGCCTCCACTCGCGCTTCCCGTGAGGCTTAGCGTCTGACCCGCCGAAGGCGACGTAGGCGTGAAAGTGAAACTGCATGAGAGTGTCGATGGTAGACCCCCCGTGCTGAGGAGTACGTTATACCAGTTGGTATCGAGAGCGTTCATGTCAAAGCCCTCTGTGCCGATCTCTATACCCGTTAGTGTACAACCGATGGTCGGGGTCGTTGCGCCGGGCGGGGAGATACCCCAAGCTATTTCAGCTTGTAAACACTGAGTCTGAACGTCTGCGATCAAAGTTCCTGAAGCGCCAACGCCGAGTTGTAAGACCGCGAGACTGTATCCGCATGCACCCACGCCGGGATCGCTTACTCCACCGTAGGTTGAGGTCGTGCCTATGGGAGAGTCAACCCCGTTGATGTCTTCTACTCTGACCTGTGTGTCCAGCCAGCTTGCTCCGCTGAACGTGCCGCATGCTGAGACTGTCTGGGCGAGCTGGAAGTATAGCGACATGAAGAGGTTGTATCTCGGTCCTGAACCTGACGGGCCCGAGCAGCTCGGCCCAAGACTTCTGTCCAGGAGCGTTGCTGAGGCTGACACCTGTTGTATGCCTGATGGCAGTGGGGTCCCCTGCGACGATCCTTGCGCAGGCGGCGGTGTACCCCTAATGAGGCTGTCATAGTAGCTGTTGGTCCAGTCGCAGACGCTCGGATTGCTGTGGCGTATCTCGGCCGTACCATTGGAATTGACGCTGAGAGTGCTGGGGGAGACGAAGTTCTGGCAGGTCCAGTTCGTGCAATCGAAGACACCTCCCCCCGTGGTTCCAGTTGCTGCTCTCACCGTTAGAGTCTGAGTCTGTGTAGTGAAGGAGGCACCTTTTGAGTCAGTGACCTTGAGGCTGATCGTATAGGTTCCCGCGGAGAGTGTCACCTGTAAAGGGTTGCCTGCTCCTATGCTGAAGGAGCCAGACAGCCAAGAGTAGGAGTAGGGAGCTGTGCCTCCGCTAGCGCTTGCACTGAATACGATCGTTGACGCATTTGTCGGATTTGGCGGGCTGTAGCTGAAAGAGGCCGTGAGGGGCGATGGTCCGCTGGTTCCGAAGACATCGCTCATGATCGGAGCGTTGCAGCCGTTGGCTAGACAAGCCAATCCCCAATTACTCTCTATCGTGTGTAACGAGGCAAACTCGTCATAACCGTTCGAGGCCGAGACGAGGCCCGTTTTGACCGACGCTCCGTTGAACCCGATCTCCAAATTGGGAGATGGATCGTATTCGTCCCACCAGATGTAGAGCAGGGTCCGGTATGAGGAGCTTGTGAAGAGTGATGAACCGAGGAGTGAGCCCGAGGCTGGGCTTGAGATCGTACCGGTTCCCACGAGGAAGGATTTGAGATAGCTGTCGCCGGTTGAGATGGAATTGTCGTGCATGTTGTGATTGTCAGTTGGAGTATACCAGAGAAGGTTGGGAGGGTTAGCTACGTTGGCTGCTGATATGAAAGTGGTCGTGCCCACTGATGAGCTAGTGAAGATGTTGGGACTGCCAGCATCACTTGCAAAGCCCGTGAATGCGAAGTGGTCATTCCCCCTCGGGCAGCCGCTTTCACAGTAAGCTTGCCATGTAAGCCCTGCCGACTGCATCTGGTCGACCAGAGTCGTGGCGCTTATACAGCATGAGTAGCCGTCAGATATGCCTTGGTCGGACCCTGAGACAATAGCGGTGTAACAGCCAGCTGAACAGCCGCTTATCGAGGAAGAGGCTCCGTAGCTGTGATAATTAGGGATTGTCGAGCTGAGAGGCAGCAGGCTGCAGAGAAAGGGGGCTGTTCCTATTGGACAGCCCGCCAACGTGCCTGTTCCAAGAACGTTTGCATAATTCTGATTCTCCATAGCAATTATGACGATATGGTCAAAGTAGCTTCCTGAAGGTGCAGCTGAGGCTTTCGGCTGGAGGGACGTGAACATGATACCAAGAATTGAGAGTGCAATGAGGAGCCCCGCAAGGCCCTTCCGGTCTAGATCTCGTACTATGGTCATTTGTTTCCAACTCTATCTTCATCAGATTCGGCTTCCCTGCGCTATCGGCGAGGGATTCGTCCCAGTGTCGGAGCGAAGAACCAGACTCTTTTGTTTGAGCGAGTTCCCCGGCAATAACTACTATTGTCTCAGGATTCACAAAGGCACTCTTGAACCCAAGAAATTCTTGTCCGGTTCTTGAGCCGATCTTGGAGTGGACTCTAGTGTGCACTAGCCTCGGTTGTTCCCAATTCTTCTGAAGCAGCCTATGAGGGGCAGACCGCACGGTCTCCGGTTTTCATATGCCTCGTTTTATGTGGGGAACGGCAGTCTCGGTTGCCCATTCTGCATCGAAATATTTAACGCTCAGGATTTCCTAGGCCAGTTTAGCGAGCGGAAGTCGCAACAACGAAATCTTGTGTCCGAGGAACTAATCTGTGAGTCAAGAACGCGTGCATCAAGGTTGTCCTCTCTGCACCATATCGGATGGAGAGGTGTTGGAAGAGTATGCGCGATGGAGGCTGGCTCGGACGAAGACCATGAAGGGTCATAAGGAGAGACTCATGCTCTTCCACAAGGAACATCGGAAGTCCCTTGACGAGCAGTCAGTCGGGGAAGCCTACCTTCTGCTGTTGCGGATAGGCTCGAGGTTTTTTTCCTACGCCAGGGAATGGGCAATCTTCGAGCCTGTATACGCAACTGTGCCAGACCATTGGCACAGAGTCGCGTCGGACCTAGACAATAAGGCCCAAGACTACGACCAGATCCTCAGGACTCCAAGGACGATAATAAACAATGATGGCGGTGCGATCTACAGAGCCGATCCGGTTGAGAAACCCGCTGAAGCATCCAAGCAAGCCTAGATACTTCTATTCGGAAAAAGCCCACCCTATGTGGGAGCTTGGAGGAAGATCTGTGCATCTGGAATTGCGAATCCGTTTGAAAATGGTTCAGGAAGAGATTCTAGACGAGAATTTGCCTATGAACTGGGCCGGGATATTCCTCAGTGTCGAGAGAAGTCCAATGTGGTTGCTAGTGTCTAGCTCCTATTCTTAGAAGAACTACTGGTGTCACTATCTGCTTCCAATCCCGCAGCGGCGATATGTGAGAATATGAAGTCCGACTCATGTGGGAATAGACCTTGGACACAGGCCTCTCGGCGAACCTGTAGCCGAGAGTCAACACTTTGTAGTGAAGATAGTATTCAAGCTCGTATCCGTTCAGCCACTCCTGCTCGATATCGATCCGCGGATCCAGCAGAATGCTGGCTCGATAGGCTCTGAAACCATTGGTAACCTCCGTGCAGCGTACCCCTGTCAGAAGGGTCCACGCGAATGGGAACAGCCGCGTGAATATCCTTCTAAGGAAGGGCGTCCTCTCCCCTCTGCCGCCCGGAAGAAACCTTGAACCTTGGACGTAGTCAAAGCCGTCTTGTATGATTGGCGTCGTTAGCCGGGGGATCTCCTTTGGATCATCCTTTCCGTTTCCTGCCATGACCACAATGATGTCGAACTCGTGGGAGAGCGCGTATTGGTAACCCTCCTTGATGGCGTAGCCCACACCCTTCCGGTCAGAGTTCTCAATGATCGTGACCGGGACATGGATACGGTTCTTGGATTCTTCTATCTCCTTCAGAATTGAAGGGCTAGGCTGGTCGACAACAAGGCACAACTGATCGACAGACTCGGGTGTGAATCTCTCGATTACTCGACCGATCTTTCCGGTTTCTCGAAATACTGGGACGATCGCAACTCGTCTCATCGACGAGTTCTCTGATTACAAACCGGGCCTCCGTCGGGCTCACTTGGTCGGGGCCGAGTGCCTATCACCCTCGCTGGAACTCCGACCACTATCGCATTGTCGGGAACATCCTTAGTCACGACTGATCCTGCTCCAATGAGTGCGTTCTCTCCGATCTGTACACCTGGATTGATCGTGCTTCCTGCACCAATTGAAGCAAATCTCTTCACGCGTGTCTGGAGCCGGGTCCATTCTCCATGTGCCCTTGGATGCTTGTCGTTTGTGAAGGTGACGTTGGGAGCGATGAAGACGCTGTCCTCAATGACGACGCCTGTCGGGATGAAGACGAATGGCCGAATCTTGCAATTATCCCCTATCGTGACTCCTTCCTCGATGTAGACGTATGAGTCTATCTTTGTATTCTTACCTATCTTACAGCGATACAGGTTTACCTGGTCGTAAATGCGTGAGTTTTTGCCAA
Source organism: archaeon 13_2_20CM_2_53_6 (assembly GCA_001915065.1). Taxonomy (GTDB): domain Archaea; phylum Thermoproteota; class Bathyarchaeia; order 40CM-2-53-6; family 40CM-2-53-6; genus 40CM-2-53-6. Next base: position 9,773 of record MNDT01000030.1, on the reverse strand, counting down.
CTTCGGCATTCTTGATTACCGAGTATCTTGTAGGCTTCATTTATCGAACCGGGATCTCCGGCAGTATCGGCAGTTGGACCTGTATTGTCCTTTCCTGGTACATAGACTCTCGGGACGCTTCCAAGAGGGAGACTACCCTTGCTCCGAGTATTCCGTCGGAGTGATTTGAGAAGGGAGTAGAGTCTTGCTTGCTTCGGATGCAGTCCGTGAAATGGATGATCTCGCTAGCCAGAGTGTTGCTGGGTGAGACTGGGAGTTCACGCTTTCCGCTATTCTTTTCGAGGAATAACTTCTGGCCGCTACAGTCGAGGTGAGCCACCCCGTCGCTGCCGACGATTGTAACCTCTCTCCTCTTGTTAGGGTCTAGCCAGCTCAGTTCGATGTGAGCCAACAAGCCCCCCTTGTGCTCCGCGGTGATGAAGGCAACCTCCTCGTTCAGCTTTGTCCTGTATCCTCGTCCCTTGCAGGAGACCTTGTCCGGCCATGCGTTCACGACGTAGTTACAGATGTCGAAGGGATGGGGAGCGAGGTCAGTTATGACCTCCCGTTGCAGTTGAGGGTTCATGAGTGCGGTCCATCTTAGCTCAACATAGTGGGGATCGCCGATCTGGCCCTCGGCCAGTACTCGGCGCAATTCGCTAACGCCGTTGTTGAATCTGTGTATGTGTCCAACACAGAGCACACAGTCGTTTTCTCTAGCGAGTCGAACAAGTTCGTATGCCTCCTCGGTTTTCAATGTCAATGGCTTCTCAACTAGGACATGCTTTCCTTGTCTAAGGAATCTTGAAGCGATGTCGAAGTGTGTCCCATTAGGGGTGCAGATGTGCACTCCTGACACAGATGGATCTGAAGCTATGTCGTGATAGTCCGAATGATAATCGATCCCGGGACCAAACTCAGTCTGGCATTGTGCGAGTGACCGCGGAAAGCTCTCGACGACAGAGTGCAGCTCAATTTGTCCAGTCGCGCGGCTGATCTCCAATGTCTCGCGCACAACCTTTCTTCCCCAGTAGCCACAACCGATGACCGCGATTCTGACACGATTCATTCTTAGAAATCTACTCTTAGTTTAGTAGCGCACTAATTGACTGCCGTGTGGCGAGAAGGGGAGGTGAGAATAGTCCGAGCTCTTACCCGCGATTCTATCACTCATCATCTTCTTCACCATTTCGGCGCAGTTGTTGGGGTCTTGAACGTCCCTGTTCTTAACCTTCTTGGTTGCGAGGCATATTCGTCAATAAAATGATGTCCGTGGATATGTTTCACTATCCCACCGAACAACCAGCCCTGACAGGATTGGCAAGGTAAAAAGGTTGAAGCCATGTTGCTTGCATTTTAGAGAGCCTCTACGAGAATTTTGAAAAGCCTGTACAGTCCTGTTGCAAGGAATTTTTCGCGTTGATCATAGTCGGAAGCATCGTGTCGGCCTCAGGAAATGTGTCGGTCCCTCAGAAGACTGAGCGGAGTATATCATTATCGTCGGATCCCGTTCTCCCGTTTATTGAACTTCCGAGAAAGGAGCATGGCGTCTAATTGGATATCTCCGTGTCAAGCGATTAGTCGAGAAGACTCAATCTCTCATTGCAGGATGATTGGCCGGAATGTTTGCACCGGATGATCTCGGAATATTCCTCAAGGAAAAAAGAGCCTATCTCTGCGAATTCAAACCTCATCTGTTTCCTCTCTAGTCATGCGTCTGATGATGAGACTGGCTTCGCGTCTGACTTCTGGTTCAATATCTATTGCAACTAGGCCTTCATTGGGCTGACCATAGAGCACTATGGCACCGTCCGGAGACTCTTCAATACATGGGAGGGCGAGGAGGTCCTCCTCGCCATCGACAAGAATCACTGTATCGCGTTCTTTCATGGCTTTCTTGATTGCGTCCCAGGATTCCAGCGTGATTACTCCCGCTGGGTTTCTCACATAGTATATTTTACGATCCTTTAGGGAGATCGTGGCGGCCGGCTTCCGCATTGTCTTCTGATCTATTATCGAGAGATTGACTGGGATGCCAGCCTTGAGGGCTTCTCTAGAAACGACATCTCCGATGGCTGTAATTCTGCTCGGATGGTGTCTTCTGACAAGCATCACCAACTCGGGCATGGTCTTGTCAGGCTCTCCTTTGATCAGTCTGCCAAAGGGCTGTTTCAATCTTGGAAGATCGGGGCGGCTGGGCCGGAATTGAATCAATCAATTCACTATCGATGGAGCGCGCACAATGATTATGGATGGTCCCAGGCCAAGCAGAGTGCTCACAGTAACCGCATCCTAGTCCTTGTACGAATTCCCGTCTCTATGTGAGCTCGGTTGAAGTGTGAAATAAGTCTTCGAGCTCCAATTCGACGAGTTCTCCCTGAGTCAACACATTCTTGATCCGGACCCTTCCAGAGACTAGGCAACCGTTAGATGTGACGAGCTTTATGATGCCATCGCGAAACAGTTCTGCGTCCAACTCGTGATTCGGCGACGACCATTGTGTCGGATTTCGTACCCTACAAACTCTTCCGCCTGTTGAATCGTTGGCACTCATTTTAGAGTCTCTGACTCTTCATAGATATCATGCATGATTCAGAAGCGGACGGCGTCATAATAAGAACCATCGTAAAATAGTCCGGAAGTCGACGGTAGAACGCCATATTTCACTCTGTTATGAGCTAAGCAGATCGAACCGGCGGGGCCAGAAATTCGACAATGATTAGAACTATTGATCTCACCCTTCAACTAATGTCTTATGGAAGGTCGACGAGCTGGCAACGTGTACAAGAGAGTCGTAACATCTACTTCCCGCTAATCATGAAGTCGCGGGCGGCGACCAGACCCGCATGCGCAGAAAACCTGTCCGAATACGATTGGTCTCCACTGATCGAAATCTGCCATACAAAGAGACGACCCAAACCGTGGAACCGCGGATATATTTGGCAATATTGCAAAGATTTTTAACCTATTTTATGGATACCAGCGGTGTCGAGCGATGGAGACATCTTGTCTCTACTACCCCGCGGATCAACGCGACGGTTGCGAATGGGTGGGACGCGCTCTGTTCCTCACCCTTCTCTTGAATCCTGACCAGGATTCACGGACGACCGTGGCAACGGGCGCTTCGAGGTCCAACCTTTTTTTCAGTAGAATGTTCGGAGCCAGCCTGGAGCGCAGATCTGGTCTGGGTCCAAGGGACGCGTGGACGCTGTAACTTTTCTTCAGGAACCAGATTCGGCGCACTGCCCGCGAGCAAGTAGGAGAACAGAGAGCGAGCGTCGAACGGTGAAGAACTCAGAAAAGCGAGCGTGACAAACAACTGGGCCACGCTAGAGTCCAATTGAGACTCGGTTCAGAACTAGACAAGTTTTGTCATGGTTCAACACTGCCTTTCGGAATCCTGAGAGAATAATAGCTATTGCCGGGGAACTCGCTCATCGAAAAGAGTCTGGTTCTTCGCTCCGACCCGAGTGAATCCTTGTCGTTGCAATGGGAGATCTATTAGATCGAACCGGTGAGAAAGACTTGAGCCTAGGTAGGAGACACCGCGCATCCGCTGAGAGGAGTAGCTGGCCAGGTTCGAAGAGATGGCTGAAATCCATTCTGATCTGCCTTGTAATTCTGCTCAACGGTCTACTTGTGTATCAGTTCGCTCAGGCCAATATCGACGGAAAGCGAGCAACAACCCTTACGACCACCCCTCTGCCCGGTAGCAGCTCAGCACCTGTGCTTACCGGCTGGGGTGGGATACAGTTGAACGAGGCGGGGACCGATATGGAAGCGCACTCGCACAAAAGTACAACTTCTGGATCATAATAGACATGCACGGCTACTATGACATCTACCCGACCTTCCAGTCGTGCTGGCTCAGTAACTGGAAGCCCATTGTCCAGCAGTTCTTATCCTCATACTCCAGAATCATGTGGGAGCCAGAGAACGAGCCGCAATCGAGCTATTACGGAGACCCAGAGGGGGTCTCGCTCGCCCAGCTTTCCTCCGGCTATCAAGCATGGATCAACCAGGCACGCTCGATTGGTGATAATCACTGGATCGTTGTAGCGAATGGTTGCATATCGACCTGTGAGAGCTCCACCAATGTGGCCGCGTCCATGTGGCCTACGGTGAATGATACAGCAGGACATGTCTTCATCGACTGGCACTTCTACATGTACTATCCGTATTGGTCCACCCAGGGCACAGGATGGAACAACGCGACGGCTGAACTCGCAGCAACCGGCTACTACAACCTTCTCGAATCTGGAATGCAGGCGACCGGCTGGCCAGCGATTAACACTGAAGGCGGAGCCGACTACATAGGCGGCTGTCCCCCTGACGTTATCCTTGGACCGTGCAATCCCTCGTCCGGGACTGGTCTAGGAACCTGTGACGGGTATACTCTAACCACGCTCCATTTCGTCCAGAAACTCATCACCCTCTACAATTCGGCCAAAATAAGCTGGATCGGGTGGCCCGCAGGCTCATGGTCTACCAACGTTTGTAATCCGCCTTCAGGCGTGTCCTACGGAGCACTCCAGCCTGCCAGCGGCCTCTTCCCGGGAGGATGGGCCACCAAGCTTGCTCCAGCCTCGCCAGACTTTACAATCTCTGCAAGTGCCTCCAGCGGAGTCAACGCGGGTCAATCGGCCCCCGTCACTATTACGGTTACGGGGAAGAACGGATTCACGGGTATAGTTAGCCTTGCCGCAAGCCTCGCCTCAGGCCTCACGTGCGGTTCCATCACACCGAGCAGCCTAACCGGCTCAGGGACGGCAACCGTATCATGCAACACTAACACGGCCGGTACCTTCACCCTAACCGTGACCGGAACGAGCGGATCACTCACGCATTCAACAACGGTCATACTCGAGTTCCGAGACTTCGCAATTACAGCCACTTCCCCAGCATCCGTCCCGCCAGGGTCCTCCGCACAGTCAACGATCACGATCAACCCGTTAAACGGTTTCGCTGGTACGATCCTGTTAACTGATAACACGCCCTCTGGCCTTACATGCGGCGTGGTGACGCCAAGTAGCATCACTGCATCAGGAGTTGCAACATTATCCTGCAGCTCGACTGCCCAGAAAGTTTACACAGTCACTATTACGAGCACTAGCGGTTCGCTGACTCACACGGCGGCCGCCAGCTTTACCTTCGGGACCCCACCGGACTTCATCATAACCGCGAGTTCACCAGGCGTGGTAGACGTTGGATCTTCAACTACATCAACGATTACCGTTACTCTGATTCATGGATTCACAGGCACCATAACGTTGACGGGGACACTTCCTTCGGGGCTTAGTTGCGGCCCTATCACCTCTACCAATATCAGTAACAATAGTACAACAGTTATCTCGTGCAGCTCCGCGACTGCATCCACGTATGTTTTGATCATGACGGGGACTAGCGGCAGCTTGACTCATAGCACAACTATTACGTTCACATTCGTCGACTTCGGAATCTCGGCCAGTCCACTAACCCTCACGCTGAACAGTGGCATCTCAGGAAATTCAACGGTTACAATCACACCAGTAAACGGGTTCATGGGAAGAGTCACGCTAACGGCCACAGCTTCCTCCGGGCTCTCTGCAATGTTGAGCACAGGTACGATCAGCGGCTCTGGAACCGCGACCCTAGCAGTGAGCGCCGCAAGCCCGGGTACCTACTCAGTCGTCATAACCGCAACTAGCGGCGTTCTGACTAGAATGACCGTAGTGACGGTGGACATCACAGCCCATATTCTTCCAGTCATCCTGGTCCCAGGTCCCCAGAACGCAACTGTCGGCACGTCGTTGCAGTTCACCGTGTCGGCAAGCGACTCTTCTGGCACTGGAGGTACAGTCGTGCTCTCGGCAACAGGACTGGTAGCAAACATGGCCTTTGATCCTACCACCGGCGCGTTCTCGTTCACGCCAAGCTCGAGCCAGGCCGGTCAAGTGTTCGTGGTCAACTTTACAGCAACAGACGGCAACGACCCATCTTGGGCTACAACCGAGACTGTTCCGATCCATGTGGCGGCAACTGTCAGCCAACCTTCGCCGGGGGGAGTTTGTCTAACGTGCCTGGTGCCCAAGGAGTTCTCAGAGAGTGTATGGCTGCTGGTATTGGGTGCCCTGATAGGCGTAGTATCATCAGTCGCTCTGCACACCATCAAAGCGCAAGCTGAGTTCGCGGGCGCGCGCAGGCGATTGAGATCTTATCAAAACATGGAGCTTTTCCAGCGTAAAGGCAACTGAGGTATGGCCGCCTCGTAATTCGACTATTGTGCAACAGAGGTGCAAGGGGAACATAAGGGACGGCTTAGCACTCTGGCGAACCGTTGCCGATGACCTCAAGCATTCTTATCAAGAAGACGCGCCACATGATCGTGAGAATCATCGATGCCCATGGTACAGACAGTCGAACAAGCGACTCAGATCGCGGTAGACTTTGTCAGGAAATACTATTCCTTTGCATTCCCGATCTCGGCCAGGAAGGAAACTTCCCGATGGATCGTAGACTTGGATATCTCGTACTTCAAGCCAAGCTACGTGCGGGTCAGAATTTTCGGCGAAACGGGGCTGGTTGAAGATTTCAGAGTCACATTAGGCCCGCTGTTGTAGAGGGTCTGTCGTCTTCGTCCTCTAAGATTGGTACAAGCTTGAAGATAGAAATGGGCTTCGCGTTTCCATATTGCAGTTCTCGGGCGCGAGGGAGCTGAGTAAGCCTAGTTACTTAGCCTTCCGAGCCCGGTGGCGGTGAACTCGGCCTTGGAGAATCTTGCAGGGTCGAAGATTCGCCTTGCATCTAATACCCGTGCTCTTCCCCCCATCAATGTTGTCAGTTCGTCGCTGTCGAGGTCTTGGAATTCTCGCCAGGCGGTCATGATGATCACAAGGTCGGTACCTTTTACACAAGCCTTGGCGTTCGGGGAATAGGATATGATTGGGCCAAGTTCCCTCTTTGCTCCCTCCATTGCCATAGGGTCGTAGGCTCCAACCACCGCCCCCTTGTCGACGAGCTTTCTGATGAGCGGGATGGCGCGCGATTCGCGGACATCGTCGGTGTTGGGGTTGAAGGCTAGGCCGAGGACGGCGATCCTCTTTCCTTGGACCCGCCCCAGCATCTTCTCTGCCTGTGAGACTACGTTGTCGGGTTGTGTCTCATTGACCTCAAGAGCAGACTCGAGGATTGATGGTTCCACGCCTAGTCTTTTCGCATATTCGACCAAGGCTTTTACGTCCTTTGGGAAGCAGGATCCTCCGAAACCAGGTCCGGCCTGGAGGAATAGAGGTCCGATCCTCGGATCGAGTCCCATCCCTCTAGCAACATCGTTTACGTCGCTTCCTGGAATCTTTTCGCAGATCCTAGCTATCAGATTGATGAAGCTGATCTTCGTTGCTAGGAATGCATTGCTAGAGTATTTTATCAGCTCCGCCGTATCAGCAGATGTCTCCACCACCGGAGGCATCTGTTCCCCGTAGAACGATCTGTAGAATGATAGAACTTGATCGCGAGAGTACTGATCGATGGGCCCTATCACTATTCTACTCGGCTTTAGTGTGTCCCGGATTGCCTGACCCTCCCGGAGGAATTCCGGGTTGGAACATAGGCCAAAGCCTTCGCCGCACGTCTTGCCTGAAGATTGTTCGAGTATGGGTTTAACGACGCTTCTTGTAGTGCCTGGGATGACGGTGCTCTTCACGATGACAGTAGGCTGTCTGGTGGAGCCTGCGATGGCCTCGCCTATCGACCGAGATGCAGACCTTACTTGTGAGAGGTCGATTTCGCCGGACATGCTGCTCGGGGTCCCTACGGTTATGAAAACGATGTCGGAGTCAGAAACAGAGCTAGGGCTCGTCGTGCATTCGAGTCTTCCATTCGGAACGTGCTCTTCTAGAAGTGGTTGGAGACCCGTCTCTAGGAACGGGGCCTTTGCTTGTCCAATGAGCCCTACCTTGGCCGGGTCCAGATCGATGCCGGTTACATGAAATTTCGATGCGAGGCACGCGGCCGTTGACAACCCTACGTATCCGAGCCCGACGATTGCTATTCGCGCTTCGTCGGCCTCTGCTGGTATCATAATTCCTTTCGCAAGGGAATGGTTTCTTTGGGTTCGGAGGCCGATAACGCCGGCGTGTCCAAGTCCATCCGGAGACTTTCTTTTGTTGCTTTGGCGTCGACATATCCAAGTGAGAGCCTTAGAGCTTCAACCATCGTCTCAGGGGTACCCATGTCCAGCCTGAGTTCGTCGGTCCTTAGCTTCACCCCGATGACTGTTCTTCCTTCGGTGACGAGCTTCTGAATTGCATCTGTTAGTTGTAGTTCGCCATTCTTGCCGGGCTCTGTCTCGGACAGTGCGTTGAAGATTTCTTCCGTGAAGACATAGAGCGGCATTATGGCGATGTTCGTCTTGGGTTCCTCAGGCTTTTCCTCGGTAGCTGTTATCCTCAGCACTCCCTCCTCAAGCGGGGAGCCCTGAACGACTCCGTACTGTCTCGGGTCGGGGACTTCGTGAAGGAGAATCGTTGCTGACGCCTGATATTTTTGGTGCATCAGGACCAGCCGTCGCAGATGTTCTTCTCCCTCCGATAGAATGAACGTATCTCCAGCCTGGACGATGAATGTCCCCTTCACAAAGGGTCGACCGAGGAGGACCGCATCCCCGAATCCAAGAGATTCGGGCTGGTTGAGGAAGACGATGTTCGAGGATCTTATCTTCTCGTAAAAGCGAGACAAGCATTCGGGATCCCGGCCCTTTTCTTTCAAGAACGCGGAGAAACCGGGGTCTGGGGAAAAGTGATCCTCGATAGCCCTCTTTCCTCTTCCGACGACGAAGTAAAAGTCTCTCACACCGAGGCTGTAAAGCTGCTCGAAAATGGCCTGAACCAGCGGCTTCAGCTCGAGGCTGTGACTTCCATTGTAAGTAATGATCGGGAACATCTCTTTGGGTATCTCCTTCGAGAAGGGAAGCATTCTGAACCCAATCCCGCCAGCAGTTATGACGCCTTTGCATTCACTGAATCCGTTTACCGAACTTTTCTTCGTGTTGGCGTCTAACGCGCATCACCTCGTCAACCCGTAACCGCATGCATTCACACCGGCAGCCAGCATCATGTTGAGTCCATGACTTTTCTCCTGGGCCCTACCTATCCAACGATATATTCCTGCAGAGACAGACGGAGATGGAGAGGCATAACAACTAGCCGAGCAGAAAACTGCTGATCCAGCTATAAAGGGTGGCGGTTCATTTGTGTTTGCACCCGACCATCTATCTTCAGATGTACGCATATTGCAATTGTACACGTGATGAATATAACGGCCTCACGGGACTAGAGATGCAGACCATGTCTTTTGACCTGACATTCTGCCGCCACCTCCAGGGGTTTGTTACGGACCATGAGATCCCTGATGATGCCTGCACAAAGGGGGCTGAAGAGGATCTCTAGGGTTCTGATCACAGGCGGGAACGGGTTGATTGGAAGCCACCTTGCTGAAAAACTCGAGGATGCAGGTGACTCGGTTGCACTGCTTGACCTGAAGTTTAACTCCAACACCCAATCTCTAAACTGCGAGAAGCTTCACGGGGACATCAGAGACTACCCGACCGTAAGAAAGGCGGTGGACGGGAAGGACGCGGTCTTCCATTTTGGAGCAGTCTCCCGGGTCGCGTGGGGGCAGGAGGACCCGTTCAACTGCTGGTTGACCAATCAAATAGGCACTCTCAACGTTTTGGAGGCTTGCAGGAAAGCTGACTCTAGACCGGTGCTGTTGGAAGCATCCAGCCGGGAAGTGTACGGGGAGCCGCTCTACCTTCC
>MNDT01000047.1 GCA_001915065.1 archaeon 13_2_20CM_2_53_6 | reverse complement strand
GCTCTGGGCCCTCTATGATAGCATGATCTTCAGAAAGCTCGGCATCACCGATAGAGACGGTACCCTGGTTAGGGAGGTCAACAAGTGGTGGGACCAGCCCAAGTGGTATCGACTCTACCCTGAGACCAGGGAAACCCTCCAAGCCGTGAAGAACCGTGGATACAAACTTGGAATCATTTCCAACAACAACGACGACCTCCTCAAACAGCTCAAGTCGCTAGAACTTTCCGAATACTTCGATTCCATAACCTATTCGCAGGAAGCACGTGCGAACAAGCCCGAACCCGCGATCTTTCAACTAGCCCTTAAACGGGCAGAGTGTTCTCCAAACGACGCAGTACACGTTGGCGACAATTACGAGAAAGATATTCTGGGAGCGCGAAGGATCGGGATTTTGCCGGTCCTAGTTGACCGGGACGACCGTCACTCTGACGCGGATTGCCTACGCATTAGGGACCTACGCGAGCTCGAGGCTTGCGCGATGCGGCTGAAGTCGGATGGATTTGCTCCGAGAGAGATGAAGGATTGAGAGATCCCCATACAGCCTCCAAAATAAAAGGAATACTCTTCGATATGGACGGGACGCTATTCAGCACTCAAAACCTCATCGTCCACTGTGTGAACGAGACCTCTCAGAGGTATCTCAAGAGGAGCTTACCTCGTGAAGATAGCCTCTGGAGTTTCGGGCCACCAGCCCGGAACATCATCCGTCAATTGGTCGCCTCAAACCCTGATAGACCCGTTAACGAAGCCGTAGACTACTACGACTCGCTCTACCGGAGCAATTTTCGAGATATGGCTGTTGGTTTTCAAGGGATACCGGAATTGTTGCAAGGATTGAGTAAATCGGGGAAATCTCTTGCAATAGTAACCTCGGAAACTTCAGTGCTCTCCGACTACGCGTTGAAAGCTTTCAGTCTACACGATTATTTCGATGCCTTGGTCACGAGCGATGACGTCTCGAAGAGAAAACCAGATCCCGAGGGCATCCATTTAGCGCTCAAGAAGATTCAGCTAGGCCCCGAAGACTGCATGTTAGTTGGCGACTCCGCTGCGGACATAGCGGCGGGAAAGAAGGCTGGGTTAGTAACCGGAGCCGCCCTTTGGGGCTCCGAAACATGGGGAGACCCGAGAATGGCGAGCCCCGATCACTTATTCTCGGACGTTCGAGAGCTATCGAAATTCTTCTTGATCCAGTCCAACCTGTATCGAAGATAGCATTAACCTGTGGTGAATTTCGTCCGTACTCTGGGCAGGCGGGTCAGGGGTCAATTGACCTGGAAAGCTTCTTCAACCCTCTTGGACGAGAGCGAGAACACGGCACTGACCCAAGGTGCGTACTTACGGTCAATTGGTTTCCTTTTCAAGTCTGTTCGTGAGTCTTTCGAAATCTCCGTGATCTCAACCCACCGTAGCTCGTAAGCGCTCTCTTTGTTCATGTACAATGGGACGTCATGCTTCGCGACTAGAATGTACAATAGCTCGTTCTCGCAGTATCTTGAGTCGCGCGGATCTCGCGCAGAATACGGTATGCTTAGCCTCCGGGTCCAGTTCTTGATCACGACTCCGAGGTCCTCCCTTGCACACCTTCTAGCAGCCTCCGAGAGGCTTTCCACTCGCCGATTCCCGTACTTTCTGGGGTGAGTGTCGCCGGACAGGCTCCAGACCCTGTCGAATATCCTGTGTCTCCTGTGCTGAGTGAGGATTCTTCCGTTATCGTCTAGGCACGCGATGGTTATTCCTGTATGCTTTTGTCCGAGAATGGGACCGTCAGGGCCAAGCCTAACTCTGTGGGTCCACCATCTATCGCCATAACCAATTGTCCTTCCAGATTCATCCAGAAGTGGAATCCTGTATTTTTCCACGGTTGGAACCGCACTCCTGTCTTGGAAATGTCATGATCTCAACCCTTTAGTGCTATGGCGGCGCAAGATGTGCGTTATGTTGGCCGAACCTCTGCGGACAAAAGTTTGGGAAATCGCGGATTCGTACTATTCCAAGCACGACTGGGCTCACGGAAGGAGCCACATTGAACGCGTTTTGAAGATGGCGATAGAAATTGGAAAACAGGAACGTGCGGATCTGGAGATTGTTGAACTCGCAGCGATACTCCACGATATCTTCCAGAACAGAGAAGCACACGCCAGCATCGAAGGATTTCGGCACGAAACTGAAGGGTCGAAGGAAGTAAGGAAGATTCTGGCTAAGCTTGGACTCGCAGATAGGACGGTGGATGCTGTGTGTCATTGCATAGAATCGCACCGGAAGAGATCCGGAAGAACCGAACCCCAGACAATCGAAGCAAAATGTCTCTTCGACGCCGATAAGCTCGACTGCATAGGTGCGATTGGAACAATCCGAAGCACCTTCGTATCATTCGACCATAAGCAAGAATTCTACAAAGAAGTAGATGACATTGAAGCTTACAGGCGTAGAAACATTCGACAGGACGGAACAATCATCGACTCTGCACTGCACTCGTCAAACTTGGAATACGAGCTTAGTCTCAAGGCGGTTGCGAACAGAATGTACACGGAGACAGGAAGGAGACTTGCGAAGGAGAGAGCGGCTTTCATGGACGAATTCTACGACAGGCTCGGAAAAGAAATGAAAGGGACGATGTGATCGGAGGATCAAGAGACCTATTTGCCTCGAAGATACTCCAAGACTACCTCAGCATTCTTCTCTGGCGGAAAGACGGGATAGAACACTTTTTCGATTATGCCACGTCTGATAACAAGCGCCAATCTCTTGATGAAAGTCTTGGACTCAAACTTGAACGTGGGTAACCGTAACTCATTGGTCAGTCTGAAATCCGAATCGTTCAAGAGCTCGTACGGAAGATTGTTCCGCTTGGCGAACTCTTTCTGTTCATCAAGGCTCTGAGCACTGACACCAAACACTTCGAAACCCAGTTCCCTAAACTCTCGATAGCGGTCGCGGAAAGAACATGACTGAGGAGTACAACCTCGGGCCCCGGGAATCTCATTCCAAGTTTTCGGAATCTGAGTCCCAGGCTTTCCCGTTTCCGGGTAAAAGAAGAACACCATTCGGCCGCTAGACGCACTCGCCAAGTTGACGTCTCGTCCGCTCGTCGATCGGAGTGAGATAGAGGGAACCTTCGTCGCGCGAAGGTGACGGCAGGCACCGTCATCGACAGGGACGGGTAGGTCTGCGGGAAGAAGGTATGGATCTGTATCGATTGCCTGTTTCATATTCAGTTGCCTATTTGGAATCCATAAGCCGGTTCTTACACTTAGCGATGAGAGAAGAGTCCTGGAGAATGTCGTTGGGGTATTTCCACTCGCCCAATCGGAAACCTTCAGGAGAACACATGTACCCTTCTAACCGATTCTCTCCTGGATGGGGTATCAAGGTGAAGGACTTTATCATGCGGGTCCGTCAAAAATTGTCGCTATTCCCGCTCTGTCCGGAATCATGACTCCTTTCTTGATGGTATCCCTGTGGGCTATTGCGAGCCTGTTGAGACCCGGGTACGATCAACTTACCCAATACGGTAGCGAGTTGGGCACCGGCGATAATTCTGTTATCATGAACGCGAGCTTCCTCATAACAGGCATTCTGATTGTGTCATTCTCTCTCGGCCTGCTCACCAGCATTCGCACAGGGTTCTGGTCTAGGGCTGGCTCAATATTTGTTGGATTGTTTGGCACGGGAGAAATCGCAACCGCTGCATTCCCGTGTGACCCCGGCCGCCCGTTGACCAATCCACAATCACTTTCCCAGCAAGTACACAATGGAATTGCGGCAGTGGCATTCACGGCGATTGCAGTCGCCCCTCTCCTAGTTTCAGTCCGGTTGAAACGTGACAAATCATGAAGAAACTATCAAGCCTATTCTTGGGTACCGGATTCGCAGCCCTAGGACTCTTCATCGCATTCTCAATCGCCGCCCTGTATTCACTTCTGTACGTAGGGCTGTTGCAACGTCTCTTCTTGGCATTCCCCTTCCTCTGGATAGAACTAATGGCAATCCATCTGCTAGCCATTAGTAAGAGGAGGGGAACCTGATGATCCAAGAATGTTCGCGATTGCAACCGTTCTTCTTCTCCCTGCATCTCCAAGGGCAAGTGTACAAGTCATAACTTAGCTGCGATCAATCAAGATACTTGAACCGAGAGTGTACTAGTGCAAATCTACGATGCGGTCATTGTTGGTGGAGGCATTGGGGGTCTCGCTCTTGGCTGCCGCCTTGCAAACAATAGGCGAAGTGTTCTGATCCTGGAGGCAAGATCCGGAATCTCACCATCGCAGAGAGGTCTGACCCTTCAACCGAATGGACTGGAAGCATTGCAGAAATTGGGGCTTCTGGAGAGAACCATTCGAATAGGGACCAGATCTGATATTGTGGCGTGGTATGAAATCGCCGGCGGTTTGCTGGCAAATCTCGACTATTCTCTACTGGAGCATCCTCAAAATTACCTATTGACTGTCGTCCCGAGCGAGTTGGAGCAGGTCCTTCGGCATGAGTTCTCTCGAACAAACGGAGTAATCCATGAATCTGCATCTTTCGAGGGATTCAAGCTCTGCAAGGATCATGTCCAAGTGAAAAGCAGAGGGGACGGATCAACTGCCGAATGCTCCACGAAGATCCTTGTCGGGGCCGACGGAGCAGACTCTAGAGTCAGAACGGCGTTGCACGTAAAAACACAGACGAGAGAATGCCCGGACCACTTTCTCTTCATGCTCGTAGGCCCAGTCGAAGCATTACGTCAAGAAGCGAGACAGTATCTATCGCGTGGAAAGATGGCTGGATTCTTTCCAGTCCCTGGGGGAACATACATCTTCTACTACCTCCCAAGAGGAAAGCTGAACGATCTGAAGGCACAGGGACTAAACTCGTTCAAGAACGAACTGCAGAAAATCATGCCCGAGCTAGCGGGCTCGATCAACAACCTTCAATCCTGGGACGACATCACTTACGCCGCCCCCAAGCGCATTAAAGTTCAGAGCTGGGTTGGCGACCGCGTCGCCATCATCGGTGACGCAGCTCACGCACTCGATCCATCATGGGCCCAAGGAGCGAATATGACACTTCAAGACGCGATAAGTCTAGGCGACACTATCGAAGGATGCTTTCAGTCTGATGATTTCAGCTCAGCCAGACTGAAAACCTACGAAAACGCTAGACGCAAGCAGACGACCTTCATCCAGAAACAAGCAGACAGATCGGCCCAGCTTACATCCACAGAAAACCGCTTCAACTCTTGGCTCGGAAAACGTGTCCTTAAGAAAACCGGAATGAATAGGCGCCTAATACGCATAGCATTGAACGCATCCTGCGGTCTCACGGACCACTTCACAATAGGAGAACAGTTACGGTTCTTGCTCTAGCCGCGAGATTCTAGGCAATCGATCCATTGAAAGAGGAGGAATCGTCTGGGGTGAGAATCTGAAGGAACTTTCAACACTCGACTGGGGCCCTTACCTTGTTGCTCTCTTTGTATCTCCTTGCACGAAATCGACTGCTCTGTTCAATTTGCCCTCGAATTCGTCTGGATACTTATGTCCAAGACCCGGCTCAACAACCAACTTTCCATCAAGACCCCTCTCCACCATCAACGCATACAGTTGCTCGATCTTGGGATAGAAGGGATCCTTCTCTCCGATGATTATCGCCCCCCTCAGCAACGACCCGCTTCAAAGCTGAATAGATCGATAGTGCACCACCCTGAGAGAATCCACCGAGGACAAGCCTCTCCGGGTTCAAACGGTATCTCGCCCCTAACTGTTCGAACGTCCACTTCACATCCCTCTCAGAGACTTCCGGATCGTCCCAGCAACGACCGTCTGAAGCGTACATTTGCGACGACCATGGTGCCGCGAGAATCGTCCCTGTCGATGCCACTGGAAGCCATTCTTCAGCCGATATTTCAGGGCGTTCCCCGTAACGTGCATGGAACACGACTAGAGCAGGATAATCTCTTCCATCTGAGTAGTCGGTGGGAACCCGAACCATCAGCTCTGGTTTCCCTATCTTCGGCGCTTGCTGTTGGAGACGTTTGCACTCCTCTTCAATAGTCCTAAAATCAGGACTATCGCGGATAGAATCCAGATCAGAATCTTGAAGCGTACCAGTAGGCCACCAGATGCCACGCCCCACCGCGCTCTGAAGAGTCTGAATCGCTTCATCATGATTGCCTAAACGGTTCTGAAGACAGGCGATCCAGAAAGACGTCATAGCGTCACTCTCGGGAAATCTCCTGAAAGCCTCTCTAGCCACCGCCAGGGCTTCGTTGTACCTCTTCTCCTCGTAATACCGAAAAACCCCTCTTCTGTAATCTCCGAACTCGCCGTCTGCCAGGACTGTCACGGGCGCCGATCTGACTCTTAGCGTGCTTCTTGCATCATCGGCGTTCGTTTCGCTTCGAGATTATCGATGTGCACTGGTTCTATCTGGTCCGCAGGCTCGAAGCCGAAGAGCTTCCCATAGAAGTAGAGCTCCGCCTCGATGGATCGTTTGATGTTCTCCGACTTTCTGAAACCATGCTGTTCTCCCTCAAAGGCGAGGTATGCGGTAGCCAGCCCCTTGTCTCTTAGAACCTTGTAGAACTTTTCTGACTGGTCAGGCGGCACGATCTTGTCCTCAAGTCCTTGAAAGAGTATCATTGGACAGGATACGCGCTCGACATAGTTGATGGCTGAACGTTCCTTGTAGAGATCCTTCTTCTCTGGATACGGTCCGACGAGTCGGTCGAGATATCGTGACTCGAACTTGTGAGTGTCCTTCACGAACGTCTCCAGGTCGCTGATCCCGAAATAGCTGGCACCGGCCTTGAAGAAATCCCTGAAAGTCAAAGCGCACATGGTGGTATACCCTCCCGCGCTTCCGCCTTCTATTGCGACACGGTTTCGATCCACCTCTCCATTCTGGATAAGATGTCGTGCGCCGTTGACGCAGTCGTCAACATCAACCACGCCCCATTGTCCGTTAAGGCGTTCCCGGTAGGGTCGCCCGTAGCCTGTGCTGCCTCGATAGTCGACGTCGAGCACTGCTATCCCCCGGCTCGTCCAGTACTGAATGGAATATCGCAGAACAGTCGATGTTTGACCCGTAGGGCCTCCATGGCAGATAGCGATGAGCGGAGGCTTCTCACCGGCGGGAGCAGAATAGTCAGGGTTCTTCGCCGGATAGTAGAACGAGTGTGCTGTGAGCCCGTTTGTTGTCTGAAACTCCACATGTCTTGGGATTGAAAGGTAGCGATTGTCGACTGTGACATCTCTCGAACGACGGAGAACCGTCAACTTTGGGGTCCTCAGGTCTATCTGGACAATTGACTCCGCCTCAGTCGGGGAGCCTCCCACGAAGACGGCATGATCAGGCCCAACAGCAATGTCTCGGATCTGTCGGGCTCCCCCAGAGTAGGGTGTTAGGATCTCTTCTAACCGTCCAGTCACCGTGTCCAGTCTTGCAAGATGCGTGCCTCCCTTCATTGTGTAGATGCAGATGATCTGCCGGGGCGATGCGAAGCCGTAGTGGGACTGTCTGAAGACCCACTGGGGACCCCCCAACTCGGCCTCCAACGGACAAACTGGTTCCGCGTGCCCATTATTCGAGCGGTAGAGATTCCACCAGCCAGTGCGGTCGGAGACGAAGTAGAGCCGGTTATCAGGCGACCATTCCGGCTGATAGACGGACTCTCGAAGTCCACCAGCGACTCTCTGAGAGTTGGCCAGTTTTCCGTCAGCATCGAAGGTACCGATCCAGAGTTCTGTGCCGTCCCAGGGCATGTTGGGATGGTTCCATGTGAGATAGGCGAGCTTGCGACCGTCCGGGCTGATTCGAGGGTTGGAATAGAAGTTGTTCCCTGAAACAAGGACCTCTCCGGGACCGCCGGAGGCGAGATCGACTGCCGCTATTGTATTGACCGCTTCTCCTTTTACTGTATGATCCTCACGAACTGTGACGATCTTATTCCTCTGATGATCGACCACGCCG
>MNDT01000019.1 GCA_001915065.1 archaeon 13_2_20CM_2_53_6 | reverse complement strand
GATCTGGAGAAGAAGGGATACGTTGGCAACGAGCTCAGGCAACGACTGGCTCGAGAAGCTTTTGCCCTGACCGCAGAGTATGACCAGTCGATCCGAGACTACCTAGCTGGCCAAGGACAATGAGTAAGCAAGAGATTCGAAAGATCTACAGAACGGCCCAGAAAGAGGATTTTCCGGAATCTCTCAAAATTGTCATGGATGGCAGAACAATCGAGTATTCGAAGGTTCGCTGGACGATTGATGGTCAGGATCGAGGTTTGCGGTACGGAACAAACCCACACCAGAAAGCGGCTTTGTACAAGCCAGCAGGATCGCGGGAGGGCATTGGCAATGTGGAATGGATCAAGTGGGGAAAGGACGGACCCTCGGCAACAAACATCGAGGATGGCAGCCACGGGCTCCGGATAGTCAGATACTTCGATGGACCTGCAGCTGCCGTTATGAAACATCTCAATCCGTCTGGCGTCGCCGTGGGACACAATGGCCAGAGCCTGTCAGGGGTCTACGTTCGAGCGAGAGATGCAGATCCGAGAGCCGCGTTTGGAGGCGTTGTCGCATTCAATCGCCAGGTAGACAAGGCGACTGCAGAGGAATTGTCCTCGACGTTTGTCGAGGTGGTATACGCACCAGACTTCGAACCGTCAGCTCTCACCATCCTAAGCAAAAAGAAGGATATTCGATTGGGAAAGATCCGCAAACTTGCCAATGATCAAACTCACCCTGACATCGTTGTCTTAGATGATGGATCCTTGATATTCGAGGACTCCTACTCGACAAAGATCCAGTCAGAAAACGATCTAAAACAACTATCCGTCGCGACGAGACGCTTGCCAACAGAGGCCGAGTACACGGCCATGCTACATTCTTGGTGGACCGCCTGTGAGGTCCGTTCGAATGCAGTAGTCTTCTGGAAAGACGGAGTATCGCTGGCAATCGGAACCGGCCAACAAGATCGCATCGGCGCCATCGAGGCCTGCATCGAGAAGGCCCATAGGTACGGACACGACCTCAACGGGAGCGTCATGGCTTCCGATGGATTCCTGCCAAAGATGGATAATGTAGAGGCAGTCGCGAAAGAGAGAGTCTCAGCGATTATCCAGCCAGGCGGCTCGGTCGAAGACCCAGAACTCGTCAAAGCCTGCGATGAGCATAGAATAAGCATGGTCCTCACCGGCGAACGCTCCTTCCGACACTTCTGACACTTCCAGACGCGCCTCAGTCGAATCGGCAAGAAAACCCATCCTGAAGAAAACGCTGCTAGAAGTAGGCCAAACCTGTCGTTTGGCTAACAGGTTTGCCGGTAAACCTGTCACATGACCTGTCCGAGCTAAATACGAGATCGAAGGATTGTACGATGTCAAGAACCGTTCTTGTCGGAGAATCTTGATGGACTAGGGGACCAGACGCCGGATATCCGAACTGTAGCTGAAGACGGAAGATACTTTCAGCGACCTCCATGTGTAGAGCGGTGGCTTCGAAACAGGGTCCCACTAACTCGCAAGAAATATCTAGGCTACATGGCTCGATTCCAGCTGCGAACAGGCCTATCACCAGAACAGCTCCTTCAATGGTGCAAAACCGTCGAGTCCTTGGAGGTCCAAGACCTTATCGACAGGACCTCTCTCGGGTTCAAGCCGGCTATTCAGTTTTGTTATCGGGTCGCGATTCGAAGCTTTCTGCGTCACAACGGCTACAACAGTCTGCCTAAGACGGATCTCCAGTACGTCTCGCAGCAATGGCATCGTGGATACCGGCGGGAGGAGATCGAGAGGCTTCTCTCCTGTTTGCGGCAGGAGATTCACAGGCTCTTTGTCGTCATGGCTGCAGAGTCAGGCCTCCGTTCCAATGTCCTGATGGAGCTACGGTACTCTCACATCATGGAGGATCTTGAGAGCGGGACGATTCCATTAGCAGTCCGCTTGGAGCCACGATTCTACGTTGGAAAGAAGGCCGCTGGGTACGCTTTCCTCGGAGATGCTTCTACCCGTCTCATTCGAGAGTGTCTCACTGAGGGTCTCATTGAGAGGAAGCCAGAAGGCAGGCTGATTCCGCGTAGCTACTGGAGCGTCTGGGCGGCCATCAATAGAGCAAGAAGGAAGATTGGTCTGGACCCGAAGATACAGCCCTGTCATGGTTTCAGGAAGTACTTCGAGAATGCTCTCGACATCGCTTCCATCGATCATGAGAAGAAGATGATTGTTGAGGGCCACCTTGCTGGGACGCGCGCCAAACACTATACGGACCGGGACGTGGAAGAACTCCAAGACATCTACCGAAGAGCATACCCGTTCATCAGACTCAACATCGACGAACCAGTTCAGATCGGAACAGAAAACGAGACCTACAACAGGAAATTTGCGGACCTAGAAGCTAGACTCGACAGACAGCGGGTCCTAGAAGCCAAGCTAACAGTCCTCGAAGATGAGATAGAGCAGATTAAGCAGATTCAAAAATGGGTCGAGCAAAGAGACGCGCGCTGATCCTACAACAAACATACTATGTCATTCAATCGTTCTGCGAAGCCGTCTACTGAAGCTCCTTCCGGGCGCTCGCAACAAAGATGTGTGGACTGCCCAAATGGCGCCACAGTTCAAACATTTGAAGCCGACTAACTTGTTGGTTCGATCCTTTGAGGTTTCGACGGTTCTTTTCTCTTCGCCGCACTCCGGGCAAGCCCGGAGGTTTGATGACATGGAGCTTGGTAACGGAGATTTCGCTGTTGGTGTATAGGGTTCGTTACGATTGAGAAAAGGTGACCTCAGAGGCCTGTCGGGCAAGGTCTTGTCGAATACCGCGTCTCTACCCAAATATTCGATTATGTCCTGTTCGATTTTTTTCGTCTCCGGTTTCGCGTAGTCCAATGGGCTCGGACTTGTCAAAATGAGGTAGCCCCCATCGGCTAATTCCTTCTTGCTGTAGCTCGGCACACTCTCGACTTTGTCCTTCGAATACAGATGGACATAGTCGGGTCCAAGGTAGTTTGCCCAAAAGATTCCAGGGAGACCCTTGGTGGGCTGCGGAGAATTGTGGACCTCCGCCTTGATAGTTCGTTCTCCAATCTTAATCGGTGCAATTGCGACTGTCTTATCATCCCAATCCTTCTTGTGTGCGATGTTTCCCTGAAACGGTCTGAAGAGGGCGTACAGCTCCTCTGAAAACTCGAGAAACTTAGAAACATTGTTGGCGGATCCGAAATAATTGTCGGGCAATGCAAATGTTATGAGTACCGGTCTATTTTGAGCCTGGGACAAGTGGAGCAGCGCTTGGAAACCATTCTCTCCAAGTCTCTCTAGTATGAGTTGGCCCGGATGTTTCACCCATTCATGAACTACTTTGTCGCGCGATAAGCGGTCAAACCTTTTCTTAGGTGGGTCCTGATCGCCGTATTTGCTCGGCTGGAACCCGAACTTCGTGAGGGTGTCAAGGAACGCTGTCGCAATTTTCTCGTCACTTGGATTATGGAATGTCCAGAAGTCAAGAGCCACTACGTATTCCCAGAATCGTTCGATGTTCCTCTCACCTATCAAATAGGGAATCGGATAATCCGTACGCCGAATTCGGAAGCATACCGAAATACCGTTGGAGCGATTCTGGTCCCTTCAGCGTACACCAATGCTAGGTCTTTACCTTGCTGGCCGGCTGCCTCTATCATTATCCTGATCTGTCGAGTTGCATAAATGCTTCCTTGTGTGAACTTGGCTTCCCCATAGAATGTGGCTCCAACGTAGTCTGGAATCGCGCGTCCAGCGGTCTCGGTTCCTTGCAAGACGGTTCTTCCTGCACCGATATTTCTTGTGAAGCCGAGGATGTCTGCAGCATCACTCTCAAACGCCAATCCAGCTCCTCTGTTAGCGGCCAGCCTTGCAGCCACGTCAATCTCGGGGGCCGGGTCAGCAAAAGCGTACACTCCAGTAGTGAGAGCAAATCCTAGGTTAGCATAGGTCAAGGCTCCAGCTAACGTCGGAGTGTTGCCTGCGGCGTAGCTTGTACCAACATAAGCTGCCGTCGCGGCAACCGCACCCACTGCTCCTATCACGAGAAGGTCCGTCCCTCCCGTTGCGACAGTTAGAGCGACAAAGCCCGCTAGCATGAGCCCTTGCTGTTCTTCTGGACTGAGGCTATTCCATCCATTCTGTATGTCTGTCCCAGCAGTCGTGAGCCCACTCCAAGCGGTCGTGGCTCCAGAAGAGACCTGGTTGCAGGCCCATGAAAAGACCCAACATCCGTCCATTCCCGAGGGGTCGGTAATCCCGGTGGGCTGGTCAAAGGCGTAGATGTAAGGGTTCAGGCTCTGAGGATTCGACCTAGCGCCCGGATCTGGGTCTTGGCTGATGAATCGCCCTATCGTCGGGTCGTACCAGCGAGCCCCATAGTAGTACAAACCTGTCGTTTGGCTAACAGGTTTGCCTGTGAACTTGTACGTCTCAAAGCCCTTTGGTGTAGTGTTATCCTGGCCGAAAGGCTGATAGTTGTCGCTGAACACGAGATTCTTGTTGCTGTCACTCATTAGACGCGTACTGCCCAGGGCATCGTTGTGATAGTACAGCGTGGCCGCTCCACGGACTCTTCCGATCCTCAACCCAGCAGCGTAGACATAGTCGTTGATCGTTCCATTCGCGTATCGTTCCTGCAGCGTATCGGTTCCAAGATACGCATAGAAGATGGTCGAGCCTTCCATGGACTCGACTCGTCGTCCCATCCCATCGTACGCATAGTAGCTCTGGATGACACCGTTCAGGCTGGTACTGAGGAGATGACCTGGCACGTCCCAGTTGTAGCTCCAACTATTACTGTCAAAGATCTTGGATACAAGATTCCCGTTGAGATCGTAGTGGTAGTGGGTTGTCCATCCTGTAGGAAAATTATTGGCCCACATCAGTTCATTGTTTGTTCGGTTATACACGTACTGGATTCCAGCGGTGGAGTTAGGATTCTGGTAGACTCTGTTTCCAACATTGTCGTACCCGTAGGAGAAGTTGGTAGGGCTGACACTAGCGCCCGTGAGGCGTTGTAAGGAATCATAGCTGTATTGCTCGTTGACTGAAGTGGAATTTATTGTGCCGGTGATACCGCTGACAGTTCCCGTATTGCTGTAGCCGTAGACTAGTGAGAGGGTTGTCTTCTTCCCATTTGCAAGCGTTATATTGCTTGCTCGTGAGAGACTATCATAGCTGTAGTTTCCCAGAAGACCATTGCCGAATGTCATGCCTTTCGTCTGATCGTTCGGATAGTAGCTGAACGTGGCGAGTGTAGTGCTGCCTATGGACACGGTCGTGGTTCTACCGAGAGTGTCGTACGTGTAGTTGACCGTGTGTCCGTCGTGGTAGTTGATGCTGTTGAGATTCTCGCCGCTATACGTGTAGGTGATAGTATAGTTGATGGTTGAGACTCCCCCGCTGGGTGTTGTGGGTCCGAGTCCTGTGGGTCCCTGCTTGCAGATGTTGTAGCAGTCAGGATAGCCGTTCGCGATATACTCGAGTAATAGTCCGTTGCTTGTGAAGGCCGGGGTAATCGCCAGATCGTACATCGTATGCTGTCCACCATAGGTGGCCTTGACGTCTGTAACGTTGACCCAGCTGCCTAGGTTGTAATTGTAGACTCGATCTCCCGGCTGTATCAGCGTGATGGGCTTCTCCACGGCGCCGCCTGGTGTTAGGACCCAGAGTTTCATCTTGGGGTTGGCGTCTGCACGGAAGGGGAGTCCTGCGGTCGTTTGTATAGTCAGGGTGCTGTTCGTAACCACGATGCTCGCTTGTGACACTGTGGCGGTTGTCTGGTATCCCGTGGGTGCATTGTACGCGATTACTTGGGCGCCGACTGGAATGTTCTGTACTGGAATCTGGGTTCCGTTGGCGAGTCTTATCAGTGTGCCGGCGGCGACGCTGCCCCCGTTTCCTCCGCCTCCTCCCGTGTAGGGGGGGCATGGGGTGTACTGGCTGTTTATCCAGTAGCACTCGTTGGTGACTCTGTTCCGGGCGTCGTAGGTGTAGCTGATTGTCGCGTTGGTGCTAGTCAGCTGTAAGAGGTTGCCGGCCTTGTCGTAGGTGTAGAGATCGTTGCTGCCCCAGGGGGGGCCGTGGTAGCCGATGATGGAGATCCTGTTCAGAGAATCGTAGTAGTAGGATGTCTGGACTGCCTTCCGGTCAAGCTTGCTCACCATGTTGCCGTCGTTGTCATAAGCGTACGTCTCGTTTGTCCCATCAGCATATTTCGAAAGTGTCAGTCGGTTGAGACTGTCGTAAGTGTAGGAGGTAGTCTTACCATTCGCATTTGTCACGCTTCTGAGATTTCCAACTTCATCGTAGTGGTAGTTTGTAACTGTTCCTGACTGGCAGTCTTGTGACGCTGCTTCTATCACAGAGACGATGCGGCCCAGACGATCGTAAACGTTGCACCGATAATTTCCACCTTCATCTGTAACGCGAAGCCATGAGCCCGTATCATTATAGTATTGACTGACGAAGTATCCGGTAGGCTCCCCGATTACAAGCTGTCGGCCTAGCACATCGTAAGTGTAGCTGTAGCTGTTCGTCAGAGGGTCAGTATGAGCGGCAGGTTTGTCCAGCCAGTTGTACGCATAGCTGTCCGTCGAATAGACATTTCCGCCTGCGTATCTCTTTGTCGCAACCAGTCGTCCGAGCCCATCATAGATTTGCTGCGTCTTCCAGCCATTCTCGTTCGTGACGTTTACGTAGTTGGCAGAGTCGTTGTAGGTGAAGTTGACGTAGCCTAGGCTGAGAGGATACACCACTCTGGTGACTCGACCCAGGACATCGTACTTGTAGGTGGTGTTTGAACCGTTGGGGTCCGCTTGGGACAGTTTGTTGCCAGTGTAGACGTCGTAGTTGTACAGTCTTGTAGTCTGAACGTTCCCCGGGATTACCCGTTGAGTGACGTTTGTTAGATAGGCGTTCTGGTATCTTGAGGAGTACGTGAAGTAGGTTCGGTTTCCCTCCGTATTGGTGACGGACGATGGGTTGCCGAACTGGTCATACGTGTAAGAGATGGCAGGCCACTGAGTGCCGCTGGACGTGTCATAGCGCTGCTTGATTGAGAGAAGTCCGCCCCAGGAGGAGTAGTTGCAGTAAGTCTCAATGGGCAGCGTGCCAGTCCCATTCTGGTACTCAACCGCCCCAGCCAAAGCTCGGTGAATACTGGGTCCTGGGCTACCATTCAAGAAAGCGTTGGAGAAGTTGGTCCCCGTGGAGACCATTACGTTGGCTAGATCGCCCGTTTGTCCATTGTTGAAGGATTCGCCTTTTATGTTCCAGTTCAACTCGACCCATGTGGCGTTATACGGAGGATTGATGAGAGAGTTGATAGTTGAAGCGAGATCCGCCGAATACGAACCCGCCTGGCTTGTGCCCATGCCAGGCCGAGCCAGTGGACTGATTTCGAGACTTACATGGTTTGTTTGGAGAGAGAAGATGAGGTTAGGCACTGTAGAGTTTGCAACGTCAGAGCCGGCCTTCCAGTTGAAGGCTACATTCCAGTGAGAATAGCTACCAGCTATGGGAAGCTGGGGACTGTAAAAATTGAAGCCTAGAGTCCCGATAACATGAAAGTGCAACCAGCCATTTGTCGCATTCATGGTCTGAACAGGATTTTGAGCTGGACATGGAAGGCAGAAGGATCTCATTGTCCATCCCGCGTTGTCCGTCGCCTGACCATTACGGTCACTAAAGGTATCAGCGAAGTAGTAGAAGCCTAGAGGAAGCTTATCGTTGTAGAATGCGCCAAAGCTGTCATGATACACGTTTGTAGTGGGATTTATTATTGTATGGCTGTAGATGCGATTACCCCAGAGGTCGTAGCGATAAGTGTTGGTGTAGCTTCCAATCTTAGGTGGCGAGCCCCCGTCGGTCACCAAAAATGTCTCCGTGATAACTTCTCCACGACCGTCGAAAAGGCGTTGGACACCGCTCACGAGTGAATGGTTGGCGTCTGATACATTCCGCACCATGCCTGCGTACGAGAAAGCATAGTCCGTATAGCCAGTCAAGCTGGTCCCATTGTAGGTCTTGACCTCAGATGATGTTACTTCGTCGCCGGTACCCTGGGTATAACTATAGTCGAAACGGCGTATCTGGGATACTGTTGAGGCAAGGACGGTCTGGTGGGAGACCCTCCAGGAGTAGACAAGGTCTTCTGTTCCGAGCCTGAAGGGAGCAAAAGTAAAGTTCGTATACCAGCCAGTAGGGTATGTGACTCTGGTCAGAAGCCAGGGGCCTGCCTGGTAGAGATAGCTAGTAATTCTCCCGGCAGGATCGGTGACGGAGACGAGATTTTGCCCAGAGTAGTTGTAGAGAACCGTTCTTACAAGGCTACTGCTATGGCAACCCGAGTACTCGCCAATGCTCTGGAGTAGCCCGTTCGAATAGCTGAAGTTGAATCCCCTGCCCAGGGTATCTAACACACAACCAATCTGATTGCTGACATTGTAGTAAAGTTGGATCCGATTACCCGTGGAATCCGTGATGCTTGTGAGCCTGTAGTTGTTTGGATCGAATCTGTAGGTGATTGCAGAAGTAGTATTAAGAAATATTCCGCCAGCGTTCCTCGTAGCGAGAAAGCTTTCTCCCTGATGGTTTTCAAAGGTTCCTGAGCCGCCATTCCAGAAGCTCGCTGGTATCCGGTATCCCTCGCCATTCCACAGATGGATATAGAGAGGACTGGAGTAATTTAGCCAAGGAAAGTTGAGCTGCCAACCATTGCCTAGTGGGGCCCATGGATAGCTCTCGTAATTGTACGGGTTTCCCTTCCAGAGGCTGTAAGGCTCAACATAATTCCTTGTAATTTCAAGGCTGAGGCCGCGACCGGGAACGCTGAGATCTGTCTGGCTAAGAGTCAGCATGCCGTTACTGGGCGACACGGACTCGCCGAGATTAGCAAAATACTCTCCGAAAGGAACTATGCCATTGCCGTCCCAAGGGTCAGTGGGGGAGGCAAATGGGGACCATGCTGACATGATGGGGATGCCCGCGTATTCCACCGAGTATGCAGACGGGTTCGTCTCAGTCCATACCAGTGATATACGACCTGAAGCGGTCCCGCTGGCTGCGGAGTAGCTGGAGCCGAGATATTGAGGATTATTCGTCCTACCGGTTACGGGAAGGGTTTGGGTCGTCCATGACTGGCCCGACCGCTTCACCCTCATTGTTATCGCGGAGCCTTGCAGGGCGAAAGCGTACACGTCATTGTTAGAGTAGTCCACAGAGATAGTTGGGTCCGACGCCTGACCCGTGAACAGATCAGTCGAACCGGTCCAAGAGCCTGATACAGGACGATACTGGTAGGTCACCGTCCCGGAGGAGGCCCGGTAGACGACGTGGGTACCATAGTCTCCGTCTGCAACAGCTGAGAACTCGGGGCTGCCTAGCCCTCCTGGAGGGCTGGTACTCGCTCCAAGATTGTAGATGTTTCCAGGGATGGTCTCTACGGAACCCGTTGCGTTGAGATAAGATTCCAACTGGACCCAGCTGTTGCTTACACTGTAAGGCGCGCTACTACCGTACGTATGAGTCGGCTGTTGGTATAAGACTCGAAATCCGCCTTGAGAATCTGAGGGGAGGATTATGGACCTCGCAATATCGTTCTGGTCGAACCTGTAGCAGTATCCTTCCTGCCCACTGGGTAGGGGTGCGTTATTGTCATTGAATATCTCTTTGTTTTTCCAATACCCTGTACCGTTGACATAGGAGACCTTGAGGGCGCTGTAGGAGTAGGTAGTCGAGCCACCCTGCGGGCATGTGTCAGTGTCGTTCGAAGGGTAATAGTTGTACCACAAGTTGTAAGAAAACAATGGCCGGCCCGTAGGAGCGACATAGACGGAAACATCTCTTATTCCAGCTCCGAGCGAGTAGCAGTTCGGTAGACAGAAAACGATTTCTCGGCCCGCAGCTTGAAGTGAACTCCAGGAAATATTGGAGCCAGATATCGTCCCGATCAAGTAGCTAACAGATAACGATAGGTATAGGAACTGTTTAACGTCCCCTGGGTATGAGCTGACAGTTGCCTGTCCCCCTTTCGCAACAATTACATTCTGGCCGAAAACGGAGATGTCCGAATCATTATTGAAAGTGCCGGGTACGCACGATTGATATCCACTACAACCACATCCAAGGATGTCGCATCCCTGATTCCAGCTCTTCCCATCGGAAGAGTATCGATAGGTCAACCCCGACCCATCATCGTAGAAGACCCAATAGTAACCCCCGATCGGATCGTAGAAGACCCTTCGCTGAGAAGTAGATGTCGCCCAATAGAAACTACTGCTTCCCACAAGGTAAGGATCGACCTCAACCGGAACACCGGGTGCCAATCCTCCGAGGTTTACAGAAAGAATAAACTGGTCGTGAAAGATGCTTGAGGTCACATCAAATCCTCTGGGAATATCTGCCCAAGAAAAGGTAAAGTTTGAGCCAGCGTAATTTACTCGCAACCTCTTCAACGGCTCGTTCAGCTGGCGATTGCTCGTGACATTTCGCCACTCATAGACAAGGCGATAAAAACCCGCACTTCTACTGTCAAACTGCAGATCCCATTTCAAAGAACCGTCAGGCATCACCTTGTAGAATATCCTCAATTCTCCCAGATTGTGCCGGAGACCCTACCTGCATTGTTCTGATCACGTATGTATCATTAGCATTAGCTCCGAGCACCGTAAAATTGGTCAGCCTTGGCTCTAGAGGAATCCAGGAGCCAGCCGTTTGAGCTTCCACACGCCAAGTAGACCAAGAACTGAGAATCTCATGGTTTCGATTCAGTAGCTCATCATGCGGAGCGCTGCCACCTAGCAGCCTTAACACCAAGCCCCGAGTTTCTAGAGTAAGGTTGCTGGGTGACGATTGTAGGACCGTTGCTGCAGCGCTTGAGGCGGCGACGGTAGAAAGCACGTTCCCCGGAAGGGAAAGGCTAGTTACGGGATTAGATCCAACCTTCAGAGGACCTTGTGATTGGCCTCCTAGGCCGAGTGTACCTCGAATCGGATTGATCTGGCCTGAAGCGGAAGTGTTTCCTGCAATTGCGGGAAGTCCGGGCACGATGCTTAGGAGTGTTAGGAGAGTGAATAAGAGTCCCTTTGAAACCCTTGATGCTACTCTGGCTCTACGGCCCGGAAGGGCCAACCGTACGCGTTTTTCTCGGCAGATCACAACAAGATCTCGCTAACCTTGAGGAACATGATGACGAACAAAGCCAGCTAACGGGTTAGCCAGCCGCTGAATATTTAACGATATTTGCGTCGAGAGTGTCGGGCAAGTGTGAGACAGGCGATGCGGTCATTAAGATGTGTTGGCTAACATGTTTGTTGGTGAACCGGCAGGTATCGGTTCCTGACGCTGAGTTGTCCTGTCCATACGCCTGGTATCTGTCAGTGAAGACGACCGACCTGGTGGACGATATTACTGGTCGCGTGCTTCCTAGCGCAACGATATGGTAGTAGACTGTTGTCGGGGTGTTTTCAGAATTCCCTGTCACCCGGGCTGTCCAGAGACCCGCAGCATAGACATTATCGGGTCCGAAAAGGCGACGTTATGTCTAGGCTATCTTTGTTCCTGAGACAAGGAAGAGGCTTGCTGCGTAAAGGCTTGGATCATTCCGAAGCTTCTTGTCGTCGGACAATAGCATTTTCGTCTTTGCCATGGTTTGCCGATTGTACGCGTTGATTCTAGCGTCTGTCATTCCTCCTGCGATCAAGTATTTCCTATCGATCTTGGATCTCGCCTCGAGCATTGAGAGATCAAACCTCAATTGTTGTCTGAGATCGGCCAGTCTTCTTCTAGGGTCCGTGTACAGCCAGCCGTCCGCCTGGATTTCTGCTTTGATACCGGTGAGACCAGCTGCCTGGAAGATTCCTGGTAGTCTATCGCCGATTCTGATATGTTTTCCCTCAAGCTTTCTGATCCCGTCAAACAAGGCATCCTGCACTTGGTCGAAGAGTTCACTGTAGCTCTCGTCGTTCGGGTCGAAGAACACGCTCATCCTTCCACTCTCTAGAGCAGCAACCGATCCATGATTCTTTGTAACGCGCACCATCTCCTTTACCGCCTTCAAGGGATCAGTTAGATGGATCAGTAGACTGCGGCAACAAGTAAGGTCTGCATACTCGTCGTCGAGGGGAATCTTGTACGCGTCTCCAACCCTGTAGGATATCATCTTCGAGAGGCGGTTGTGGTTGGTGTCGGCGACGGCAGCAGCAATACCATCAGCATTAGAATCGATTCCAATAACCTCGCTCCTCCCTTTCGAGAGTGTAGCTAAGCGTCGTGTGAAATCTCCCGTTCCACATCCCACGTCCACCATCGTCATTCCCGGTCTCAAACCGAGAAATGTCGTGTAGAGCTGGTCAAGCCAGGGCTTCGTTTCGTTGAAACGCCGCAGTATCTCCCGACTCTTGCGGAGATATTTCACTCGAAACGAATACTTTGACAGCGTAACCTTCGAGTCTCTACCGCGAGACTTGGCACGGACGGTTGTGGCCTTTGCGACCGACAAGCCGAGATCTTCTTCTCAGTCCCTACAAACCACAACGTCCACTGATAAATCATGCATGTGAGAACTTCTGCATTCCATGTGCGTCGACTTCAGGACCGAAGCCCTTGCCCAGAATGAAACCATGCCGGCCCTCGCCGGCGAGGTCAATAGTAGAGTATCGACGTTCTCGAGCCGGAATGCGAACTCGATGAGACTCTCTTGCCAGCGCGCAAACACAAAGTTTCGAGACTCACTATTGGTGGGTCAAAGCCTTCTACTTGGGAGCCAATCCTCAGGCGCGGGTCCTGATAGTCCCCTGCAAAACGCCCCGAAATCCCCTTAGAACCAAGGAACTGTCCTCGATCACGCTAATCCTCTCTACCCTGCAATCATAGCCCAGCTATCAACTGTAGCATTTCCCTGCTAAGACTCGCCGTGCCCGGAAATCTAGAGTACTTTTGAAACCGCATGCTCCTCGCGTGACAGATCCCGGCCGAACCTATGTCCGATTTCAAGCAGACACGGAGGGTGCGCTAAGAATCCGTAGACTCTCCATTTTTTCAGCGAGACGAACGCAGAACAAGCCCTGATCACAAATCTGGGCGGTCGATCTGACATCGCAGCATTCTCACTCTGATCCCTGCGCTTAAATCAAGATATCCAAAACACCCGACTCGCCCATTCTACGCGACAAGCCGGAGTTTAAGCCCAGATCGGGTTCAACTGGCCGGACCCCCCTCCTGAAATTCTGAAAAGCAGTTGCTCCTCGCGACACAAAAGTGCCTTCTTGGGAAGAGATGGAGGCTGCGGCCCCCTACAGTCTTCATCGTAATAACTCCCCCCGCTAGACAGCTGACAGGCTACGCCTCTTCTTCCCATGGTTCCGGAGTAGTTTCACGTTTCATGCGCCGGGAACGTTGATATAGCTACTATCGCAGTCGCGCGATTGAGAAGCATGCAAGCTCAAGCCTCGATGCAGAAGGGCGAGTTACTCTACGAGCTACACGCCAAGAACGTAAGCACCACCATCAAAGACATCAGCCCCAACGGGATTCAGCTAGAGATGAACGACCGGGGAGAGTTCAGCGGTAAACTCCACGGCAACCACATCGACACGGTCACTGTCAACCAGAAGACCGACGGCACCAACGAATGGCAACTCAAGTCGATCATGAACACCAAGGACGGAGACATGGTAGTAGTCTGGGGAAGCGGAAAAGGCCGCATGAGCGGTCCTACGACAGGCAGCTGGGAAGGCGAACTACACTTCATGACACAATCACCTAAACTATCTTGGCTCAACAACTCCACCGGCTGGGCCGAAGGCCAGGGCAACATGGCCACCGGCGAAAGCCACGGCAAGATCTACGCCAAGAAGTAACAGACCCGAAGAGCCTAGCTCCAAACTTCTCCTTTTTTATCTAACCGACTGCGTAGCATCCATTCTTCGCAGTCACAGGACAAATATCTCCGATCACGCAAGCGCTGAAGAGTGAGACTGAGGTTTGGCGTTCGGAGAGACAGCCCTCCTACCTACCGAACCTATGGTCGAATGGCTTGTTTTCCGATCTGCTGAAATGAGTATCCCTAGTTTCCGCTATTGTTGGGCCAGTGGAGCCTGTTCTTCTGCCCCTGGATGCTGGCCCTGGGAGAACATGGCCATAGCCTGCTCTTGCTTCTCCTTCATCTCCGCCTTGGTCATCGGGATACGCTGTGACAGGGACCAGTTGTGGCCGAACGGGTCTTTCAACTTCCCGTAGCGCTCGCCCCAGAACTGGTTGTCCAAGGGCATGCTGACTTTTGCTCCAGCGTCAACAGCTTGCTGCCAGAGCTTGTCAACATTCTTCGTGTAGACGTGCATCGTCGTTGTCGTGTTTCCCAGAACACTCGGTGCCTGCGTGTCCGCCCCAGGAAAGACGTCGCTCAGCATTATTATCGAATCGCCGATTCGAATTCTGGCATGCATGATCTTACCGCCCGGCACGGTTTCTCTGTCAAGCTCCTTGGCGCCGAACGCTTTCTTGTACCATTCAAGTGCTTCGGCCGCCCGATCAAGCGATAGATAGGGGGTTACTGTCCCGAAGCCTTTCGGAATCGGATCCATTTTCGCTTTCTTAGGTTTCGACTTCTTAGCCTTCTTGGATTTCTTAGGCATGGTAACTCTCGGCACTCGCCCGCGCAGGCATCACCATAAAAGAAGTTCGGTCAATAGAAGCCGAAAATAGGCTCAATTCAGCCCATACGACGATTTGAACCGGTTCTCGCACGAGGCGAGTCTGAGATAACAGTGGTCTGCTTGCGACAGGACGTATGTGGTCGCTGATCAGCGACTGGTAGGGCACAGGCTAGTGTCGCCCGCATGAACGGCTTTGCCCAATTTTTGGCCGACCCGAAGCATTCCCCAGAAATCCGCAGGCATAAACGGTCCGTATCCTGGTATAGCCGGGTTGAAGATGCGAAGCTACGCTTAATGGGACGATCACAGAAATCTCTCACAGTTCGCCAATGAGTAGGCCTCTGGACAACCCGTTTGCTGAGCCAGACCCGGACTCTGAATCCGCCGACTCCCCAGAAGCTACGGGCTTGCCGGAGGCGATGCTGCCGGAGATTCTCAGAGGTCGAATGTTCTGCGTCACACACGGCAGACAGTGTTATCGAGGCGGCCGGACGTTTGGCGGCGAGATTGTCTGGATATGCCCCGATGAGCGACACTCGAAACCGTTGGCGGGCTGAGTCTCACTCTTCAAAGCTCGGGTGCCGTCTAGTCTGTCACCGTGAACGTAAACTGGTTGTCTCTGGCAGTCGTCACCGTGACCGTGTAGGTCTGGCCGGGTTGGAACTGTAGGAATAGTCCGGCTATTCCGCTGTATATGCAGCCAGGGCAGCTAGAGCCGATCAGAATATTCGCTGAGCCGACTCCGTTGACTTCGATGGTGGGTCCGGTCCAGCTTGTGAGACTCCACGCGTTTCCCGAGGAGTCTCGTATGACGTAGGACGGCAGTGTGATTGTTCCGTTGCCCGTGTTCTGGAGGAAGAGTGTGAGGCTCGTGCTGTTATTGAAATGATAGCTGTTGAGAACCAGTGATTCGAGGATGACCGAGACCGGGTCTACTACTTGGAGGAGGATCGTTGTCGAGTGAGAGCGGGAGCCATCTGAGCCGGTTACCATTATGCTGTAGTTTCCGTCAGTCGTGTTGGTGCTGGTGGTTATCTCAAGAGTGCTGCTAGCGGCACCGGCTGGAACTATCATTAGCGGGTTTTGTCCGCCGGTCACGGTTATGTAGCCGAAGGGTGCGGTGAGTGTTAGACTGACGTTTCCGGTGTAGCCATTCATGCTTGTTTCGGTGATTGTTGTTGTGTTGGTGGCTCCGTTTGTAGTGGTGATGCTGTTGGGCATGCTTGTTATTGTGAAGTCTTGGCTGGAGGCTACTTGAACGGTGAGCATGGACGAGGAGTAGCTGGTCTTTCCGTGGCTGCTAGAGACTCCGATGACCACGACGGTGTAGCTTCCGGGCGTGTCGGGGGCTGTGACGGACAGTGTTGATTTTGCGATGCTGTTGCTGGGGACGCTTACGCTTGTTGGGCTGATCGACGCCGTGAATGTTGTGCTGGGGAAGTATAGTGAGAGTGTGACGGTTCCCGAGAAGCTGTTGATGCTTGTGACTGTGATTGCGGAGGTTGATGATGCCGCTTGGACGGTCCACATCGTGGAGGGATTCAACATGATGAGGAATGATCCGGGGTCCTTGTTGGCCGAGTTCGCGTAGGAGTTGGCTAACACGCCGCCGGTTACGGTTCCTCCCGCGGCTGTTAGTATCATGAGGAGGGTCTTGAGATGGATGAGACTGGTGTATACCATGGTTCCCGCATTCTCCTACAGGCTGCTAGGCTGACTGCGGGCTTACGGGTCATGTAACTGCTCAATGGTTGGAGCCGGCGCAGTGTGGCCGGTTGGCATTGGTCTCCATGTGCCGCACTGGCCGGATCGACGGATACGGACGATAATCGTAGAAATGGGTCTAGACGGTCCGCTAAAGATAGTATCGGTACGTCCCTTTCAGCAAATGGGCGTTGCGCAGATTGTGAAGAGTTTCTGGAGTATTCAGATGCCCCCGGGGGGGTCGAGAAAAGATGGCAGAAAAAGAATGGTTAGCAAGAAAAGAAAAGATTGCAAAGAAGAGCAAGATTTCTTGGATCCTCTGGATTCGCCGGTTCTGTGACGCGAAGACAGATGCTATACCTTTTTTTCAGGATTTTAGCAGGTTCAGCTCAATTCTCGGCCTCGGGCTAGATATCGGGTCCTTGTAGAACCTAGCATCTGTTTGATGGTTTGAAGCCACAGAAATCTCCTAGGCCGTTTCTAAGGGGTTTTCAAGGGGGCTAACAGGCACCTACTTGTCGGGATTACTCTCTAACACATCTCCTTCGGGACACCACTAGCGGGTCCCATGCAGAGCTTAGAATAACGAATCTTCTCCCAGCAATGCCGGGAACCCACCTATCACGAGATCCGATACCGGTCCGACAACACGTTTGTCGGTAAAGTACTGGTCTGTCAGGATTGTGGAGAGAAAATTCTCCAGCTGTTAGGGTCAGGGACGTAGTGCCAGGAATGTTGAACCGGATAGCAGACACGTGGCTACTGGACCTGCGAGAGCCTCGAGAAGAGAGCCGCCACAGACCCGTTGGGACCATCGAAGCAGAAGGGTCCCTCCCGAACGGAGTGTCATACACAAGCCCGGGATCCCGCGATTTCCTGAATGTGGAAAACCCGCCGATCCTCGGGAGCAGACTAATCACACAGAAAATGTAGTGACCTCTTCCTCGGGCCTACTCCTGCAAACGCGAGATAGGCAGCGGCTGGGATTCCAAGGCACCCGAGACCAAGGACCGGTACGGAGGAGCGTTTGAGCTTCCGCCGGCCCTCGTGATCGATGGAGACGCCGCCTGCATACCCCGCGTCATGGGGATCTGCATGGACCAGTACAACGAGGTCACTCTCAGCATCCAAATAGACATCGTCTAAACGCTAATCCACAATTGATTGAAGAGTAACTTACGCGAATCGTACAGTTTTCAGAACACTCGGTTCTAATCCGTGGCATTAAGAGCCGCGTTAGCAATATTGGTGATGAGCAGTGTTTGTTTTTGGCGGGTGAAGGGTCCCGTTGGCGGGTTTTCGTCTACGCCGTGGTCCCAGCTCTTGCGCTTCTCGCAGCATGGCTATCCGGCTTCATCGAAACATCCTCCTTGGAGTACGGTTTTCCTCTTCCTTGGAAAACCCTAGTCCTAGGAACGGAGGGGTGTCCCCGAGGCCCGTTGTTGATCGCCTGTATGGTTCGCCTGTGGCCACAGTATGACTGGCCCTTCTTCGTTCTTGACACTGCGTTCTACTTGACCTTGAGCTACGCATTGGTTGTCGCAGGTCGTAGAACCATAGCGAAATCAGTTTCTTGGAGGACCCTACATCTTCCAATCCGGGGCTGAATGGGAAGTGTCTGATCACAGCTCGTTCTCCTTGGAATCTCGCTAAGTGCGCTCCACACCTTTTACTGGCGGCTCGAGCTCAGGTACAGGATCTATGGAAGGAAGTGAGAGAAAATCGCACATTTCGTAGTGATTGAGGAGCAGGGTCCGCAATGGGACGACAAATGCTCGATGCGAGATCAGAAAGGTTGGACTGAACATGCCGTGTTCATGGATGCCCTCGTCAACGAGCGCTTTGTCGTATTGGGCGGTCCCCTAGGAAACTACTCCAAACATAGGGCGTTGCTGATCATCAGTGCGGCCAACGAACAAGTCCTCCGCACGCGGCTCGGCGAAGATCCTTGGATGCGCACTGGAGTGCTCCGCACCATCGAAATCTATCCTTGGGAGATTCTCCTCGGGAAGCTACCGTGAGTCGGCAAACTGGCGGTGTTCTCCCCTGTCCACGATAATAGGCAGAGAGCGGCAATCTTTTAGTGTGTCAAACATCATGACTGACTGTCGTTAGAGTCTTGTCGTTCGATCACTCCTCACTGCCACGAGATTATCCCCGCCATTATCTTCCCGCAAAGGTGGACCTCGCTGATACTGTCCAGTTGAAAAGTCTCTTTGACCAGCTCGAGGAGAAACCCACCAGGTCGCGGGGCGAGCTTGAGAAATGGCTCGAACACGAGTCTGAACTCCTCTCTGCAGTCACCGAGGAGCAGTATCTACGCTATATTCGAATGACGTGTCAGACTGACGATCCCGTCCGGGAGAAGGCTCACCTCGACTTCATCGAGCACGTGGAGCCTGAAGTGAAGCTGCGATCCTTCCAGCTTGACCGGAAATACCTGGCGTCGCCTGGCCGGAAGGAGTTGGAGCCGGACCGGTTTTCTGTTCTCGACCGTCGAAAGGAGAATGGCGTCTCAATCTTTCGCGAAGAGAACGTCGTTTTGGAGAAGGAGGACGCGAAGCTTGGCCAGAAGTATCAGAAGATCACCGGAGCAATGAGCGTCTTCTACAACGGTGAGGAGCGGACGATGCAACAGATGAACAAGTTCCTGGAAGAACCGGACCGAGCGGTCCGAGAGAAAACCTGGCTCCTCTCTGAAGAGCGGCGTTTCAAAGACCACCAAGCCCTGAACCAGATCTACGATGAGTTGTTAGAAACCCGGGCTAGGATCTCCAAGAACGCCGGCTTCGACAACTATCGGGATTACATGTTTCGAAAACTCTACCGGTTCGACTATACGCCCGAGGATTGCGTCCGGTTTCACGAAGCCGTCGAAAAACACATCGTCCCGCTCGCGCGAGAACTAGACGAAGAGAGGAAACGAAAACTCGGGGTCGAAGTTCTTCGTCCTTGGGATATGCAAGTGGACCCTGACAGTCTACCTCCATTACGACCGTTCAAGGACAGCCATGACCTTCTGGAAAAGTCGGCAACTGTCTTTGACAAGCTACATCAGGAGCTCGGGAAGAACTTCCGCCGCATGACCCGGCTCAATCTGTTAGACTTGGACAGCAGGAAGGGAAAGGCGCCCGGAGGCTACAACTATGAGCTGACGGAGGTCCGGTTGCCGTTCATCTTCATGAACAGCGTCGGCCGAGAGGGCGACATGCGAACACTACTCCACGAATCAGGCCACGCATTCCACGTATTCGCAACCAGAGACCGCAACCTCCACTTCCAGCTACGAGGCGAAAACATTCCTTCAGAGTTCGCCGAGGTCGCGTCGCAGGCGATGGAGCTTCTCGCGGGAGAGCACTTGGAAGGCGTCTTCTACAACCATGCAGACGCTGTCCGCTCGAAACGCGAGCATTTGACAAGCCTGGTAAGACTGCTACCTTGGGTCGCGACTATCGACGCGTTTCAGCACTGGGTCTACACACACCCTGGACATTCAGTCGCCGACCGGGAAAACTACTGGGTCAAGCTGAAGGAACGCTTCGGCGGAGGCGACAGCTGGGAAGACTATGAGCAATACTGGAGGTCCCGGTGGCAGCGACAGCTACACCTGTACCTCTACCCTTTCTACTACATTGAATACGGTATCTCGCTGCTCGGAGCGTTTGGTGTCTGGTACAATTTCAGGAAAGATGCCGCAAAGGGTGTCAAAGCATACCTGGACGCTCTGAGCTTGGGAGGGTCCAAGCCGTTGCCGATGCTTTTCCAAGCAGCCGGTGTTCCATTCGATTTCGGTCCTAAAACCATTGAGCCCTATGCCCGCGAACTCCGCAAGATACTAATCCCGAACTAGGCACCCCCACATCGAGAAACGATCCTCACTTCGTCCCCTCCATCTCACTCTTCATCCTAGCTAGCAGCTCAACGGCTTGGGAGGCATACTGTCCAATCCACCTGTCGAAGATCTTCTTTATCGGAACAGCGTTGAGGTAGTTCCACCGCAGTCTCCCTTCTCTCTTGACGATAATTAGGTCAGCCTTCTCAAGCACCCGGAGATGCTGCATGACCGTGCAACGGTCAAGGCCTTTGAAGCGCGCGCACAATTCTCCCGTCGTCCGGGGCTGCTCTTTCAGCAGATCCAACATGTCGCGTCTTCGATGATCCGCTAGTGCCTTGAATACAAGCTCCTGTCCGGCGTCTTTCCTCATTGCTGATATGTTATAAAACTATAACATATAAATACGCCCCTGTCCTGCCGACTCGGCAGGTAGCTAGGCAATCATGAAATTCAGGTTCCAGGTTCATACCAAGATTGGAAAGCCGATAGGCGAGGTATTCGACGGTGTACGCAACCCGGCCAAGTTGAGCAAATACTTCACGACTGGCGGAGCGAGCGGACCTCTGAAAGAGGGAGCGACTGTAAACTGGAGTTTCAAAGAGCCTGCTGTCGCCCCGTTCCCTGTCCATGTGATGAAGGTCGTTGAAAACAAACTCATAGTCTTCGAATGGGAAGCTATGGAAGATCTCAAGACGCGAGTGGAGATGGTCTTCGAATCCTTGGGACCATCGTCAACTCTTGTCAAGATCTCCGAGGGCGTCTGGCGAGAGAACCAGAAAGATCTCGAAAATTCGTACGGAAACTGCGAAGGATGGACGGAGATGCTGTGCTGCTTGAAGGCATATCTCGAACACGGAATCAACCTTAGAGAAGGAGCCTACTAAGCAACACCGACCTATGGAACTATGGACGGAGGCCGTCCAGTCCGTCTCTGTCAAGCGGCGATGGAGAGCGGTTTGCTGGTCCACCACTGGGCCTTCTTCATTTAAACGGATTCCTAGGAGAATGGTCAAGATCACGCTGCTAGTGGGCTTCGGCGCAGGTGCCACCGCCTACGTTCTCGGCTCCGCCTTTGCAACCACCAACGGCTCTGCGACAATCGGAACGTCTCAACAGAGCACCGCCACTACAGCGGGCACGACTACCACGGCTCATAATTGCACCCTGACCTCAAGCTAGAGCACAAGTGCTGGACTTCTTCAAACTCCCCTTTTTCCTTGAGCCTGAAAGATCATGCTTCAAGTCTGCCAAATTATTTCTTCCAGACCTCGCCGCCTGTATAGGGGTCGAGAAAGTTCAGCTGCATGTCCAGGACCTGCTGGTAGACTCTTCCCGCGTCGGTCCGGCCGTAATATGTGACCCTCCCATCCATCGTCGCCGTCACGAGAGTCGTTCGCGTCAGTATCCCGGCGGGTCCCAGTAGCCGGTCGAAGGCCCTATCGTCGCCGCCGAACGGTCCATTGAGCGGCGTGCTCTTTGGACACTTGTCGGCAAAGACCTCTATCATCTTCATGACTGTCAGTCTCTTCTCTGCCTCCTTCCTGGAGTCTGGGGATAGCGGCAACGGCTATCGGCCGAGTTTTTCCGCTAGAGCTTGGAGTCTGGCGTATCTCTCGCGTAGTTTTAGTAGGTTGTAGATGGAGACTACCGAGAGGGCGAATAGGACGAAGGTCAGTGCGGCCTCGAACAGATTTTGGACAAGACCTGGCCCCGGTCCCATTCTGAACGGGATTAGCCCTTCGAGGATTATCCTGACAAGCGAGGCCACCGCAAGAAAGAGGGCGAAGACTGCAATCAGAGCTTGTGTCGTGATAACACTCAGGATGTCCGAGGCCATTCGTTGAGTGTCCGCCCTAAGCGCGGCGAGCAGTTCCTTCAGGAGTGGATCTTCAACAGAAGACATGGGTTATGCTCTGTCTCCCTACGAAGGGACCATCTTCGGTCGTGGGTTTTTGAGGATTTAAGCAGATTCCTAGGAGAATAGCCATCTCCACCCGGCCTAGTCCGTACTGTCGAGAAAAATGTCTCAGACAGAAACTCAACCAACAGTCAAACGAGGAATTGCAACGCGCTCTGTCGTACTGCTCCTAGTGATAGTCGGTCTTGGCGCAGGCGCCGCAGCATACGCCTTCGCCACCACTTCGGCACTGACCCCAAATCAATCGCAGAACAATCTCACAACATACAATGGACAGTGGCTCGGCTGGAGGGGACCCGGGCCACTAGTCTGGCATGACCGCAACGGGACCTTCACGTCCTTCAGAGCCGCGAGCACCATCGCCAATGTCAGCGTCACTAGCTTCAGTGTCGTCGACAGCAGCCACCTATCTCTGACCCTCTCCTACACAGGCACAGGAAGCACACCCGCGGCGACGATAGTCGTTGTTGCGCCAGGACTCAGCGGAAGCAACACGGTCTCGGCGGGATGGACCAGCCCAGCAACGGTCAGCGTAAGCCTCGTTGGCTCTGGCAGCCTCTCGTCCAGTACGACGTGCGTACGAGTGCTGATAGTGCCTCTCACGGGAGCCTAGAGAACTCTTGGTCCCCGTCGAAAACTCCCATCTTTTCTTCATAGATCTTCGCGATCCATCCTACAGGCTCAACGGTCCAAGTCATCACGACGAGTAAGCCTGGGCGGAGGCCTGGCTGAACTTCGGACCTAGGCTGGGAAGCTGGACACGAAGCTATTCATGCACTGTCTTGACCCTGCTCCAACCGGGTCCTTCATGCTTCAATCCTGGTATGCCGAAGCTCCATGAGACCTTCGGAGCAATACGAAGATACTTCCCTGAACCAAATTGTCCCTTGTGATCGGTGACCTCTGCAGTACCGTAGACCTTGATCGCCCGTGGTTTCCACGGGTCTACGGATTCTAGGTCGTCAATTGTCAGAGCGACTCGTTTGTTCCCGTTCTTGACATTGTGGTATTTCCAGGTCTTTAGGAAAATGTCTTGGCTGTGACTGCCCACCCAGAAGTATTTCCCGTCGAACTCGAAGCCGACAGGGACCACGTCTGGCTGACCTTTTCTGGATACGGTTGCAATTCTTGCCAAACGTTGAGATTTCAAGTATCGAACTTCAGCTTCAGAGAACATATGGCATCCTCGACTATTCCAAGGATTCTCTTCACTAATATATTGATTGAGTCTATGGCCTATTCTGATTTCTGAAATCCCGTGGCAAAGGCCCACTCTCTTGCTTGAGCACTAACTTTCTGATCATTTGCGCGTAGTCTTAGAAATAGGATGATGAAATTCGCATGCACATGTCCCAGTCTCATATCTGACTTGAACCATGCAAGCATCTCACCGTGTTTTGCGACAACATGGCCACGTTTTACGAAGCCCTTCCTATTAGCTAGTCTCCAGAAATCTTCCAGAGTTTTCCCGCTCTTCGCTTCAATGTTTTCCGCATACGCTTTGAATGTAGGTCTTGCCATGTTCCCGCATCGCCAAGCGCTACTTCCTTTCAAGACTCCGCTGAAGATAGCTCATTCGGACCTCTTCCCGATGACTCTGCCCAATCTTGCAAGAGTCTTGTTCAGAGGTGCTTCCCACTTTACACATCTCCAACGAAACAGAACAGAATCGGACTTATGGCCGCTTTCTCAATGAGAGCCTTCTCCATAGCTTTGAGAGAGCGAGCGAAACCGATTTCCGTTTCGACAGATGGGATCCGCAGGCCCATGAAAATGTCCCAGAAAATGTAAGGCTCCCAGGAAAAGTGCCTTTCCCGAAATAGTTTTCTCAGCGGCTCATGCATCTCTTTGAATCGATTCAAGCGTTCCTTTCTGCCGTGACCGTGCCAATCTTTCATAATCCGATTGACCGACACCTGGATATTGTCAGAAAGCCGTTTGTAGGATGCAAACCATCCCGCCTGTTCCAGGACCCTACGAATGTGATAGAACCAGGTCGCGGACCGGCGTTCAAATCGATCATACGCGTATTCGATACAAATTATGCGGCCTCGGGATGTGAGCAGATGTTTGACTTTGTCTACCGCCTTGTTGGGTCGAGGAATATGATGTAAGACTCGATTGAAAATCACGAGATCATACAATTTCCCTAAATTATTCCAAGACGAGAAGTCTGACACTTGGTATTCTAGAGTTCCTCGGTTGGACTTGTAAGCGTCAGACTTCATCACTCGTCTTGCTGTCTTGACCACTTTCTCATCTACGTCGATCCCTAATACGTCATGACCTTTGCGAGCGAGTTCGAGGCTGAGGAAACCTTGACCGCAGCCCACTTCGAGAATCCTCACTTTGCGGCCAGGGACAAATGCGTTAGCTAGGCGATACATCTCTCCATAGGTCAAGTCTGCGAGGTAGGGTTGCCTCCATGGGCTGCTCTCCATGGTGGGCCAGACTTTCAAGCGACGAAGGTCTGGTGTAAAGTCTCTCGGAGGTTCGCCCATGTGGCCTAGGACTGTGTAGCCGCTAATATGCGCGAACGCCTTCTCACGGTAACCCTAGTTTAGGGCATCATTGTATAGAGCATCGAGAGTCGAAAAGGTCTCTTCGGGCGTGGAAGGATTGACTGGCAGGATCTCTTCGGTTATGGACCTTTCAAGAATCTGTCTTATACAGTATCGGAGCTTCGTGGGCGTCAGGTTCGATTCCACGTCCCACATCGGATGATCCATGTTCACGTAGACCGTCCGGACACCGCTCTTGTCCGTCTCGACGTACGCTTGGCCCCGGTCTCCACCGTGAGCAACATCGAACGCCAGGATCTGGTCCTTGAGATGGATTACGCTTCGAGTAGCTTCCCGATCGTGCTTCTTTCCTCTCCGGCGTTTCCTTTCTCCGAGAACAATTTCCTTCCGTGTCTTGCCAGGTACCGCGTTTATCTTCGGAACTGTCTTTGCCTTCACCATTGCCTTCGAGAGAATCTGTATGTTTCGTTTGAAACTTCGTCGAAGCCTTTCGGCGATCTCGTGATTAAGATACTGGATGCTTCTGAGCTCTCTTCGACTGGCTGATTGTCTCAGAGACTTGTAGACCTTGTTCCTCACGAATCCTCGTAATGCCTTCTCGAAGACTCTCCACTGTGGACTGTCATGTTCGAAATCGTTTCCTCCGGGAAGTCGTCGTAGGAAGTCGGCGTTGACCCAGCCCTGGATTCGGGACAGGCCATGGGTCCGGTACTGGTCTAGACCGAAGAACTGGTGTTGGAGACAGGTGATGTGTTTCTGTTGAACGCTTATTCCTGCCTCTGATATTCCGGCTCGGACCTTCGATATCGGCATTATCATGATCTCGCCCGTTATCCTTCCGTATTCTGTTGCAATGTTGACCGGAAGCAGCGTCGACCCTCTCAACTCCTCAGGCTTCACCTGCTCTCCATTGACAGTGACCTCGAAGGGTCCGTATCCTCGAAGCGCAAGAACGTTGGCCCGGGCCAGCAGAGCTCTCCGGACATCTGCAGGATCAGGTTTCTTGATGAGTGAACGAATGCGAATTCTCAAACCATCATGATTCAGAGGCGCTTGGACGAGTCGAAGCGGTCTCCAAGTCGACTGGTCTATAGCGTCCCAGTATTTGTCGATGAGGTTCTCCGTCAGAGTAATCGTGCGATCAAAACGGCCTCTGTGAACCTGAAGCTCCAACTCCTTACCAACAGTAAGCCAGGCAAGACTACCCATACCGTACGATTCACGTATCGGACGCTTGTACTTGGGCGAGAAGCCCTCGTCAGTCAACTTCCCTTTGGTGAGAAACTCTCGCAACCCTACGAGGTCCATGCCGTTCCCCCATTCCTCATACTCGATGGTGGACCCGTTCTCTGGAATGCGAATCTCGACCTTGGTCGACTCGCCCCACATCCACGAGTTGACGACGAGCTCCACGAAGAACTGAGCAGCGTCAGCATACTGGCGTCCGAGGGTTTTGATGATGCTCTTGTGAGTGTAGACCCTCAATTCCTCGTCTACCATAGAATGGACAGTTCTAGCCGGATGGGAGGGTCTCCTCGGGGCCAATGCTCGGTTCTATTGTCGCATGGAATCTCGGCCGAATAATGGAATGATGTAACCCCTCTATGCCAGCCGAAGGAATCATGTAACGACCGAGAGGATCGTGCCTCTTTCACCGAAACGATTGCGGCCATTCCGATCAGCTTGACAATAATCTACTTGCTGCTCCGGCCCTAAACAAGCTAGCGGGAATCACTCTCTTCCTGAGACGATAAAACGCCAAGCAGAAGGCTACCGTGAAGATTCCCGAAGGAGCAAGAGTTAGGAGTATGCTGATGGGGCCTGCAAGAAATCCAAAAGGCCCTCTCCAGCCCTCATACACGAGAGTAGCAGACCAAACTATGCCGCCCCCGTACGCCCCCCACAACAGAGCGCGGCCTCCCCTACCTTGCAATCCATAAGTCAAGAGAACTGACGGGATGCCTTGCACTGCCGTCAGTATGACAAACACGGTCCCAGCTGGGACGAGCGGCAAGTTGAAATTAAAATTACCCGTTTCCAGTAGAAGATCAACGATGGCTATGACGGAGATGGAGAAAAATTGCGTAGTTGGAATGCTTAGCACCGAAAGACTTGCGCCCCAGAACAATGAACGACGACCCAGCAATGAACCAAAAGAATCCGAGGTATCCGAGGATTGGAAAATAATCAAAATAACGGTTA
The DNA here is from genome assembly GCA_001915065.1 of archaeon 13_2_20CM_2_53_6. Classification (GTDB taxonomy): domain Archaea; phylum Thermoproteota; class Bathyarchaeia; order 40CM-2-53-6; family 40CM-2-53-6; genus 40CM-2-53-6. The sequence continues at coordinate 45,131 of MNDT01000019.1, read as the reverse complement.
AGCCAGAACAGACCGAAGATTATGGTGGGGATAATGGACGTGATTAGCAGGAATAGCCCAACCTCCGTCCAACCAACGTCCCTAGCTCCCTTGGTGGTCAAGTCACCATCAGCCTCGGTATCAGGCGCCTTGACCATCTTCACGAGCCCCAGGTCCCGACCACCTTGCCAGCATCGTTCTAGGCTAATAAGTTGGCGCAAGATTTGGTTCCTGGATGACACACTAGGCTAGGCAATGTAACGATATTCGCGAATCGCACTGGAGATATCTTCAGATCGCGAAAGATTCGTGATCAGAGCGTTTCAATTGCCTGAACAACGACAGACATTTATCGAGCAAAACGACCGGCGATCAGAATTCTGAGCAAAAATGCCAAACCGAACACTTCAACGAGGAGTAGAAAAGGGCCTCTGTGCTAAGTGCGGGAGAATCGCGCCAGGAACGAGGGTGACAGGAGGGTTCCTCTGCGAAGAGTGCATTCGAGTGTTCATGATTCGAAAACAGCTGTGGATCTACCCAGTGGAGTTCCGTGATAGGATCATAATCGACGATGGACTCAAGAGGCGCTAGCCAAGACCAGAGTTTAAACCCTCCACAATCTTTTCTCTACCATCTTTCCTTTCTTTCACTTTGACCTTCACCCGATTCATGTTTCGCTAAACCTCCGAGCTATATCTCAGGATAGCCGGCGTCTGCTCTCAGTCTTTCGCTTCGTCAATCATATGCACTCATTGCAAACATGACCCAGCGTTGTGATTTGTTCGGCGAAAATTGGTTGTGAACGGCGAGAATGTTCGATATTCGCTGTCCAATTTTTGATCAAGAACGGGTTTTTAGACCCGGAACCGAAGTCAGGACTTTCGAAGAAAAATGTTGAAACAGATTGGACCTGAGTCGCTGACGGTTGCCTTCAAGCACTGGCAGAACCTGGCTGTGGGCACAGTGCTCATGGCCTTCAGCGCCTACCTCACGATCAGCGCCAAGAGCTTCGTCACCAATACCACGACACAGCTTCAGGGATGGGCAATGCTAATCATCGCAGGCTACGCCTTTGCATCAGCGCTCTACCTGGGACTCTCAACACTCTCAGACCACAGCCCCCTACCAGAGAGCCTTCCAGGAGTCATCAACAATTTCAAGGGCTTCATAGTCGCAGGCGTATTCTACGCCGTCGGATACTTCCTGCTGAACATTGAGACGGCAACACTACCCGCAGACCAGACACTCTCTCAAGCAGCATCACTGATAATCGGCGGCGCCCTCTTCCTGATCGCGGTTGTCATCGCCGTCGCCACTGCCTTCACCAAACCCAAGAAGTAGTTCTAGGGCTCGCAGGCAACGAGCCTAAACACCCCTTTTTTTTCCTAGCCCGAGATATGCAGATGTTCCGTTAACAACCGGCCATAATCAGAGCAGATAGGCCTTTAGACATCATTGAGGAGCGTACGATAAGAGATGACTCCTTTCGGGCTGTTCTATTGCGTGTTCAAGTGGGACCTATCAAGCGTTCCGGATACCGAGTACAAACTAGAATCCTTGCAGGTCAGAGTTGCAAAGGAGAGTGAATTCGATATGGTCGCAGAGGTCTGGCACCGAGGCCTCAGCCAGGATCTCCCTGGACGGAGTATCTGAAACGATGGACCCCACGTGGCGCCGCTACCTGGTTTCGCGATGCATGTACAAGACGTTCCGACGGACGTATGTTAGTGGTCGAAAAAGACGGAAAGATCGTTGGGATGAACGGTATCATTTTCGAAAGGAAATCTGGAGTTGCCAGGTTTTTCACAGGTGTAGTTGTGGCTCCTGAGGAGCAGAGACAAGGAATCGGATCGAAACTACTCCACAGAAGCCTACTCGAAGCCAAGAGGGAAGGGTTGGGAAACGCAGAGGTCGAGACGATTCAAGGTATAACTGCATCGGAACATCTCTATCCTGAGTTCGGAGGAAGGAGACAGATCTCTGTTTCGTAAGACAGCCTACCCTTGACCCGGATCATAGTCATCTCTGACACTCACACCGATTCGATAGATTCTCTGTCAGACAAACTCGTAGATGAGCTCTCAGATGCAGACCTGATAATTCACGCAGGCGATTTCACCGGCAAGCAGCTCCTCGACGATCTACGCAAGATAGGCAAATTCAGGGGCGTCTATGGGAACATCGATGGACCCGACATCAGGCGCGAGCTTCCAGAGATCGATACGATTGAGGCTGGAGGTTTTAGGATAGGAGTGAATCATCCCGCTGAGGGTGGACCGCCCACCAATATCGAACAGAGGATTCGACGAAAATTCCAGAATGTCCAGGCGATCGTTCATGGTCACAGCCATAGGACCAAGAACGCAGTGAAGGAAGGCGTTCTCTGGTTCAATCCCGGAAGCGCTACGGGCAAATTCCCCGCCCTCAAGAAAAGTTACGGAATATTGACAGTGGATAGCGAGATCAGAGGAGACTTACTCGACCTTTGAAGACGCAGAAGATCGAACTGCTTCCAACGGTCGAAGCTCGCGTGGCATCTGGAGAGAAGGCAAGATCATGGGCTCGAGAAAACAAGCTCAACGAATTATCCGGTAAGGACTGGATCAAGTTCACAAAATCATGGTTTGTCCATCGACCCAAACCCCGAGGCGACCAGAAGCTTCGGCATCCCGCCTCCTTTCCAGAATCCCTGGTTCGTGAGTTTATCCTCTTCTTCACCAAGAGAGGAGAGATAGTCATTGACCCGTTTCTGGGAACCGGAAGCAGCCTCGTAGCGGCCGTTGAGGCAGGCAGATCAGGAGTAGGATTTGAGATTGTAGGTAAATTCGCTGAGATATCAAAGAGACGCGTTGCCGACGCGTTGAACGGGAAGCGAGGTGGAGACGGTCCCGCGAGAAAGAAAACGTGTTGGGCCGAAGTGATTCAAGCCGATTCAAAGAAACTCTCAGAGACTTGGAAGGAGAAGCGATTTCCGCCCGCCGATTATTGCATCACCTCTCCTCCGTACTGGAACCAGCTCAAGAGGAACAGTATCCGTCAGAAGGGACGGGTGGAGAAGGGTCTTGACACAGATTACAGCGATAATCCCGAAGAGATCGGCAACATTGAAGACTACCGAGGCTTCATGAATGCAATGAAGCTACATTTTGACGAGGTCTACAAGGTGATGAAGCCCAACGGTTACTTGACCGTGATCACCAACAACGTCTTCGCTCAAGGTAGAATGTACCCGTTAGCCTTCGACACCGTCTCGACTCTTTCTCAAGAGCCGCATGCCTGGACTCCAAAGGACGAGAAGGTTTGGTGTCAAGACGACAAGACTCTCCTCCCGCTGGGAGTCTACAACGCCTGGGTTGGAAACAGACACCACCAGTACTGCCTCATCTTCCGAAAGGAAGAACTTAGACCTTCAATCGTTCGGAGCTAGTTGGCACAAACCAGTCAAAAAAGGGCTTAATACCGCTCGGGATTTAATCGTACTTGCGAATGTCCAATCGCACCTACGTAATCGAAGTCATCGTTGAGAACAAGCCCCTAGCTCGAGACCCTGAAGGCGAAACGATACACCATAACCTGATCATTAAGGGCGGCTACAACCAAGTCACAAACGTACGTGCCGGCAAACTGCTTCGGATGAGCGTCGAAGCCAGTTCTCCTGATCAGGCACGCGATCTGGTCAAGAGACTCTGCGATGATTTACGGATATACAACCCTGCCGCTCATACCTGCCAAGTCAGAAACGTAGGATAACAGACTCATGAGCAGGGTCGCAGTAATACAATACCCGGGAAGTAACTGCGACCTAGACGCCCTAGAAGTTCTCCAGAAAGTAGAGAAGACAAAGGCGGAGCTAGTCTGGCACAAGGATCTCAAAGCGGACGACTATGATGCGTACGTCTTGCCGGGTGGCTTCAGCTACGGCGACTATCTCCGCGCTGGCGCTATTGCCGCCACAAGCCCGAGCCTCAAAATCATACGAGAAGCCGTGGAACAGAACAAACCCGTTCTAGGAATATGCAACGGACTCCAGATACTTGTAGAGGCGGGACTACTACCCGGAGCAGTCTTGCGCAACAGCGGACTGCGCTTCGTCTGCACCTGGACCCGGTTGAGAGTCGAAACCACTCGAACGCCCTTCACCACTCTAGCCCAGAAAGGACAGACGCTAAGGATCCCGATCGCTCACAACGAGGGACGATACTATCTTGACAGTAACGAGATTCGCGAGCTAGAGAGGAACGCGCAGATCGTAATGAGATACGTGAACGAAGCGAACGAGCCCACCGAAGATGCCAACCCCAACGGGTCGATAGACAACATTGCTGGAATATGCAATGAGAAAGGAAATGTCATGGGACTCATGCCTCATCCGGAGAGAGCCTCGCTCCGCGTTCTTTCACCAGACGGTCGAGACGATGGCAGAATGATCTTTGACTCCGTGATGAGAACACTGAACCCGGCCGGTGCGTAAAGCGCTGACTAGTTACTTGGACAAGACGCTTCTCGCTGAGATCCAGGAGAAAGCTCTTGGAGGAAGTAGTCAGAGGCCTCGCGTATCGATATTCGGAATCATCGTCGTGGGACTAATCGCAGGACTGATAGTTGGTCTCATAACAAGCCCCAACACAACACAAGGCTTCTTCCTGGGATTCGCTGGAGGAGCACTAATCACAGTAACCCTCTACTTCTTCAGAATCGAGAAGAGTCGACCCGCAAGATGAGCCAGCCCTCTCGTTCCAAAAAGCGCATAGTTCTCGGCGTTTTTGCCATAACCCTCGGCGTAGTATCGCTGATCAGTCTTCCCGTCACCAGCTTCTATTTTGGGATAGGCGCCTTCGGGCCAGCAGGTTACGGTGCAGTCATGATAGCCCTCGGTCTCTCGCTCATCCTCAAGAAGGATGTGAAGGAATGAGCGATTCAAACAGCGAGATCCGAAAGCCCAGCCCGATGCCACGAGCCATCCTTGCCGGACTGATCGCCGGAGTCGCGGCAGGTTACATCAGCTGGTTGTTTGCGAGCATTCTCGGATTCGTAATCGGATTCATCGCCGGAGCCATAGTAGGCTCGCGAACCGTCCTACTGATGTTCAAGGCACGGGAGGAGACGGAGTGACCGTCGTCCAAGTTCAAAAGCCGAATCTGACCGACGAGGAGATTCGTTACGCCGTCAAGAAGCTAGGGTCCTTGTCGGACCCGGATATGATGCCGGAGTCATCAACCTCGGCAACGGCTGGGTGGCAACACTACACATCGAGTCTCACAATCACCCCAGCGCCATAGACCCCTACGGCGGTGCCGCCACCGGCGTTGGAGGTGTCGTTAGAGACATTCTCGCGCTAGGAACTCGGCCCATCGCGCTACTCGACCCTCTACGATTCGGCAGCCTCAACAGCAGCCACAGCCGCTGGCTCTTCGACAATGTCGTCCGGGGAATAGGCGATTATGGAAACTGCATAGGGGTTCCAACCGTTGGAGGAGAATTGGAATTCGACCAGTCCTTCGAGAGGAACTGTCTGGTGGATGTCGTCTGCCTCGGACTCGGCCGCAAGAACAAGCTTGTCCTTGCAGAAGCCCGTCACCCTGGCGATTCAGTTTATGTTGTCGGTGGCAGCACGGGTCGCGATGGGATTCGCGGGGCCAGCTTCGCCAGTCGAACCCTGAGCGAAAAGTCGGACACCGAGAGATCCGCTGTCCAGGTTCCTGATCCGTTCATCAAGAAACTGATCATTGAAGCGGTCCTCGAGGCCGTTGACGCGGGCCTTGTTCAGGGAATGAAAGACCTCGGCGGTGGAGGTCTAACATGTGGACTGTCGGAGATGGCGGCCAAGGGAGGAACAGGCGTGGAGATCGACTTGGACAATCTGCGGACTCGTGAGCCAGGGATGCCCCCCTCTGAGGTCATGATTAGCGAGTCCCAGGAGAGAATGATACTCGTTGTCCGAGCCGCCGACGAGTAAAAGCTCACGCGGATTCTTGACAAGTGGGAGCTCGGCTACTCTCGCATCGGACGCGTCACTAGAGACGGGATATTACTCATCAGGCGCGGACAAGAAGTGATTGCGAAGGCTCCGGCAAGATTTGTGGCCGAAGCACCACTCGCCGCTCGTTCGAGCAGGAAACCAGCCTACCTCGATGGGCTGGCTAGGGCTCCCGAGCCGCCGGTTCCCGAAGATCTCAATGAGACACTACTCGCACTGCTCTCTAGCCCGAACGTTTGCAGCAGGGAATGGATCTACCGCCAGTACGATTTCGAGGTCGGAATCAGAACCATCATCAAACCGGGACAAGGAGACAGCGCCGTGCTTCGTCTACCCAACGGTAAGACCTTGGCAATCACGACCGACGGCAATAGCAAGCAAGCCTACCTTGACCCCTACTGGGGAACGGTCGGGATTCTCAGTGAAGCCTTCTCCAACCTCGTCGCATCGGGCGCTGAGCCAGTCGCCATTGTAGACCATCTCCAGTACGGAGACCCCGGCAACCCTGAAGTCTACTGGACATTCAAGGAAGCAATCCATGCAATGCGAGACTACCTGAATGCTGTTCGAGTCCCATGCGTCGGTGGCAAGGTCAGCTTCTACAACGAAGACAGTGAGAATAGGACCGCCATCAAACCCTCTCCAGTAATATCCGCGCTCGGACTACGAGATGCTAGGACCCCAAAGATAGACTCGGCTCTACAAAGCGAAGGCGATGACCTTCTCATTGTCGGAACAGTGCTCCCAGGACTCGGCGGCAGCGAATATTACGAAAGCGTCCATGGACTGGTGGGAGGTCAGGTCCCAAGAGTCAATCTGAGAACGGAGCGGACGATCATGCGCACCATGACCCGAATCGTTAAAGCGGGTCTCGTCGAGGCCGCTCACGATATTTCAAAGGGTGGGCTGGCTGTCAGCCTCGCAGAGATGGCCATCCAGGGCCAGAAGGGCTTCACTGTCAGCCTAGATGATATCCCAGCCAAGACAGACAGAATCGATCAGCTACTATTCTCCGAATCGAAGCCAAGATTCATCCTCGAATCGAGACAGAAAAACACCAGCCGGATCCTTCGACGGATGAGAACGGCTAGAATTCCGGCTGCGAAGATTGGCCTAGTCGAAGGAAGCAGAGTGGAATTCGCACAAAAGTCAGACCCTATGATAACGACTCCTCTGAACGTCGTAGCCGATTCATGGTCGCGAACACTGGAGAAGACGATGCAGGTCGCTCCGTGAGCCGGCCCTAAAAAACCAATTTAGGGTGAACCACCCCACATAACATAAAATGGTTAGTTTTAGTCGGCGAATTCTTCGAAGAGGAGTATTGGCACTAGTCGTAGGCTTAACTCTAGTTGGAATAACGAGTCTTCGTTCCAATTCTCCAGACGGAAATACTCGGGGGTTTCCCTGGAGTTATACCCATGCGGTTTCACCGTGTTACAATGGCAATCCGTTTAATGGGTGTGGGTTCACGATAGATCCAATCGCAATAAGCCTTGACCTTGTTTTCTGGGTGGTAGTGGGATTAGCAGTAATTTCTGGTACGAGGTTGGCATTCCTCAAGTGGCGTCCTTCGGCTACTTTACAATGAAAGGAGGCTGGAATCCTTTCCGCAGGCTTGCCATATTCGGGTTTCTCAGAACCTGCACTCGAGTTCATAGAGAGCGAGAAGCGCACTCCAAATAAAACCCTGAGAATATTTCCAGAGAGGTAGCTCTCGGCTCTATTTAGACGATTGTGTCAAGAAAGAGCTATACACCGCCTGGAATTGATTCATGTTTGTATTTGAGCGCGAAGAGCCTCAATGTCAATCCTGCAGTTGGAGCGAAAAACCGGGTTCTGACTCGCTCCAAGACAATCCACACGCCACGCTTAGACCCCCAAGCGGGACGTGAGGCTGTGAAGGAGCATTGTGGGATTGTAGGAATCTACTCGCTGAAGGGAGAGCCTGTCGCGGAACGGATCGTCAAGGGACTCTCTGCGTTACAGCATAGAGGACAAGAGTCATGGGGCATAGCCATTCCCGGCGAGCCGATCGTCAAGGGCCTCGGACTAATCGGCGTGGGAGCCGCTGCCAACGCCAGGAAGATCCTTCGGCTCGCCGGCAATCGTGGTATTGGGCACGTCCGATATTCTACACGAGGACGAACCACCTTAGAGAACGCGAGTCCCATGGATATCAAAGGCGAGTTTTCCATCGCCCAGAACGGTACTGTTGCCAACACCGAGGACCTCTACCCGCTCGTAACCGGCGAGTTTCCAATCCTCGACGATTCAAACGACACTCGACTGGCAGGCTACCGACTGCTCCAGCACTATCGACGGGAACATGATTGGACACGAGCGTTCAACAGGCTCGCTAGAGAACTGAGCGGGTCGTTCTGCTTCATGATCCTGACCAAGGAGGGCGAAGTCTTGGCGGCACGTGACGAAGCAGGATTCAGGCCCCTCTGCCTCGGATACGACGAGGAAAACAAGACCCACATCCTCGCCAGTGAGAGCTGCGCGCTTACAGCACTACACGCTGACTTCGTCAGAGACGTGCAGCCCGGAGAACTGGTCCGTCTCAACAAGGACGGGGTTACAGTGACCACTTTTGCGGACTCTCCCCGTCACTATCACTGTCCATTTGAGTACACCTACTTCGCCCACCCCAGCTCCACCATCGAGGGCCATAATGTCTACGAGACACGTAGACAGCTCGGCAGAGTCCTCGCTCGCAAGTACCGGTTCAGCGCAGACGTTGTAATCCCGGTCCCAGACTCTGCCAGGCCCGCCGCGCTCGGCTACTCTGAGGAGAGTGGCATCCCGATGGAGGAGGGCTTGATGAAAGACCGGTACCGAAAGAAGGGAAACCTTCGAAGCTTCATCGAGCCCACCGATGAGAGCAGAGAAGAGATTGTCCGGGAAATCATCACAATAAAACCTGTAGTGGAGGGTAAGCGGGTCATAGTTGTCGACGACAGCATCGTCCGAGGGACGAGCAGCAAGAACATAATCCGAGCACTGCGCGACGCTGGCGCCAAGAAAGTCTACATGGTCGTAACATTCCCTCCCATCCGCCATCCCTGCTACATGGGCATCGACTTCCCCACACGCGAAGAGCTTCTGGCAAACAGAGTCGACGGCGAAGACACGTCCATATCAGAGCTGAACAAGAAGGTGGCGAATGAGATAGGCGTCGACGGGCTCGGCTATAACGACATGGAGGGGCTCACGAAAGGAATTGGGCTCCGGCCAGATGAGATGTGCTTCGCCTGTGTCACCGGTAACTATCTCGGCTTGAAGAAGGACCCGGTCGTAAGGACCCGGGAAGAGATGAAGGCCTAGGACCAGGCGTCGGCCCGTGTCCGAATGAAAATCCTCATCATCGGAAGCGGTGGTAGAGAACATGCGCTAGCCTGGACACTCTCCAGAGACTCACGGGCCACAAAGATCTATGCAGCCCCGGGCAACCCGGGGATCGCAGAAATCGGGACATGCGTCCCGATAAACGCCTCCAACATAGAGGAAATCGCCTCATTCGCATTAAGAGAACACATCGACCTAACAGTCGTCGGTCCCGAAGCTCCGCTGGGCGCTGGCATCGTCGACACGTTCCGGAAGCAGAAGCTCCCCATCTTCGGACCAGACAAGAGCGCAGCCCGGATCGAGACCTCGAAGAGCTTCGCGAAAGACCTCTGCTCACGATACAAAATTCCAACACCCCGCTGGGAGACTTTCACAGATGCGGCCGTCGCGAAGAGAGCCCTAGACAGGATGGGCCCACCCTGGGTGGTTAAGGCCGATGGGCTTGCATCTGGCAAGGGAACTACCGTGACAAGTGAGAGACGAGAGGCTGAAACCGCGATTCAGAGAGAACTTGAACGAGAACCTCGAAGAATCGTCATAGAAGAGTTCATCGACGGATGGGAAGCGAGCTTCACAGCAACAGTCTCTGGAGGCCGGGCCCAATGGCTGGCTCCCGCCTTCCAGGACTACAAACCGATTTTCGACGGGGATGTCGGGCCCAACACTGGTGGGATGGGAGTCTATGCGCCCGTCCTGATGGTAACCGAAGCTATTGTTGACAAGGTGAGACGAAAGATTCTAGATCCCTCAGTTGAGGCCATGGCGAAGGAGAACGTTCCGTTTCAAGGAGTACTCTATCTCAACATCATAGTCAAGCATGGAACCGAGGACCCCCGCCTGCTTGAGTTCAATGCGCGCTTTGGAGACCCCGAAGCACAGGGCATCGCGGCATTAGTCAAGGGAGGGCTACTGACACACATGCGCGAGATCGCGGAGAATTCCAAAAGACCGTCACTGCCAGAATGCGCTTCTTCCGCATCGGTGGTCGTGGTGCTTGCGTCCAAGGGATACCCCACAACCCCGTCAACCGGGGACAGGATCACGATCCGAAAAGTGTCTCAAGGTAATGTAGTATTGTTCCACGCAGGCACGGCTATAGCCTCGACTGGAGAGCTAGTGACGGCCGGGGGTCGAGTCCTCAATATCGTTGCGACGGGACCTGATGTAGAGTCGGCCCGTAAAGACGCATACTCTGCAATCGGAAGCTCTGTCCAGTTTCCGGGAATGCAATACCGCCGCGATATCGGCAGCGGCCAGTTACGCCGCAGAAAGCTAGAACAGATTCAGACGTGAAGCCTAATGGAGGACTGCGTCTTCTGCAAGATCATCAGAGAAGAGCTCCCCTCCTATTCGGTTTTCGAAGACGAGGATTACATCGCTTTTCTCGATATTCGACCGATGAATCCTGGACATACGCTGGTCGTGCCGAAGTTACACTACCGTTGGGTCTGGGATGTCCCTGAGGCCGGAAGATACTTTGAGACGGTTACCAGAATCGCGAAGGCTCTCCAGCAAACTATGAAGACAGAATGGATCGCCGCCGACGTTGCGGGAATGGGCGTCGCCCACGCTCATATCCACCTCATCCCACGATTTCCCAAAGATGGGCATGGAGAATTTGTCGACGGCCGGAACGTCAAGACGATAACGCCAGAAGAGATGAAGACAATCGCCGAAACAATCAGGAAAGGGTTGCTCGGGTCCGTAGTGGAGCGAAGGTTAGGTGGGTCCCTTCGCGAATAGAATCACTAAGCTACCTCCGAAGGTTCGTGAGCTCGTGGAAGAGTTTCGCGACGAATTGTCCACAGTCCTTGGGAAGAACCTGGTGGGTGCATACTTGCACGGGTCCATAGCGTTCCCCGAGTATGAGCCTCATGCTGGAGACATAGACTTCCACGTCGTGATTCGCAGACCTCTCGCGGGAGAGGAGATCAGAAGACTGGATCATCTGCATCGAGCGCTATCGGCAAGATTCGAGTTTGGCAAAAGGCTTGACGGATTCTATATCCCGCTCGCCAAGGCGCGAAAATCTGAGATCCCCAGAGGAATCGTCTACGGCGCCCATGGGAGAATCCATCATGGAGGCTCTGATGATGCCTGGGCGTTGCACCGTGAACATTTGCATGCTTCTGCCTACATACGGCTTCAAGGTCCCAGCGCGAGCCGCATTTTTCCGAGAGCCGACTGGAAGTCGATCAGGAGCGCCCTTTACCGACAACTGCTGTATGCGAGGAAGATCATCGAGAGTGATTCGTGGTGGGCCGTCCTAAACCTCTGCAGGCTCGTCTACAGTTTCGAGAACGGAAGGATCGTCGTCTCGAAGCTTGGGGCGGCGAGATGGGCCTTGAAGAGACTCCCATCGAAGTGGCGACCAGTCGTCCGGTCAGCAATCAAAACCTATCACGGGACGGAAACTAGCGATTACCGTGCGGTTCTAAGAAGAGATGCGAGAAAGTTTCTCGGATTCGCATCGGTCAGGATAATCGCCTTCGACTCGACCTGGGACTCACGCCAGCCGCATATCGCACATCTTAGAAAGAGAGAGCGTAGGGCAGGAAGATAGTCTTGGTGCCGATAGGGGTCCTTGTCTCGGGGAGAGGCTCGAACCTCGAAGCCATCCTTGACGCTGTTGACAGAAAGTACATCACGAAAGGCGAAGTGAGAGTCGTCGTTAGTAACAAGCCAGGCGTGGGAGCAATAGAAATCGCCAAGAAACACAGGGTCCCGACAGCCGTACTCGATGACAAGGGCCTCCCGAAGATGGACCCCAAGTATGACGCGAAGACGATGGCGACCCTCGAGTCTCATGGGGTGAACTCGAGAGATGGACTCGTCGCCCTCGCAGGCTACTTCCGAATCCTAGGCTCACAGTTCGTAGAGAAATACAAGAATAGGATCATGAACGTCCACCCTGCGCTCCTACCATCATTTCCCGGCCTGGAGCCGCAGAAGCGAGCCCTCGAACATGGAGTGAAAGTTTCAGGGGCAACAATCCATTTTGCCGCTAAAGACGTCGACTCGGGACCCATAATCCTCCAAGCACACGTCCCAGTCAGAGACGACGACACGGTAGACACGCTATCGGAGAGAATCCTGCGTCAAGAACACAGAATCTACCCCGAAGCAATACGCCTCTTCACCGAACGGAAGCTGAAGGTGGAAGGAAGGAGAGTCACCCTCGCAACTTGACCGGCATAATCCTTGATGGAAAACTGGTCGCTGCGGAAGTCAAGAAACAAGTCGCAGAACAGGCAGAGCAACTAGGGAGACATGGGACCCGGCCGTTCCTCGCTACCATACAGGTAGGAGATGATCCTGCAAGCACGAGCTATCTCAAAGCCAAACACAGAGCTGCGGAGGAGATCGGGATAGAGTCCGAACACCACCATCTCTCCGCCAGCACGGCTCAAGACAAGCTCGAAGCACTCTTGGGCCAGCTGAACACAAACCCGAAAGTGAACGGAATACTCGTCCAGCTTCCTCTGCCTCAAGGATTTGACGAGGATTCGATAATCGAGAGAATTATCCCCTACAAAGACGTTGACGGCCTACATCCGATCAACGCGGGAAGACTGGCGGCTGGCAAGGAAATACTCGTCCCGTGCACACCCAAGGGCATAGTCAAGCTGTTGACGCATTACAAGGTCCCAGTGGCTGGGCGGCATGCAGTCATCATCAATCGCACAACCCTCGTTGGGAGACCATTGGCGAATCTGTTCCTAAACCGGGACGCGACCGTGACGGTTTGCCATTCGAAGACCGCCAACCTCGCTGAGACTACGCGGACAGCGGATATTCTGGTCAGTGCTGTTGGAAGGGAAGAGTTTCAGATCTCTCCCGAGCATATCAAGCCTGGGGCCACTGTGGCGGATGTGGGGCTGGCCCGAGTCGGGGGAAAGTTGCGAGGCGACGTGGACTTTGACAAGGTTAGCAGGCTTGCCGGATTCATAACTCCCGTACCTGGAGGAGTCGGCCCGATGACAGTTGCATGTCTTCTCGAGAACACGGTCCAGGCAGCGCTAATCCAGACGAGAGGGGGATAGGAGGGAAGAATAGCATTGCCGCAGTCAATCGTGAGAAATGTGAAGCCGGACGAACTTGGAGCGTTGCCGAAGAACTTGCATGATTGGACCTCTGGCTTTATCGAAGCTGCAGGAACGACGATTGCTCTGACGTCTGACTCTTTTGACCCTATGGGTTGTTTTGTCGCTGAAGACAAGGGGTCGATTGTTGGCTGCGTGGCCGTCACAAGCCTCCCCCGGAAGAACTGGCTGGTCGTAAGATACCTCTCGGCCAAGCGCGCCCTGTCTCGAGTCTACGCTGTTGAGAAACTGCTCAGCAGAGCACTCCAGTATGTCGAGACAAAGAGTCCTGAGTTCCTCAGAGCAACCACGCCTTCGATGCAGCCGTATGTGGATGTCTACAAGAGCTTCGGGTTCAGACCCGTCCGAAGAGACTTCAGGATAACGTGGGATCTAGCAGGGACGTCTGAGAAGGAAAACAAGCAGGTCGAGATTAGGGAGGTCACCGAGAAGACGGCTCCAGAAATCTCCAAAGTCTATGTCGAATCTATCCGTCCGTACTGGGACTGGCGAACCGAGGAGCAGGGAGGCGAAGAAGCTATTGCCCAAAAATTCAAGGAAGGGCTGAAGAAAGGCGAACGATGGCTTTCGGGATCTGTGGGAAAAAGTGTCGTCGGACTGACTGGACTGATCCCTGACTACTATAGGACTGGAGAGGCCCGGTTTCGGGGAACTTTTGTCGTTCCGGAATATCGAGGCAGAGGCTACGGGCGGACCATGATCAGCCAAGCGTCAAGCTGGGCGAAGAAGCTTGGCCAGCATAAGATGACGGTGTACACTTTCTCGTATCTGGAGTGTCTAGCGCCGGGAGCATTACTGTACATGGGGTCGGGCGGGAAGATTGAGAGCGAGTATCTTCAGCTGCAGCGGGCGTTATAGGGTGCGAGACGATTCATCGTTGATCGTGCCGCGTTCAAGAGACTGGTGCGTTATTATTGGGTGAGGCGCAGACTGCCGTAGAGAAGGAGAATCTGAGACGATACATTCTACGTCTCAGAGATCGACAGTCAATCGGCGAAGTCGAGCAGAAGAGCCAAGACACCACCGATCAAGTGTTGCACCTTCACGAGTACGTTCGTGCTAGAGGAATCGCTTGTTATGTAAACAAGGACACAGAGGTCGATACCAGAGTCTTGATCAGGACTGCTCTGGACCAGGGCAAACGGGTCCTCGTCCCTGTTGTCAAGAAGGGCGATGTCGAACTATTCTTCTCGGAAATCAAGGACCTAGGAAAGGAGCTAGCCCCTGGGACCTTTGGGATTCTCGAGCCCAAGCAGGAGTTTGTCCGTCCGGTCAGCTTGGACGAGGTAGACGTTATCTTTGTGCCGGGCATCGTCTGGGACCGGGAAGGGTACCGGCTAGGCTGGGGAAGAGGATACTTCGACAGGGCGATCAAGAAGCTGCCCCCGCATGTGCGGTCGGCCGGCTTGGCATTCAACCTGCAGCTAATCACCCGCGTCCCGCGAGATCAGTTTGATGTACCAGTGGACATGGTCGTGACAGAGTCTCGTGTGATACGGTGCCATAAGTGACTAAGAGTGTGAGCATCTTGATGGGGTCGGAGAGTGACCGTGAGATCGCCAAGAAGGCAGAGACTGTTCTTGACAAGCTTGGAGTCCCATATGAGACCAAGGTCTTGTCAAGCCATAGGAACCATAAGGAACTTGACAAGTATGTTGAGACTTCGAAGGCTGACGTGTTCATCACTATAGCAGGGCTCTCCGCAGCTCTTTCCGGCTTCGTCGCATCCCTCTCGACAAAGCCCGTCATTGGTGTGCCTGTCTCTGGGAAGTTGAATCTGGACTCGATCCTCGCAATAGTCCAGCTGCCCTCCGGGGTCCCTGTCGGAACTGTAGGGCTAGATAATGGAACGAACGCTGGACTGTTGGCGGCAGAGATTCTGGCCCTGTCGGATGCTGAGGTCTCGAAGAAACTCTCACAGTATCGGAGTGGACAATTGTAAGATGCAAGAGTCGATGGAGAATCCCTCAATCCCGTTCAAGCGTGGAAAGGTCAAGGATGTCTATGACCTCGGACATGATCAGCTGCTGTTCATCTTCACGGACCGGGTCTCCGCGTACGATGTGGTGTTGCCGTCGACGATCCCGAGAAAGGGCGAGGTCTTGTGTAAGCTGGCGGCGTTCTGGTTTGACTATCTCAACTGAAGAAGGGACAAATCTCATTGCCAGTCGAGCCTGTCCTGGCGGCGAGGCTTCCCGAGCCGTATTTCGACCCCACCACAAAGTCAGATGTGAAGGACGAGCCGGTCTCGCTGGAACAGATCGAGGAAGAAGGCTGGCTAGACGCTGGTCAGCTGGGCGAGGTTAGGAAAAGAACTCTTGAGATTTACAAGAGGATGTCTGAGCGGGCGGAGAGTGCAGGTTTCATCCTCGCGGATCTGAAGTTGGAGTTTGGTTTTGACAAGCAGGAGAATATTGTCCTGGCTGATTCTATTGGACCGGACGAGTTCAGGCTCTGGCCGACGAGCGAGTACGCGCCCGGAAAGACGCAGGAGAGCTACGACAAGCAGGTGATCCGCGACTGGCTGGGCAAGGTGGGTTACAAGAAGACCCTTGACGAGGCGAGGAGAGAGGGCCGGCCGACGCCTCGGCCTCCTGATCTGCCATCGGAGCTTGTCGAAGAGACGGGCAGACGGTACATCATCGCGTATGAGCGGTTGACTGGACTGAAGCTGTAGACTTGGCCCGGCCTCGGATGACCTACACCACGGCAGGGGTCGACTCGAGGCACGTCCGGGAGGCACATCGGGTTCTGGCGAGACGGCTGGAGTCAACCTTCCAGACCCGGAGGGGACGGGTTGGTTGGCCGCTCTTTCCGATAGGCCACTATGCAGGGCTTGTGGACCTGGGCGATGGCCGAGTGTTGAGTCTTCATACTGATAGTGTTGGGACTAAGGTTCTCGTCGCACGGTTGATGGGGAAGTATGATACGATCGGGATTGACTGTGTGGCGATGTGCGCCAATGATCTGATCTGCACGGGCGCGGAGCCGATAAGCTTCCTAGACTACATGGCGATGAGTAGGCCGGACCGTTCGATTGTCGAGGAAGTGGCTGTTGGCCTTGTCAAGGGAGCCAAGGAGGCGAGAATGGCGATTGTCGGTGGAGAGACAGCGATCGTCCCGGAGCTACTAGCGCAGGATGGCGGTTTTGATCTTGTCGGATTTGCGGCCGGAGTTTGCAAGAAGAAAGAGCTGATTCTAGGCGACCGGGTTGTGGAGGGCGATTGTCTGGTTGGTGTTGCTAGTTCGGGGATTCATTCGAACGGGCTCAGCCTTGCGCGAAAGGTTCTCCTCAAGAGACACGGTCTAAGAGACAAGCCGTCTGGTCTGGAACGGAGCGTTGGAGAGGAGCTCTTGGAGCCCACGAGGATCTATGTCAAGTCCGTGAGAGAGCTGATGGGCAGGGCGGAGATACATGGACTTGCGCACATTACGGGCGGCGGGGCCTTCTTGAAACTGGAACGAGTTCTGGGATTGGGCAGGCTCGGCGCCGATCTGGACAATCTACCGGAGCCGCCGGGAATCTTCCGGCTGATCAGGAAGGAGGGACGAGTGTCGGAGCGCGAGATGTATCGGACGTTCAACATGGGAATAGGGATGGTGGTGATCTGCCCCGATGATCAAGCGGATCGGATTGTTCGTGTTTTCAAGAAGCATCGACAGGAGGCGATGAGAATTGGAAGTGTGGAGAAGAGGGTCGGAGTTAGGATCAACGGAGAATCGTTGAACTGACGAGCGGATACTACAAACTTTAGGTTGCAGAGTCCGGGAAACCAGTAGGCCAAAGAGTGCCCGGTGATCCGCGATGCACCCCCCCGGGGGAGGGGGGGTCCGGGACAAGATTTTCTGATTCTGGGCTTGGTTTCCAGGTTTGGGGCTGTTTTGAATCGATAGACCGCTTCTGGGAGGGGCTGGAAACGAGCAGGAACCGCAAGGATAACGAGCATTTGGAACGCTATTGGAGAGCCGTTTTCCCAGGCTCTGGGTCGGTCATAGGAGACTGGGGCCTGTTTTCCGGGTGTCGCCGCGTCTCGCTACTAGGTTCCATGCATGTGTGGCGCTAGCGGCGTCGCGTTTCCTCCCATTCTCTGATCTTCTCCCGGACGAGCGAGTGGACAAAATCGGTTGCGACAAGTAGCTCTCGGTTCAAGGTCACTTCTACAGATTCGACTCCGGGGATCTTCTTGGCGGCCTGGGTCCGGCTGGTGACATCGGCCAGGTCGCTGGCTCTGCACAGCAGATACTTCATCGGGGGCTGCTGAGTGTCGCCTACCAGGAAAGCTTCACCGAGTGTATGTCGGAGTTCGCTGAGGCTGACCTTCCCCGTGACTGCGAGGTGGTAGACGACCTCGCCAGAGTCTGCAAGGGAGCCAAGCCATGGCATGATGAAGATGGTCTCGTTCCGGATCAATGACTGGAGATGCTTCCTCAATGTCTTCGGGCTCAGCCCGGTCTTCTCTGTGAGGGCTTCGAAGGGCATTCTCGGATTGTCGACTAGAGCATCGATGATTCGCCAGTCGACGGGCGAGATCTCAAGCTTTCGCTGAATCTCTGTGAAAGTCTGCCCGGACGGTCGAGTTCCGAGTACAGAAGTTAGACCCTTGACTGCTTTTCCGCGATCGTGTGGCCATATCTGTACAGACAGGCCTCCGTCCAGCTTCCATGTAACGAAGGCGACATCGTCTGCTGCGAGGGCTTTGAGCGCGTCTTCGCGCTTCCAGTCTCCCTTGTAGAAAAGCATCAATTCTTCTCGATCGAAGGCGCTCGGGTCCACGTATAGCCAGTATCCCTGTAGGATTCCACGGTTCTCGAGGCGTTTCAGTCGATCGCGTGCTGCTGGGGCTGATAGGGAGACGCGTTGGCCGAGGGACCTGTAGCTCTGACGAGCATTCTCGTGAAGGGCAACTAAGAGTCGAAAATCTTTCGAGTCCACACCTCATCGAGGCCGTGTGTTCATAGAAAAACCTCCCTAAATCGAAAGTCGGACCTAACACGGGAGTAAATGAGACCGCTCGAAGGACATACGACGAAGAAAATGAAAACAATACTCCTATTGGCATTCGCACTGCTGACATTCCTTACACCATTCGCGCACGCGAGTCCCCCCAGGACCGCTACTGGAACCTTCACCGCATCGTTCACGGTTCTCTCCGTTGCTGCCGCTGGTGGCAACACGATCATCACGGTCAACGAAACGGCGACCCTCGCGGGAAGTTTCGTAGGAACGCGAATCGCACAAGGCTCCGAGATAATTCATCCGGACGGCTCATTCATCGCAAGCGACACAGGAACGTTTACTGGAACATTAGACGGCGCACCGGGATCCCTGGTCGTTACGGGTCATAGCACTGGTGTTGGCGGAACCGGGGCTGGTGGCTTTGTCGTCAATAATGGGACTGGTGGTTTAGAAGACGTTCATGGCTTTGGACCCTTCCAGTTCACGGCTACCGGTCCGACTAGCACCACCGGGACCTACTCTGTGACTCTGCACGCCTGAGCAGCTGAACGGCCTAACTCTGAAGTTAGGCCTCTCCCTTTTTCTGTCAGTTTGCTGTTCATTTGCTTGGCCGATCTCGTGCGCCTTCCCTAAATCGAAACCAGAGCCTAACACACGACTAAATCATGTCTCGTCCTCTTATCATACATGAACGCGGAACAAACCGATCAGCTGAATCGGGCAGGGTTGAGAGAGGCGAAGCGTCATTCAGGCTTCGACATCCGGAAGAAAACGGACGGCGAAATATGGTCCACAGATATTCGTAGACCTGATTGGGTTGACTCGCAATTGTATCCTTTCGAGGATAGATGGATGATTCTGGATGGTCATCGCGTGCATTATGTCGACGAGGGTCCTAGGGATGCTCCGGTCCTTCTCTTCGTTCACCCCGGGGCCGGATGGAGCTTCACCTACCGGTACCATATCCAACAGTTGAAGAACGAGTTTCGATGCGTAGCGCCGGACCTTCCAGGCTACGGTCTTTCCGAAGCAGTGGACGGTTATCGCTACACCCTACAGGAGCAGGCAGATGTACTGGAGCAGTTTGTGGAAGCTCTAGACTTGCGGAGGATTGTCGCCTGGGCGAATGATGGAGGCGGACCCACCGTAGTGCTTGCATTGTCGGATCACACGGATCGAGTTCTTGGCCTTGTCGTTGGAGGAACATTCGGCTGGTCTATCAAACCCTACAGAATGGTAGTCTGGCCTCTACGCGTCTTCACCAGTCGAGTCTTCCGGGCTGTGAACAGATACACAAACTTTCTCGCATGGTCAATGGGGTCAAAGATGGCCCTCGGAACGCGAGCGCTGACAAAGGCCGAGAGAGGCCAGTACACTCTACCCTTCAAAGTGAGAAACTCGAGAAACCGGACCTTGAAACTCTACGCGAGCTTCCTGGATCATGCCACTCAAGAGGCACTTGACCGGGTTCTCCCCGCTTTCCGGGACAAGCCTGTGCTGATCCAGTTTGGAGAGAAGGATGCTATGACCAGGGAACAATGGCACATGCGCTGGGCGGACGAACTGCCCCACAACCGCACAATCCTCCTGCCAGGGGTCAGGCATTTTACTTTCGAGGGAAACCCAGAGGGGACAGTTCAAAACTTTCGTGATTGGTGGAACGAAATTAGGGAGACTCTAAACGAACCGGCACTAGCAGCGGGCACTGTATGACCTGAAACCTCCTCGTTTCGCAATCTAGCAAGACGTAGTGCCCGAGTACAAATGGTGACCTATGACCAGTAGGGTCACACAAAAAGTGTTAGAAAATAACAAGTCATATTTACCGTGCGCAACGTCCTCGCTTGACCCCAAGGTCAAACAGGCGGAGGACCTTCCGCTGGGCAGCCGGTCAGAGAATATTGAAAACAACATCAGGGAGTCAGGGAAAGGATCGGGTGTCGAGGCTCGGAGCACTATTCGGAGTGCTTTTTGCAGTCTTATACATCGCCAGGATCTTCATACCTGACACTGCCGAGACCGCGGCAGAGAGTCTCGCGAACTACGACGGTAGAGTGGCCATCCTCTTCGGGGTGGTGAGTACATTTTCTGGGATCTTCGCTGTATTGTTCGTCCTATCACTACGTGCCGCCCTTCCGAGAAGAGACAGTGTCCTGACCACAGCTGCAGTGGTTTTTTCAATAATTGCGTCTATGGTCCCTGTCGTCGTGAACCTGATCGCATTGGATGCGAGGGCCACCCTAGCAGGTATTTACAACAACTCGACCGTGACCGCGGTTGACAAGGCCGCAGCCCTCGTCTCCGAGCAGGTGTTGGAAGCCGAGGAGGAGGCATTCTTTGCCCTATTCATCGGTGCACCTCTTGCCATCGGGCTCTTTAGTGGCTCGATGTGGAAGAGCAGGGTCTTTCCAAACTGGGTCACGTACGTAGGACTTGCATTCATCGCCGTCGACTGTGTTGGTCTGCTTCTTATCGCCTTTGGAGTCGTCGTTCCCGGTTTGGGGTTCGGATACCTTGGGCTCCTCTTTCTGTGGGTCTTGGCAAGTTCGGTGTACCTCTACCGTTCCGGTCGCAAGACTGCAACCACGGACGCACGATAAGTACTCTCGACCTCAGGCGCGGTCATACGGACGGGGAGTAGCGGTTTCCCAGGCGAGACGAACTTGAACGCCAACGACAGCATCTCTTGCTTCTCTTCGGTAAGCTCTATAGAGGGAAAATTCTTCGAAATATCTGGATCATCTCTTGGGCCAGTTCTGCTCTTCCGAATGGTTACCTCCCCTAGCAATCCATCAGGGATCGGTCATCGGTGACGCTCGTGTGATATGCAACCTTGGAGGCACCCACCTGTTACCATCCGCGTCATCATTCATGCTTACCAAAGCCGTTACCAATATGAACGCAGAAAGAATTTTTCTCTCATGATGTGAGAGTGATGTTTCGAAAAAGAAAATGGGTCCGGCCAACCCATCAAAATAGTGTCTACTTGCGGCGTGCGCTAGGCTAGAGTTCTAATCTGCTATGAACAGTGTGTCTGGGAGACCTTTGAAGTCTTTATCCCCTGAGACTATCTTCGCATTTCTGGTTCTGGCGGTTGCGAGGATTATACTGTCGGCTAGGGGGAGCTTGAGGCTGTGCTTGAGCCGTGCAGCGTCAACAGCAATCTGCTCATCTACCGGTATGAGGAAGCATCTCTTTCTGACAGTGTCAGCCTTCTCTCTAGCCTTCTTCTCATCATAGTCCCTTAGGACTGAGAAGTAGATTTCAGCCAAGTTGACCGTTGACAGCACGGCCGTGTCTGTGCCTTCGATGTACTCGGCGGCCTTCTCGGAATACCGGCTCCCTTTCCAATATTCTATCCAGGACCAGGAATCAATCAAAACGGTCAATTTTTTCTCTCGAGAAGGGCTTGAGTCTCGGCAGGCTTCCTCGCTCAGATCTCTTCAGAGTCTTGCTCTCGCTTAGGATCTCTCGAAGAGCATCTGAATAGCTCTTCAAAGCCCTCTCCCTCTTGAGATGCTCGAGGAGTCTTGCTATGTCCTCGTCCACTTGTATCGTCGTCTTTGCGATCGACAGTCACCAGGTTTACTACGATGATGTTCTCCTATAAGCTTATAGGATTATAGCCTACTAACCCTTTGACGGGACAAGTTTGGCGCTAGAAAAAGATGGGTCCGGCCGACCCTTTAGGAATCTGTCTACGTGCGGCGTGCGCTCTGCCAGAGGCCTACGATGTTTCCTTCCGTGTCTTTGAAGTAGGCTGTGAAGCCCATGTCAGCAACTGGCTGCTTCTTCTGAACCATCTTGCCACCCAGCTTCTCAACGTTCTTCAACGTCGCCTCAATGTCCGGAACGTCTATTGTAATGACGGTGTTCTTGACCTCATTGTTGCGCTTTGTCATTCCGCCGTTGATGGCTCCAGGCTCCTTGGGCATCCGGGTCTTGTCGTCAGTGGCCGTGGTGACTACCCCCTGGTATTCCATTCCAGGGTACTGGCTGATATCCCACCCGAAGGCCTGCTTGTAGAACGTCTTGGCACGCTCTACGTTGTCGGCCGGTAACTCAAAGTGTACAACCCTACTGTGGTGCATGTTTTCTTCACGTGTGAGGGCGGGCGCAAAACCGCTCTAATAAACAATCGCTATACATTTCTTCCTCAACCCGGGGAGCTTTTTTTCTGAGACTAGAGCGCCCGGATCGTTCTTCAGAGGATCGCTACTGGTTTGAGACCTTGTGGTGACGCCCGTGTCTGACCAATGTCCATGTGACTATAGCCAAGGTTCCTGCGAGGGCCACTATTACTGCTGGCAACAACCAAGAGTTGCCTGGACCGTTGTTCGTAGAAGGCGGAGTGACCGGATTTCCAGTCACCATTACCCAGCCATTCATTTTAGGTATTGTCGGATGAACCTGGCATTGGTAGGGAAAGTAACCAGGCTGGTCGAATGTATAGCTGAAGCTTTGGCCGGGGGATAGTTGTCCGCTGTTGATGAGAGGGGTGCCTGTTTGAGTCTGGTTGGTTCCGTACGGTGAAGTCACGGTGTGAATCTCATGTCCCGTGCTGACGTATGTCCAAGTCACTGTGGTTCCGGTTGTTACGTTGATGTGAAGAGGCTCAAACGCGTCGTCGACAATACCAACCGCATACGTTGAGCCGCTTGCATTGGCTACTGGTGGAGAGAAATGAATGGTTTGGAGGAACATGAATCCTACGAGTAAGACAAAGATTGTTTCTGGCTTGGGACTATTCTTCAAAAAAAATCGGGGTCCGCCCTCGCTCGAGGGCGACCTCTACGCTTTTGGCTTGCGTTTGAATGCAACGTACGCCACGAGTATGACGGCTATTATGGAGACTATTAGGGCGCCGAGACTAAAGTACATCGCGTTGCTGGCGTTGCTCTGGAGCGGGTCGACGACGTTCACAGTCGTGGAAGCGTTGATTCCAGGGCTGAATTCCTGATGAAGGTCATTTACCAGATCTAGCCGGATTGCGTGGGATCCGGGAGTTAGGGTCAATGGAATCCCATTGAGGTTCGCCCAGATAGTAGTGTAAACGTTGTCGACGAATACGTGGATGTGGCCTTCGTTGTGACCACTAGTGCCAGAACCGATCGTTGTGTTGACGTCGCCAGTTGTTCCGGGATTTACGATTGTGATGTTGTGAACCAAGAAGGAGACGATAAACGACGGGTTCACATCCGCATTCTTGTTTATAGTGGCACCAGGACCCGGTGAGAGTATGGCGATCCCACAGGGATGCGCTGTCAAGCATGGCGTGGCCAGCCCGTAGACGCGGGGCGTTGTTGAGGGTAATCCGAGTGCAAACACAGCTAATATGAGCGCTGCAGTCACGAATAGTTTGCGACTTCGCATTTTTTTCCTTACGAGAAGGTCCGACTAGGATAGCTTGATTAGCCTTATTCAGGAGACCGGTACGTGCCTCGTAACGACCTAGTCGGATGATGTGCTGTCCCTAGGGTATGGATTTACAGCCTCGTTCGGGGTTACTTGTGACGATATGATTGAGAGGGTCCTACTGCCAATTGGATCCAAAGATTGCAGATGCGCGAGTCGAAGGGTCGTGATGTCGAACGAGATTTGACCAAGCCGAGGATAGTTCGGCTTGGCAGCTTTCATCGCTGCCCGGTTAAGCTACGGAATGATCTTGATGCAACGAAAAAAATTGGAGGTAGTTTTATGTGGAGAAGCCCTTGTTTGGTAGGACAGTGATGTAGCCGACCATGCCGCCTTTCTGGTGGTAGAAGCAGTGGAATTCGTAGACGCCAGGAACGGTGACGACGCCTAGGTAGCCGATGGACCAGAGATTGCATGGCGGCGCAGTTGAAGTGGGAGGATTCTCAAGGGTATTGTTGCAGGCCCCGTTAGGACCTGTGCCTCCATTTGCTGTGTCATCCATCTTTTGCGTGTTGCATGCGACTGGGTTGTCGCCATTGTCTCTGCAGCCGTCAGGCTTTCCTGTGAAATTAAGGTTGTACCCAGGCGTACCAGGCGTGATGAAATCACCGCTTGACAAGCCCGTCCAACTATTATTCAGTTGGAATAGTGCGCTGCTGGAAAAACCCCGAAGTCCCAAGGAGAGGGTAAAGGTGTGAGCATCCGTGGTGTCGTTGGTGATGAACATGATAGTCAGATTGTCGCCTTGAAGCACAGTGATGTACTGCGGGTTGAATCTATCCTGACCACTGTCGTCGAGCGTCCAATCGACCCTGACGGTCTTTTTTGCGCATGGCTGACTCGTCGAACATGTTACATTTGCAGTAACCGCGGAGAGCTCGGATGGCAGTTGGCTCAGACCTAGGTACACGGCGTAGCCCAGGGCAGAGGCACCGATGATCAGTGCGACGACTCCTAATGCCAAAGCTGTGCGTCCTGTAGATGATGCTGTCTGGGATTGCGACATCTTCCTAGGCGAGACCGAACTCTCAGAGTATATAATGGTAGTTCATGTTTGGGAGGTGAAAGCTTCGGTTAGTTCACAACTAGTCTGCCCTTCATGAATGTGTGGACTGTGCAGAATACGTTGCAGTACATTGTGAAGCTGCCGGGGTCCCTAGCGACGAAGGAGACCCTGTACGCTTCTCCCGGTCTCAACGTCACGCCAACCGCAAAGTAGTGATCGATGGCGAAGCCGTGTGACTGTACTGGGTCAAGGTTGCAGACCAGAATATTAACGGTGTCGTTTCGTTGGAGTTCGATGGTTGGCTCGCCTCTGTGGAGGCTGTTGTTGAATCCATTGTCGTCAAGAATCATCAGAACGTAGCCTGGGGGTCTTTCACAGCTCTGTGCGAAGGACACGTTGAAGGCTGTGTTGGGCAAGTGTAGGTACGGTAATGTAATGAATCCGAAGAGTGCGGTGATTGAAATTGTGAGAATCGTCAGGGCCTTGCCGGTCAGCATGCCTCGCCGGACCCCTCAAGACTTCCATCCCGAAGTAGTATATGCACTCTACCACGCGATGCAAGATCGAAGCGGTCATAGTCTAATCACTTAATCGTTCGTACTAGCTCAGTGAGCAAGTCCCGGTTATCCCAGTAAGCTTATAACTCGACCGGGGCGGGGAGAGTATTCTTCTGAGGCGCGGTCTGCTGGCGATCTCAGCGCCCACGGCTGATACTTGGCAGTCTCTGTACAACCTGTACTGGATACTGGCCGTCGCCGCCGGCGCAATAACGATAGGAGCGCTAGTTTTCTTCGCTACAAAGTACAGGGCTAGACCAGGTACTGCTCCCGTCCATCATGATGAGAATGGGAAGATTCCTGTTCGGACCGTTCTCCTGATCGTCATAGTCATGGCCTCCGTGCTCGCTGGCGCGGCCTATGCAAGCTTCACGGCCATAGGCGTCTACAACAACCCACCCGGTGGCTGGAATAATCCGAATGCGTTACACGTCAACGTTACTGCTCAACGCTTCTCATGGAGCTTCAACTGCACCAGTGGTTGTGGTGTTGCCGCCGCGCTGACCGTCCAACACGACAAGATCGTGATTCTGAACATAACATCGATCGATGTTTTCCACTCCTTCGGTATTCCGGATCTGCGGGTAAAGGCAGACGCAATCCCAGGCAGATACAATCTCATCTGGTTCAGTGTTCCCGCTGGCAAATGTAGCAGCCCTGCAGGATGTAGGATACAATGCTATGAGCTGTGTGGAAACGGGCACGCTTTCATGATCGCGAAGCTATTCGTGACTTAAGGAGGGTATGCTCTGAACACGGTCTGGTTGAAGAGATGGCTCTTCACAACCAACCACAAGGAGGTCGGAATCCTCTACTTGGTAACATCGTTCTACTTCGCCTTCTTGGCAGGGATTCTCGCTTTTCTTATGCGGACCCAGCTCGCTGTCCCGTCTGAGACCTTCCTTCAGCCCCCGCAGTACAATGAGGCGGTTACGATGCATGGTCTGATCATGGTACTCTGGTTCCTGTCGCCATTGGGAATTGCCTTTGCAAACTATTTCGTTCCTCTCCAGATAGGGGCTGCCGACGTCGCTTTTGCCCGGCTCAACGCTACGAGCTACTGGATGTATGTCTTCAGCGGGATAACCGCTTTTGTCAGCTTCTTCGTTCCCGGAGGATCTCCGGCCTCAGGATGGACGAACTATTCTCCCCTCACCTCGCTCCAGTTCAGCCCCGGGTCCGGCGAGACGTTGGGAGCCGCGGCCCTCATAGTCCTAGCCGCATCGAACACCGTCGGCACCGTGAACATACTCGTCACAATCCTCTGGCACAGAGCGGCCGGTGTCAGCTTCGTCAAGCTGCCAATGTTTACAATGTTCACCTTCTGGACGATGCTCCAGTTTCTCTGGGCCTTCCCCTCCCTCATCGCAGGTCTAATAATGCTCGAGGCCGACCGGCTTCTCGGAACCTCCTTCTTCACCTCCACAGCCGGAGGCTCGATCCTCTGGGACCACGTCTGGTGGTTCTTTGGCCATCCCGAAGTCTACATCGTCCTCCTGCCCGCGTTCGGCATAGTAGCCGGCATAATCGCAACCTTCTCCGGACGACCAGTCTACGCGAGGAAGCCGTTGTTCGCCGCCGTCGGAATTGTCGTACTGTTGAGCTACATGGTCTACGGTCATCACATGTTCTTGACGGGGATAAGCCTGACAGAGCGAGAGGTCTTCACCATCAACACAGAGACGATCTCAGTCCCATTCGGCATTCTGATGCTGTCCTTCATAGGAACAATGTACAGGGGAGCGATCAGACTCACCACCCCGATGCTCTTCGCGCTGGGCTCCGTCGTCATATTCGTCATCGGCGGACTCTCAGGCGTCTTCAACTCATCACTGGCGCTGGACATTGCCCTCAGAGGCACGTATTTTGTCGTAGCACACTTTCACTACGTGATGGTCGGAGCCTCGGAGTTCGGCCTGTTCGCGGGAATTTACTACTGGCTGCCCAAGATGACTGGACGGATGTATAACGAGACCCTTGGAAAGACGCATTTCATACTCTCCTTCGTCGGGTTCAACCTCATCTTCTTCCCAATGTTCTATCTGGAAGACATGCCGAGGCGTATCGTTACCTACAACGTAGCGGCGTGGGCTCCGGCAAACTTCGTCGCGACGGTGGGAGCATACATCTTCATCCCGTCCCAGATACTCCTCGTCTACAACATGCTAAAGACCCTGAAGGGTCCGCCTGCCCCCGCAAATCCCTGGAATTCGACAGATAGAGAATGGACGAGCGGGACGACCATGCCCCATGGGACCGGCGGTCCGACTAGTGTACTGGGAAACGGCTTAGGCAACGGCCTGGGCAACGGTGTATCCCACTCGGCATCCGAATCCGCTCACGAGGTTAGTCCTCTCAGTACCCGCCCGATACTTCTCTGCCTCGGCTTCGCTGTCAGTATGGCAGGCCTAGCATTCGGCCTTCCAGTCATCATCATTGGTCTCGCCGTTCTCGCCTGGGGGGTTGGCGGATGGGCCTGGGATGACTACCGCGGCAAGTTCAGGCTGCCAGAAGAGCCCGAGGGAGAACGGTGGCCCTTCAGCAGGGTTCCGAAGGACAAGCTAGCCATGTGGACCTTTCTCGGGTCCGAGGCGGTTCTCTTCGGCGTCCTCTTGGGAAGCTACGCGTTCATTAGAGTCAACTTTCCTTACTGGCCAGCCCCGGGGGTTCTTCACGACATCAATTTTGGAACTGTCGACACCCTCATCGTCATCACGAGCAGCCTGACGGCCTATCTCGGGCTTCAATCGATAAAGGCGGGTAACAGGCGAGGCCTGATCGGCTGGCTGGGAGCGACTTTTCTGCTGGGACTCATTTCCCTCGGGGTAAAGGGAAGCGAGTGGTATGGTCTCATAGCTAACTTGGTGCCCGGCTCGCCAATTGGGCTACCTGTGAGCAGCTACCTCGTCACGACCGGGATACACGGCGCTCATGTCCTTGCCGGACTCTTGCTGATCATCTATCTGATGAAGAGGGCGGCAACCGGCGGCTTCTCAGCCGAACGTTATGGGACTGTGGAGAACTTCAACCTATACTGGTCTTTCGTGAACAGCGTCTGGCTCCTCATCTTCCCCCTCTTCTACTTGCTGTGAGAAAAATGCAAAACACAACCCCGATAGCGGTCTGGTCCTACCTGGTTGCTGCATCTCTCTTGGAATGGGCGCTCGCGAAGAACCTTCTAAGCCTAACCACGATCTACGCTAACATAGCCATCGCAGCACTCGCTGCGAGCCAGATCCTCGCCGTGGCCATGGTATTCCTGCGCCTCAAGTATGAGCCCCGTGGAATCGTCGGTATCGCCGCTGCCTCGCTCTTCTTCGCAGTACTGGCTGTAGTGCTTGCCTTGGGGTCGATAGGACACTAGGTGAGAAGATTGGCCTCCTCCGCGTATCAGCCGGACACTGCTATCCTCTCGGCTCTCCTCCTGATAGGACTTGCCCTCGGCGGCTCCATGTTCTACGTGCTGGTATTTCCTGCAAAGCCGAAGCCCATCGTCTGTCCAAGCCCGACCGCCACCTGCGTGGACATCCCTTTTGGAGTCTCGGTTAGCGGCTTGCTGAACTTTCATTTGTCGAACGTGACCATCAAGCCGGGTGACTTCGTCCAGTGGAAGAACCTTGACGACTCTCCCCACACTGCCACCGCTACATCGGTCCCTCCCGGAGCGACCAAGTTTGATTCGGGAGAACTGGACAGCGGTAATACTTTCTTCGTCCAGCTCACCACTCCCGGAGTCTACAAGTACCACTGTAACTTCCATCCTCTCTGGATGAGAGCAGAAATAATCGTCGCCCCCTGATACGTTCCAAGAGCGACTAGCCGACTGACGAATATACGCCACTGTCCCTCAACGACACGACCTCAGGAACCACGAGATACCGGCCGATTAGACCACTGGTGACGGATTTCTTAAGGCGGGCTCGCTCAGGCGTTCTACTCGGTCCGTATGCGGGAAACGATGTTCGACGACTCGTACAATATACGAGAAGTCTTGGATGATGTTATTGAGAGAGTGACTCTCCGGGAGAAGCTTATCCAGACTGCGAAGCAGTTCGCGGAGAAGAAGAGGGAGGATAGGTATACACTCGCGATTAAGCAGTTCGAGAATCTGATGGGCGACTTTCTACGCCTCTACCAGCCTATACTTGACAGGCTCGGCAGCTATCGACAGGGACTTCAGAAGGAGCTGTCCAGCTTGAAGTCGTCCCTGGCAACGGTCAGTGGCATGCTGGAGGTCTCGAAAGGAATCGAGGGTTTACAGGCCAAGGTCCAGCGGTTGGAGGCTGATGGTCAGGAGCTTGATGAGACTATCAAGGAGAAGGGTAAGACCGCTGACAAGATAGACGACCTCTTCAATCGGATCAGAGCCCACAGTCCGGGAGTCCCAGGATCGACCGGTAGGGACGCGTTCTCCGACGTCCTATCGGGGATGCCGAAGGATCTGTTTTCCGAGACTCCTGAGACTACGAAAGAAGTTACCAGAAAAGCACCGACTCGAGGCTAAGGCCCAGAAGCAGGACTGTCTCAGCCTAAGCACGCCCCTCCCACGCATATGTTGCGCTAGACCCTCGGGTCTAGCCTCTCAGGCTAGCGCATTCTATCGACTTGAGATGGTCAACGACCTCGCCCAGGTATAGGAACGTTCTCTGACCGAGACGAAAGCCTAGCAAAGGTCCCTTCTCTGTCCTCACGATCACCACTGACAGATCTAGGGCGGTCCGCAACAACCTCTCGGCAAGCTCGTCAGACCGGACGGGTCGGGCTAGGTCTACCTCAAGGACAATATTCCTTCTCTCCGCCGTAGCAACCTACCTCCGTCCTCCTACCGTAATATTCCACAGCCGCGCTGATAACCTCCACGTACAGGAGTGCTCATTATTTTGAGGAAACGTCTGAAATGTGTGGTTGCATTTGTGCTGATCTGTGTGTCTCGCGCCCCCGGCCACGAGAGATGGGACCTGTATGATATGATGGCTACGATTGCTTGGTTCCACAGTTGGTACAGTAGACCGCGCTGGCAGGGAGCTTAGTGCCGCATTTGAAGCAGAACTTGAACTCTGGCGCCGGCTGAGGAGGGGTCGCCTGTGGCTGAATGACCTGTGGGACGGGAGTCGGCATCTGCTGGGGTGGCTGGTACCCAGGATACAGTATGGGTGAAGGTTGATCCTGGATGGAAAAGTACGCGACGATCTGGAAGACCATTGCTATGAGTAGTATTAGGAATCCGACAAGCACGATCACGGTTAGGGCTCCGATCAGGTAGAGGAGGCCAGCGGTCGCAAACGCGCCAACGTTGAGGTGCTGGGCGATCTTGTCATAGGCCCGCTTGAGAAAGAGCGATGATATTATCAGAAGGAGCCAGAAGGTGCCGAGGAGCGCGAGCGCGCCCATGACCCCGAAGACTCCGAAATCTATCGCGCCAAGAGTGATGACCCCCCAGAAGGCGCCTGATGCGAGCAAGACGACGAACGTGATTGCGCCGATTACGGCCGTGATTCCCGCGATTAGAGCATCGTCAAAGATAGTCCTGTCTTGAGAAACGTCCGAGACTTCTTTCACTGCAACGAGAATCAGTATCCATCCGACGAGACTGATGCCGGGGATGATAGCAAAAATTCCGCCAACTCCACCGAGGACCTTTGCAGTCGAGAGCGAGGCCATATTCTCCCACGATCAGCGGATTCGGATTTAAGCCCGGCAGTGGGTGGAAGGGGAGCCTTCAGCAGATCGTAGATCTTGCCAGGCAAAGATTGGCTAGCTGAAGGTACTGATCTGAATGCTCCGAGTCCGGATTAGGCCCTCTAGGCCTCAAAGAACACTATTTTGTCGCGAGGATCATCTGCAATTTCTAGATTTTTGCCGGAGAGTTTCGGCAGGTAACGGTTTTTGTGGGATCCGACTGCTC
The DNA here is from genome assembly GCA_001915065.1 of archaeon 13_2_20CM_2_53_6. Lineage (GTDB taxonomy): Archaea > Thermoproteota > Bathyarchaeia > 40CM-2-53-6 > 40CM-2-53-6 > 40CM-2-53-6. The sequence goes on along the minus strand of MNDT01000019.1, from coordinate 13,881 downwards.
GCGGCTCGGAATGCGCCGGTCAGAGGTTGTAGGAACGATAACCACACGGAAGAGAATAGCGTCAAAACAGGACGCTCCCGACAGATGCGATTGGGGTTCATTCTTCGCCTTTCGTATTTCGGCTCTGTTCTCGCACTCGGCGCCAGCAAGTCGTTGCGTGGTTAATTTTCCGCTTGTGCTAATTCGCTTACTCTCCTACCTTACAAGGAAAAAAGAGGGGTTAGAGTGGGCTTGCACTACAGCTTAGGTTCGGATGAAGACTGTGAAGCCGCTGAGTTTCTTGTTGAAGTTGAGAGCGTTCTGAACGCTGAGGGCAAATCCTTCGCTCTGCCCAGGCGGTGGGGTTCCTAGTTCGCAGTCCACATTAAGGATCGCATTAAACACGGGAGTCCCGTTGACCTGAAGCTGAACGAGGAGGACAAGCTGACCTCCCTCAAGATTGGAAGGCAGTCCCTGCGGCGTCGCATCACCGAAAGAATGGAAGGCCAGCAATCTTAGTACCACCCATGATCCTTCGGCCCTAACGTCTCCCGAGGCGGATTTGTGGATGAAACTGCCGGTACCAGTGGCCCCGAAGGGAGCGAGACTGAAGGTCCCGCCACCGCTTACGCTGACGGTATCACCGTTGGAAGCCATCGAAATGTCAGGGCAGGCGTCCGGAGCTAGGTCGCAAAGGAGGCCACTCCCGACCAGGAACTGGTACATTCGTGGGCCTCTGTCGGCCGCTGCCGGTGAAACGGGTCCAAACAATGATAGAGCTGCTAGTAGAACAAGTGGGACTACGAGATTTGCAACTTTCAATGCTTGTTCAGACGATGTCTGATCGAGTTGTCAATTTGAGGTATTGCCAAGTCAGTCTGTCTCAGTCAATCCATTGCTTGCCGAAGCAACCTCCCAGTGAGCAGGGATCGGATCGTAGAGGGTACGATTCGGGACTAGCCAAACAATTCGCCCGTGAACCGAATTGTGAGAGCACTCGCCTCTCTACGAGATCCAGTGCATGCAGGGATAGGTCCAACCGTTCGAGGTAGGGTACAAATCAAGAGCGCCGCGGAGACTATCTAGGACGAGGTCCCAGTAAGGATAAATCGTGAGTTGTATGGTCCGCCCTGGGTTAAGATCTCTAATGCCGAAGCATACTTTGCAGATCGCCACTCTGGGACCGGACACAGATTCAGTCCTTGTCGGGATTAGAACCCTTCCTGTTCACAAGCTCTACCTGATTCATCTAGAATCCGATAAGCAGATCGCGCAGAAGCTGACCGCGGACCTATCATCCGTCTTGAAGGTGGAGGTGGAGACCCATGCCGTTCCCAATAATGATGTTCTGACCCATGTGTTGGAGGGGGTCGCCGGGATACTGAGAAAAGAGAAGGAGAGCTGTTGTTGCCGGTGCTGAAGTTCAGTTATGACAGACTGGTTTCACAGACAAAGCTGGACATCCCTAAACGCATTGCAGAAGAAGGGTGGAGAAGTGGAAAGCTTAGAGGAGCTCAGAGAGCTGACCGGCTATGGTAAGCCCTTGCTGAGCTATCATATTCAAGGAGCGGAAGATTCTCAGGGCCTCGTTGACCTCGGACTCGTAGAGGTCAGGAGAGGAGACCGCGGCAAGAGCATGATCCAAGCAACAACTCTCGGTAGACTATTGACTCTGGGACGATAACTAGGTCTATCGAGTCTTCCGGGCCTGTGAGTCTAGACTCTACGGCAAGAATAGGCATTCAAGGACTCGTTGCATCAGCGGGTGCTAGCTGAAAGCGATGGCCGGGGGCTCTACACCCAAGGGTAGCGTGGGACAGTTAACTAGGTTTCCCGTGAACGTGACTCCCTTATTGCTGCTTGCAAACGTCAGGTCGACGTAGGTGGGGTTTGTTTTGCTCTGGTCTGCCTGAGCCTGTTTCAGGGATGTGAACATGCCATTGGCGCTGGCGACTGACGGGTCTTGTGGGAAAGGTGAAGGAAATCCGCCTGAGGTGGATACTGGATATGGTAGTCCCCCGTTCGGGTGATAGGTATTGTTGTAAACGTGGAGTATCGAGACTGCCCAGAGCGGTGAATAGCCAAGCTGGCCGGGGTATGTGTCGATGAGATCATTGGAGTCCTTTAGATCACCATCATTGTTGAGATCCCTGTTGCAGAGCGCTTCCAGAAGTGGACATGAGTCGCCGTTTCTCTGGATGAGCCAGATTGAGATGGCAGGCACGGCTCCGTTTGGAAGGTTGGTTTCAAACACCGCCATAGTGGCTAGATCGGTCCGGTACCAGACCGACTGGAACTCGGGCTCGCCGTTGACGACAGCGATCTTGATATTGTGAGCGACGAGGGGACTGTTGATGGATCTTCCGGCGTCTTTGACCGTTACGAGGCCGGCTTGTCTTGCCCCGTTGAGGGTTGTGAGCGACTTTATCGTATTAGCCGCGTAGTTGTTCGGGACCGTGACGTTGTTTATCTCCCAGAAGTGAGTGTAACCGGTAACGCCAGGTTTTACGTCGATGATCGGATATTGTCCCCGGACTGGAGCTCCATTCTGGTAGTTGAAGAAGTAGATCGGATTAACGGAGGCGTTGGTGCCTCCAACCAGCCAGTACCATGCTATCTGTCCCGTGAAGGGTGCAGTGGACTGGTTCCTGGTGAAGCCCGCGACGAGTGGGGCGCTGGTGACAAAGCCGTTCTGCGAGTCATCGATAGCACCGCCGTAGTTGTCGTTATAGGAGGAAAAGGCGTTGTTGTTGAGACTGGTGGTAACTAGATAGCCTCCAACAGCGCCGATGACAAGAGCGATGACGAGCAATACTGCCAGCATGGGCGTTGTGAATTGTCTCAAAATCTACCGCAACTAGCAACTTCCGAGCGATCTATTAACACAGCCCTCGAAGGGTTCTAGCCCAGGACCAACCGTCAAAGATTCGTAACGAAAGGATGCCCTGCTCAGACTGCCACTGGAATATCATCGGCCTGTACGACCGTGGGAAGTGGAACTTTCTCGTTTTGGAAAATCATCTGCTGAAAAAAGATCGGGAATCACTCTCCCGAACATCATGGACTATCGGTCACGATTCAACCGAAGTCATGCTTGATACACTGACCTATTACGGATCATCCTTCGATCATTACAATGGGTTCTCCCTAAGCGTCTAAGACTGCCTGACGACACTTGCGTCGCTTCCCCAGAATCACTCGAATCGAGTTCAGAAGCGCGAGTGATCTTCGACGATCGGATCAGGTGGCGTCAGCGGCCACATGATGCATGCTTCTTGCTCTACGGGTCGTGGGAATGTTCGTATCCGGCTACTGGATGGGGCAGATACGGGAACGTTGACAGGAAGGGTGTCGAGTTCGGGGATTGTACTGGGTTGGAATCGACTCCGTCAGCCACCAAGCCTGCTGCTCCGTCTGGAGTGAACGCGTTGTCGACCAGTGGAAGGGTCGCCCCGGCGATGGCTCTGAGTTCTATGTCGATCACGTCGTCTAGGACCCTGCGCCCGTTGGGGAATCCGGCGAGATCTCCTCCAACGATGCCAAGCCTGCTTGGGTTGCTGGTGTTTGGTGGAATCGCCATGTTGAGGCGTAGATAGTCGGCCTGGAGTGCGCCTGTGAAGTTTTGGAAGCCAGAAATTATTCCCGTTGGTATGCCTGTTAGGAGGATCGCGACGAGGTCTGCTCTGGCCTTGCTGTAGGCGGCAAGGTTAAGGAAGACCCCGGGGTAGAGGACTGGGAGGAGCTTCTGGAGTTCCGGAGTCTGGTAGTAGGCGAGGAACTGCGAGTCGAAACGGGGATGCACCATGTTCCAGAGATCCTTCTTTCCGAGGGGTATGACTACCTCGTTGATGAGAGGCATTCCGAGCCTGGATACCTGCGTGAAGGGTCCGGTCTGGAATCCTGGAGAAGCATCATCGTCGGGCCCACCGTCATCATCATCGTCGCCATCGCCGGATAGAATCGTCGCTTTGCGTCGACTGGCCGACGCCCAGATCCCAACCACGGAGCATGAGATGAAGAGTCTGGAATGGTCTGAGTGTCCCCAGGTCAAATCTCGCCCCCAAGTCGACATAGAACGCCTCGTCTCGCTGCCCCGCGAACACGTTCGACCCATCGCTTAGAGTATTGACCGCCGCATTCGCTAGGTCAGTATAGTTCGGGGTTGACCTTGGTCCGATGTTGACCGGTGGAGTCGGGAGATTGTTGCCAAGCACGGTTGACGAGCCGGATCGTCTCGGTCCGCGAACCTTTGTGACCGAGTAGAACTGCTTGACGTTCCATGACGAGTCGGAGAGAGAGCTGATCGGTCCTGTGTTGTAGAGGAAGGTGTCCGGGTTTCCTATCTTCGTCTTGAACCGGAACTGGTAGGTGATGTCCTCGATTCCATCACCGTTGTTGTCGATTATTATCTCGTAGAGCACATCATCTCCAAATGCGTTGAAGTTTGGGCCGCCCGCGGGTTCCTCCAGTGGCACATAGTTTGCGAGGATCGTGACGGTGTCGGGCTTGTCTGGGCTGACGAAGGCGTAGAGGTCGGTATTGTCAGCCACAGGGTCCTTCGAGATCTTGGGAGCCTCTCGGTGAGATGTCAAGAGTTAGTCTCCGCTGTTGACTTTTTCGGCGATGAGTGCGGCCAGGCCAGAGTCCTTTGTCTTGACTATGACCTGTCCATTCATCACGGTCACCTGATCTCCCGATACCGTGGCTACGATCGGCTCTGAACCGTCGTTTGCGGGAGGGGTCTTCTTGGGTTGTTCTGAGGGGAGTGGAATCTTACCCATCAGGGCCGTGGCTCCGACCGCGACTACTGCGACTCCCGCTCCGTACTTGAGGAATTCTCTTCGAGAAATGCCGTCTTGTCCGGCTTCAGACTCTTTCTCAGCCTTCTTATCTCCTTTCAAGAAAAATCTTGAAGCTCCGTTCCAAGAAAATCGCTTTTAACGGTTTTCCCAGATCATACCAGTTTTCGTTCCAGATTCTATCCAGAGAAAGATCAAGCTTGCACGAGCTAAATGTATCGCGCCAGCTCTAGCAGACCGGTCTATTTCCAGGTCACTCTTAACAGGTTTGCCAACGCGAGTGCTTCTCCAATATTGACGAGGAGCATGTAGAATGACGCTTGGTCAACGAGAGCTACTGCAGAGTTCTGGTAGAGGAAGAGCCAGAACACCAGAATCGCCAAGTTCAGGACAACAAAGAACATTCCGAAGAGGACGAGGCCCATGGTGAAAGAGGACCTGATCTTTCTATAGGTCCCCAGATAGATTCCAAGGAGGACCAGCGTCATAGCTATGTTAACAAAGGCCACTACGGCCGCGAGCCACAACGCCAAGCTCAAACTCTGATTCCTCTATTCTCTCCTTTCTGCTTCTCTTATCTTGGTTCTTCCAATTCTGCCCCAAATCTCCTCCACCAGCGGCCACGCTTGCTCAATTGTTGGCGTGAGAAACAGGACCGCGCCATACGCCCCCTTCTCTGAAGAGGTCACCAGACCATTCTCTTCAAGGACCCGCAGATGATGCTCGATCGTCTTGTAATCCAAACGGACAACCCCAGCAAGCTGGTTTGCATTCAAGGGCCTTTCGCGAAGAGCTTTGAGAATCTCAGCCCTGCTTGGCCCTCCACGGGTCCCGCCCAGAAGATACCAGAGTAGCCGTCTAAGATACCTCTCGCCATAGATCGGCTGAACCGACTGCTCCTTGTCCTTGACCGCTGAATAGATGGCTCTCCAAGACAGCAAAGCTGTGAATTGCAATCTTCGAATTGCGACGAATATCGCGCGAGCCACCTGGCGAAGCCTGAAATCGACCTTTCGAAGCCTAGATTCGAGTATTAACCATTCTCGCTAACAAACCCAAGTCAAGACTTAGTTCTCGGGCTTCGAAGAAAAATCAGTGTTTGCGGGCCAAACCAGACAGAAAGGCGGAAGTTTCCGGACATACCCGATCTTGACCCGTCACAATTTATTAGCTGACGCAAGGCAGGCTTAGGACCATGAAGCCCAGTCGGACCTTGGCGAACCTTGTCGGGATGATGCTGTTCGTCCAAGTCATCCTAGGAGGTAGTGCTACAGTCCTGCAGTTTCCGGTCATCTATCACTTAGTTTGGGGAATCTTGACATTCGTAGTGCTCATCGTTGCGACAGTCTATGCGGTGAGAGAATATGGCTCAAGATCCACGCTGTTCAGAGTAGGCATAGCATCTATAGCCGACTATGTAGTTCAAGTAGTTCTGGGGGTTTTCGCTCTTGTCCTTGGGCCAGGTGTTATCGTCGTAGTGCATCTTACGAACGCGTTCCTGCTGGCCGTTATCGTGACGTACCTGATCAGCTTCGCCGACAGTGCAGACAAGGCTTCTATGATCCGCCCCTCGGGATCACCGGCACTCCGATAGAGAAATCCTCAAGTTATTACTAGACTTCAGTCATCTCTTGCTCGTATCAAAGAGAGGGGGAGCTTTTCCCTACCGTTTCCGCAGGAACACTTTCAGATCAGGCTTCATCAGTAGAACGATGACCACCGCGGTGATGACAATGGCCAAGGCCGTGCCAGTTATCGAATCGACAAATTGGTCGCTTGGAAGAGAGCCCGCACCGAACAGAGCGACTTCGGATGCAGTGCTGAACACGATGATCAACACGTTAGTCCAGACAGTCAGAGTCCACACCATACCCTTCTTTGCCAGCAGTAGTACGCCTGCGGAGAGCCCCACCAGCCCCAATGCCCCGTGAATGACCCCTAGGGCTTTGCCCGTGGCATCAACCGAGAAGCTGATCAGGGCAGCACCGCCGAGCACGACGACTCCGCCAACTATCAGTTCGAGAATTGCTGTGAGTAAGACTCTGGCATTGGGATTCACGCTCATGTCCCTTCGTGCTCTTGCAAGTTGCGTGTCATGTGCTCGAACTCTTCCTTGGTGATCTCTCCCCGGGCGAACCTCTCTCTCAGTATGGAGTAGGCATTGTCACCGGTCCAGTGTCCACGACCGTAGCCCCATCCCCACGGCCAGAAGAACCATCTTAGCACAAAGAAGAGGAAGAAGAATGCGAAGGGGATCCAGATCCAGCCGAAGCCGAAAGGATACCATGGATAACCCACAGGCTGAACCAGCAGGCGGGCAACGACTACTGTTGTGATGGCTACCAAGAAGACTCCTACCCAGACAAGGGTCCACCTCTGCCCACTCCTCCGATAATCGCCATTTTCCATTTCTGTTCCCATGGAACTAACTATTAGCCTGGATTATCTAAGCGAAGTCCTAAGACTAGTCGCGTTTCTGGACAGCTCGCTAGAGACCCTTCGATGCTTCTCAGGAAGCGTTGGGCCTACAGTGCCAGGATCCGACGATCAGAGGCCCCTGACGACATCTCCTAGGAAATTGTCCAAGAACGCGAACAAGCTTAGGGGATGAGTTAAAGCTAAATCTGGTTGCGCAAAAGGCAAAGGCAGGCAGAATGAAAGTTCGAGACCTGTTTCGGGTGACAATGATCCTCGTATTCATCCAGATCGCGCTCGGCGGACTCCTAACATTCGACTATATCTCATGGATACCTCACGCAATTACTGGGTTCATAGTCCTAGCACTCGCAATAGTCACCTTAATCGTTGCTCAGACCTCGAAGCCACCGTTCAGGCCACTGCAAGGCCTCTCGATAGGCTTGGTTCTTGCGATCGTGGTCCAGATAATCCTCGGATTCCTCACCCTCAACACTAGCAATCTAGCAGTCGCGTGGGTCCATCTATTGGTCGCTGTTGGAATTTACGGAATGGTGGTTTCGGGAACCTTCATGTCAATGCGATTAAACTACCATTCCCGAGAACAGCCCGCTACAGGAACTGGACCCCAGGTCTAGCGCCTCGACTACTACACCGTTATTGTCCGTTCTCTCTTACCGTCAGAGTTCCGCTGAACCTGACGAGCCGGTATACGTTTAGCGACCTCACCTTCCAGCCAGTCGAAGGCATGCACCACGCTCTCTGCAATATTCATAGTCGCAGATTCAACCCCGGGCTGGTCTTTGACCCATTCGAGAATCTCGTTTCCCTCAGCAACGTTTGCGCCAGTAAAGCCAAAGATAGAACCGTTCTGTGAATCAGAGGCTTGGAATACAACATTGCCTATCTTCGCGGCAACAAGTTTCTCCACTTGGGATTTCTTACCTGGTTCAATCTGAACCCTGAGCTGATAGGATATCCCCTCAGTTTTTCTCAGATCAACTACGGGCATAGCAAAGATTGCCGCATCTTCCATCATCATGTTGAGCCTCCGTTTGACGGTCCTTGCGGAGACATTGAGCTGCTTGGCTATCTCGTCCAGCTTCCTCTCAGCGTCTCTCAACAGGAGGCGGACTATCTCCCAGTCCAGGCCGGTCATGCGAAAGCTGGTCGTCCTAAGCCCGAGCCCGGGCACTAATGAGATTTGGCCGTTGATCCCCATATCAGCTATGAGCTTTGGGAAATCCTGGTTTTCATCGGCAAACAGTGTAACCAGCACGCTCCTGTCGTAGGTGCTGCCGATGTTGATGACGCCACTCGTCTGGGCGAGTCGTGGGATTGCCGCCTGCTTAGAGTCTCGGTCTTTGAACTCGATGCGAAGCGAGGCAAACGCGCGTCCGAGCAGGGCGGGGTTCGGGACGACTCGATAGCCGAGCAGGAATCCGCTGTCTCTAAGGTGCTTGATCCTGTTTCTGACCGTCTCCTCGTCTACGCCTAGTTTCGAAGCGATTTCAACGTATGACTTCTTAGCGTTCCAGACGTCGGGCGAGCCCCAGAGCTCTCTCATGAGATCCGAGTACGCTTTGTCCCGGACCGACAAGCGGCTTCAGTCCGGCCACTTCCTTCTCTTTCCTATAAATGTCCAAAAACGCGAGAGTCGTTGGGGATCGACTTAGGAACGGCGAGGACCTTGTGGCTTCTCGAGCTTGCAGGCCAGTGTTCTGGCTTCACAAATACTTCCGTTACGGTGTGGCCTTTCTCCCGTAAGCCCATATTATGAAGCGGCTAGGGGTATGGAGACGATCCTATGGTGACAATCAATGATATCCGCGAAGTAGACGCGTCCCGGGATGTTGTATGGGACATTGTCTCTGATGTGGACCGGGACCCTGAATATTGGAGTGGGTTGGCCTCGATCCGCAACATTCGGAAGGAGGTTAATCTGGTCGAGCGCGAGGTCGTGGTTGGATTCATGGGAAGAAAAGGTACGCAGAGAATCGAGCTAGTACCGAAGGAGTCGATACAGATGATTATGATTGATGGACCGTTGCGAGGGTCAAGGGAGATCGAGCTGATTCCGCTGGGAGCGAGGAAGACGAAGATTGAGGTTTCATGGGATATTCAATTTTCCGAAATTCCTGTTTTTGCGCAGGAATTTGTGAGGTCCCGCCTCGAAGAGGGCACCAAGGAAGCGCTCGACAAGATCGCAAAAGCCGCCGAAGGCCCAAGAAAGCAACTTCACGTTCAAAACACGAAAGACTAGATCATTCGAAGGCCGAGGGTATCTGAAAACTCGGGGGAAAGGGGGTTGTGTAGGTTCGTTCTTGACGGATGAACCGGACTCTCTTCCGGCTCTGTCCGACTCATTCAACTATTATCTCTCCTCGCATCCACGGGTGCGGTGTGCAATAGTAGTAGTACGTTCCAGTCGTCGTGAACGTGTACGAGAAAGTCTTCCCTGAATCTATTGGGCCTGAAGTGAAGCTGTCGAGACCGGCGGCATCCTGCGCCGGGCAGCCTGCTGAATTGTAGTGAGCCGAGTCGCACGTCGTCACGGTGTGTGTCATTCCACCAGTATTCGTCCAAGTGACCGTGGTCCCTGTTGTGACGTTCTTGACGGTCGGGACGTATCCACAGTTTCCACTGTCCGAACAGAAGGTGCCATTCCAGATCGTCACGTTGGGTCCGCTCGGTGCGGGTGGGGCGAAGGTGGGTAGGCGTGTGATGAAGGCAACCGATGCGACGACAATCACAGCAACGACCACGACCGCTAAAATAATCCAGAGCTTCTTACGGCTGGGCTTTGAAGATGACATGACTACGAGTTCACCTCCTATGTTATTCTCAGATCACGAATTCTTACGACCCATTATCTAAGAAAGCCCCTAAGTCCACTGGTGTTTTTGGACATTTCTTGTCCTAGGCCGTCCCGGAGAAGCCTGACGTTGTGAATATCGGATAATCTAAAGTTGGATGCTATTCGGGATCAACAAACAGCCTGTGACTCTGTTGGCCGAGCAATCATTCTATCAAGTGTGCTTGCTTCGATCGCGAGCTTCTCGTTGGGCCTCGACAGCCTTTCCAGTATACTTCTGGCGGATCCTCCAAGCGGTCAGCAGAGTCCTAGTCCAAACCGCGGCGAAGATCTTTCACTTCAGCTGTTGCCGAAGCGTGTCGGAAACATGATCCGAACAGACCATCTCTTCTCCGTCTTGGTACGCGTGCTTCTCACACAATGCGATCCCACAGACAAGGCATACTCCAACGCTCGGCCTGTGAACCAGTGTGCATCTCATACACTTCCCTAATTCGCCAGCTAACGAACTCTGGACCTGCAATCGGTATCCAAGGATCTAACATGCACGCGTGCATAAAGCATTCATGTACACCGCTTATCACGGACGACACCGACCGGCACTATACGTATCGACAGTGGGAACAAAGACACAATCGAACACTAGTCAGCACAATTAGCCTCATCTCGGTGACATGGCAACTAGCCTCCAGGCCCGCTTGCGACCTGGAACGCACGAACGGTTTTGGCCCAGCGGCTAGAGATGATGTTGAGCAAGCCACACTAACAACGCGAGCACTGAGATTATGACTAGAATCGTCGCGACTAGGGCTAATTTCTGGCGGTTAGTAAGCGGTTTTCCAGCAGGCGGGGGACGAGGAGGCGCATAGGTTGGAGGAATTGCGTTCAATCCAAATTGTCTCCAAGTGGCATTCGATGTTCCTGAACCGGGGTTCGATAGTATCGAACTATAACTCAGGGAGTCATCCTAATGAGTTTGTGATTCGGTTTCCTTAGAGAGATGGGGCCTGGCCTGAAGCTCTCAGACACAGCGATGCTCATCTACGTGTATATCCAGTCCCACTCAAAGGATGACATACAGTTGCGTCAGATTCAGCATGCGATGGGCTTTGCGAGCCCGAGTTCTGCTTTGTTCCACCTGCAGAAACTTGAGGCTGCTGGGCTAATCTTGAAGGAGCCGTTAGGTAATTATCGGGTAAAGACTCGTATTCGGGTGGGCCTTGTTAGAAACTTCGCCATAATTAGAGGCGTCTTCGTGCCCCGCCACTTGTTGTACGCGTCTGTCATGACCGTTGCCTTAATTCTATACTTTACATTGCTTGTAGGGTTTCTTTCATCGCCTTTCGCTGTAGTAGCCCTGCTACTCAACGCCGCTTCCGCAGGTCTCTTCTGGTACGAGACATGGCAGGACTGGAAGATCAAGCCGAGATTCCCTGGGCATTGAGATGCGAATCGTGTATGACACTCTCGAACTATGCTTCAACAGCATCGAACTATATGGAGGGACGTCGATATTGAATAACGATGCCTTTGCGAAGGTCAAGAATACTCGTCGTCGTCCTTCTGGCATTAGTGGCGTTTTCAACCGTGTTCCTCCAAGCACCCGGCTTGGCTAAAGCACAGTCTTCATCGATTCCCTTATCGCAGGAATATGCGAGCGGAGACATCCAGGTGCCATATTATGCTGGCGGCACCCTATTACTCTGGTATTCTTGGATTAACATCAACGGTACACATGTGATGTTTCTCGCTCTACACTCGAACCAGGCAGACTCACCAGTCTTCTCGTTCGTCGGCCAGGCATACAACACTTCCTCGGGTTCCAGGGCTTTCGTAGGCAACGCGCTCCTCGCGATGGAAGTCTACAACGACACGAACAATAACGGCTACCTTGACGCCAACTACACCTCGGGCACGACAGAGTTGAGATATACTCTGATAATGAACGCCTCGCAGACATTCACGCCTCATCCGGTGAACAAGACCCTCATCAACGGAACTCCTCACTATGGCTGGGGTATTACATACGGTTCGATTCAGGCTATTCTGATCAACGCTACCCAACCAGGCTACGGCTATGGAGGAGGAATGTCGGCATCATACGCGATGATTGACCATGTATCCATGTTCTACGATTATTCAGTAAGTGGAAATACGACCTTTCTGAAGACCAGCTACCAGATCGGGAACGTAACGCTAATTCCACCAAGGAGTCCAGGAGTCACACTCCAGGGGCTGAGTCTCTCACTCCTCCATGCAACTCTAACAGTAGCATCGAAACAACTGACAGTAGAGGCCGGCAACGCGCCCTACAATTCTCAGACAAACCAGCCCGCCTCGTCCTTCAACACAGCACAGGTCAAAGTTGACGACATCGTCGCGTACGAGTTCCGGTTCAAAGATAACTACACCTTGACAAACACCCTGGCAACTTATCCCGCCGTATACGTTGCTTCGCCCATCGACTCACTACCCCCAGACGCCTTTCAAGGCCAGTATTTCGCACCCCTCGTCAGCGCCGAACAATACGTTGGGGGCCAACTGCCGGACATCGCTGGCCTACCGTCATCATCAAACCTGGACTATAGCGCGACGCAGTTCCTCTATAGAATCTCGTATCCCGTCTGGTCTGGCCAGGCTCTACAACACGACCCGACATATGTCGCGCACCTTGGCGGAACCTCCACTCCAAACCTGACCCAAGGGCTACCAACAGGAATACTTGCGGCTGCGGTGTTGACAGGTTCCCTAGCACTCCTTGTCGCGATCAACGGCATGAGGCCCGCAAGAAAAACAGTTGAACCTGTAACCGGGCCGCAAGATCCCGACGAAGCCACGGAACCACACCTGGGACCAGAGCCTAACCTCTGAGCCGAATCCTCATTACGGTGCCTCAACGAGCCTCCCACTTCAGCCGCGACCAACGTTTTGAGCATGTTCCAGAATCATCTTCCTCACCGTCCGGCTGGTTCCTCGGCCCGAGTCTACCAGTCGTACTTCGACCGTAAGTCTGTTCTGTAGTCGAGAACTGACTTCATGTTGGTCAAATAGTATCCCCATCTTGACGAGCATTCAGCAAAGTGCTCGGGGTCTTTGAAGCCTGTGTGGTGCAGCCTCAGCAACGTGCCCTTACCTTTGCCCGAGACCTCGAATGAGGCAAGGGTCTTCGCCAATTTTCCGCTCTCCAGCTTGTCCGTCCATGAGAAGGAGACGGTCTTGTTAGGTTCGAATCGTTTTAGGTTGCCGGTCATGTGGTAGCCACCGATCCAGTTGAACGAGAAGCTTCCGCCCTTTTTCGGAACGAGCTTTGCCTTCGACAGGAACCATCGTTCTAGCGATTTCGGCTCAGTCAGGGCATTGAAGACTCTCTCGGGAGCGGATTTGAAATAGAAGGATTGTTCGATTGCAAATGTCTTCGGCAATTCTAAGAGCTGGTTCAGTATTGTGCTGATATTTTAGTGTGACATCTTCATTCGAGTTTCGTCTTCATTCTTCTAGACTTGATCTCTTCCAGATTCTTCTTCGCGTACTCGTATGCGAGCTGTATGATCTTCCTTCCATTCGCGAGATCTTGTGAGCTCTTGATTCGGAAGCTGACCCATCCGGCTTGAGGTGCGAATCTGTGTGGAAGGGCTTGTCCGCTCTTCAATACTGATGCTTGGTCGTCTCTGGAGAGCCGAATGTCCAGCCATGTGGGTCCGTGTGAGTGCATGAACTCGATGCCATCCACTTGGAATTCGGTGCCTCCGAACCTGTGAGCGGCTTCACTAACTCCGGGCAGCATCAAGATCCAGGCCCTTAAACTCTCGAACGCGGGGTCTTTGTCCGTAAGCTCTACCCCTCACCTGAAGATGAGATGTTCCCTGTCTATTT
>MNDT01000018.1 GCA_001915065.1 archaeon 13_2_20CM_2_53_6 | reverse complement strand
GAACTGCAAGACTGTCAATCCCGCTGACGCTCTCTTCTGCAAGAACTGTGGGACGAAACTACCCCGAAACTCGAAGACTTCGTAAGCCCATCGAAGGACAGGCACGGTCCTTCGTTATGGAAATCGTCGATTTAGACGTCCTTGCATCTATTGACAGCCCTGTAAGCCGGCTCTGTGCCGGGATAGCTATGTACATAGCAGTGTCAATTTGACTCCCGCATGTACGTTACCTATTTTAAGGAAAAACGTCTAATCCCCCTACCGTATTTATGCAAAAAGGTAGGTCAACCCGAGAAAATTGTCGCGAATAGACGAAAACCTACACCGGATACTGAAAGACCACGGATTGACAGAGTATGAGATCAAGACCTACCTCAAGCTGATCTTCGACGGACCCGCAACACCATACGAGATCAGCGAGAGCGTAAAGATTCCCTATGCACGGGTCTACGGAACACTCGAAGGATTAGAGAAGAGGAAGTGGATCAGGGCGAGACCCGGTCGCCCCGTGATCTACGAGTCAAACCCTCCCCGATCTGTGGCAGAGCTCGAATTGGAACAGAAACAGTCAGAGATGGAAGCATTCACCAACCTCATGCGCCGAGACCTACAGGCCATCTACGAGCGCCGGGAGGTGGTCAAGCACATCAGTCTCTGGGTAATACATGGAGGAGACAAGATCGCAGACAAGCAGAGCGAGCTCATCAGCACCGCGAAGACACGGGCGTATCTCCAACTAGCGACAGTAATTCCCCAAGACGTAGAAGATCTCCGGGCACCAGTCAAGGCCGCTCGCGAACGGGGCGTCTCGGTAAAGATCATCTCATTCGTCCACCCGCGATTCGTTGACCAGAAGAGCCTAACAGCACTCTCCGAGCAAGCGGAAGTCGGAATCATCACGGAGCCAAGCGAAGAATCTCCTCGGCCGGTGAACGTCTGCTCTGTTGATGGCAGAGACTCGATCGTTACCTATCTCTGGAATCTAGAGATGCCATCGGAAGCAGGATCCCGCATAGCCTTCAGACTATCAGACGAGGAGTATGCAGGTGTCATGGAGAGATACTTCGAATACTACTGGCTGAAGGCCCGTAGGATATAGCTGAACCCTGAAACCGTGACGCTGAATATTGTAGGATTATTGCTGAGACTGTTGAGGCCGCTGTTGGCCCGGAGGCATCTGTGCTGCTCCCGGAGGCCTCGAGTCGAGCTGGGCCATTATCATCATCAGCTTCTTCGACTCGTCGAGCTTGCGGATCATGTTCGCCATCTCGCCCTTGTAATAGTCCTTCTGCGCGTTATAATCCTGATCTGTCATCTCGCCCGACTGGTACCGGCCCTGCAAGGCCAAGAATCCGGATAGAGTGGTTCCTCCAAGCTGGTCTCTGAGCTGGCTCAGGCTCTTGTTCACGAGATCGTTCAGCTGCTGCGCCCGCTCGTTGAGCGCTCTGCTAACCTTGGACATCTCTTCTTTGATCATCGCGGTTCGCTGTCTAAACCCGTTCAGCTCAACGACCACTTTCTCGATTCCTAACTCGCTCATTGTCGATGGCACCGAATGGAACGTGAGATGCAACGCTGGGGGAAGAATTAGGCACGTTGTAACCAAAGCGCCCCTCTGGAAGTCACTTTAGAATCGGAATGTTCTCCCATTTGAGGGCGATCATGACCACGATCGACTCACAAGAACCGTTCTGGCTGGCCGGAACCGATAACGGCAACCTTCTAGTAACCCCCGTCAAATTCAAAGTCTCATCACCATGTACATCTTCCAGAAAGCCACCGACCTGACCCACCGACTCCACAATGGGATGCCTATCTACCCCGGCGACCCATCGCCCTCATTCGAAAGCTACTCTACGCTGGAGAAGGAAGGCGTCAACCTCACCAAGATCGTAATGGGATCCCACACCGGCACCCATCTTGACGCACCTCGGCATTTTATCCAAGACGGGATAGGAATCGACCGGATCCCGGTTGACAGGTTGATTGGAGAGGCCTACGTGGCCGATCTGTCCCAAAAGCCGATCGGCAGCGGAATTACATCCCGCGACCTTCTCTCAGTGCTTGACGGGAACATTCTGATAGATGATATCGTAGTCTGCTACACAGGATGCAGCGAACGTTGGGGAGATGATTCCGTCAACCACAACTACACTTACTTGACTGAAGACGCCGCAGACTATCTCGTTTCGAAGAAGGTCCGAGCTGTCGGCGTCGACTTTCTCAGTGTCGAGAAGTTCAACACCGTGGAACCGATAGCCCACAAGACCCTTCTGGGCAACGGGATCTTCATCATAGAATCTCTGAGCAGCGCCCTCAAACAGTTTCTCGGAAAGAGAATCTTGATGATATGCATGCCTATCAAGCTGGAAGACGGGGACGGCGCGCCAGCCAGAGTCGTTGGAGTACCCATTGGCTGAACGAGAATAGGAGACTGAAGAGAGGCCGGACCGTTTTCTGGCAATCTTAAAGTCGATCATCTAATTGCTAGTTTGTCTGCTCATGAGAAAGCTCGAGGGTATCGTCGCGCCAATGGCAACCGCTCTAACCCCTGACGGCGGTATCGACCAGAAGAGGACTAGGACTCTCGTGGATTTTCTAATCGAGGGAGGGATCGATGCGCTCTTCCCACTCGGAACCTCCGGCGAGTTTGCTCTGCTAAACGACGATGAGAGGAGGACCGTGATCCAGACAGTGGTGGATCAGGCAAATGGCCGCGTCCCTGTCTTGGCGGGAGTCTCAGACACGAGTCTCGCCAATGTGATCGATCACGCAAAAGACGCCAAGGAGGCGGGCGCGGACGCGGTCGTGAGCACGCCACCCTACTACTATTCAACGGGCGAAGAGGGGCTGGTCGACTACTTCGAAACAATTGCGAGTAAGTGCGAACTGCCCCTTATTGTCTATAATATTCCTGAATGGACACACTTGTACATTCCACCCGGAGTTATCCGACAGTTGACTGAGAAGCGGCTTATCGTTGGAATGAAATATACAGAGTATAATCTGCTGAACCTTCTCAGATTCATCAAGGTTGCTGGGGATCGGATCTCGATTTTTACCGGTTCTGACGCGATGGCTTTCACGAGTCTCGAGTTTGGAGGGAGCGGTGGAGTGATCGGAGTGGCCAACGTGGCGCCCAAGCTTGCGAGCGCGGTGTTTGACGAATTCAAGAGTGGGAATCTTGAAGCAGCGCGCCAGGCTCAGATGCGACTCCTCCCGGTGATAGAGGCGATAGGGGTTGGAAGGTTTCCTGCCGGATTGAAGGAAGCTATGAAACTAATTGGTATGCCAGTGGGCAGCGTCATGAAGCCCCTTCAATCTCTTACAACTAGGGAGAAAGAGGAGGTGGCAGGGTTTCTTAGAGACGCTGGAATGTTGAAAGTGGGAATGTGAGATACGATGGCTCGAGCAAAACCTGCGCAGGTGTCAGGGAATCGATACCAGATGTTCGTCAATGGTGAGTGGGTCGACTCAGAAAACGAAGAGAAAATCAACGTCGTCAACCCGGCCACTGAGAAGGTGATCGCATTTGTTCCGAAGGCGAGTCGGGAACAGACAAAGTCCGCGCTTGAGGCGGCGGAGAAGGCTCAGCCCAAATGGGAAGACCTTGCGCCAGTCCAGCGTGCCTCCTTCCTCCACCAGACTGCGCAGCTGATACGGAGAGACAAGGAGCGGCTTGCGAGAATCCTGACCTCTGAGCAGGGAAAACCGTTGTTCGAGGCGAGGGGAGAGATAGACGGAGCAGCCTCCAACTTCGAATACTACGCCGAGTTTGCCCGCAGGATCGAAGGCGATGTTCTGCCCAGCGAGAACCCTCGACAGTCAATCATGATCTTGAAGTTGCCGATCGGGGTGGTCGCATCGATAACTCCCTGGAACTTTCCCTCTGCCACTGTCGCGAGGAAGCTTGCTCCGGCTTTGATCACAGGGAATACCGTTGTGACGAAGCCCTCGAGCAACACCCCCCTCAGCACGATCGAGATGGTACGTCTGATGGAAGAAGCCGGCTTCCCAAAGGGCGTGGTGAATGTCGTGACCGGTAGTGGATCAGAGGTTGGTGATGAGCTGGTAACGAACAGGATCACCGGTCTGGTTACGATGACGGGCAGTACTGACGCAGGAAGAACAATCATGCAACATGCTTCGAATCATCTTCCCAAGCTTGTCCTTGAGCTCGGTGGTAAGGCCCCGTTCATCGTCTGGCACGATGCGGATATTGCCTGGGCGGTGAAGTGTGCCATCTGGGCCCGGTTCTGGAATTGTGGCCAGACGTGCATCTGCTCGGAGCGTATGTATGTAGACGAGAAGATCAAGGACAAATTTGTTCCTGCATTCGTCCGCATGGCCAAGGATCTGAAGATCGGCAATCCTCTCGAGCCTGACACAGACCTTGGGCCGATGGTCAGCAAGGAGGAGAGAGAGACGAGCATGAGCTTCGTCCAGAAGGCAAGAGAGGAAGGAGACAAGATAATCATCGGCGGCGACAGGCCGCAAACGCCAGATGAGGGCTGGTTCTTCGAACCGACAATCATAGAAGATGTCAAACAGAAATCGCCCCTTGTTCAGGACGAAATCTTTGGGCCCGTCGTGCCCATTCTCGAAGTGGACAGTTTCGACCAAGCCATTGACTACGCGAACGATTCGAAGTATGGGCTGGCTTCGTACGTGTTCACGAAGGATAGTACTCGGGTCTTGAAGGCTATGAACCGGATCAGGTTTGGCGAGTCCTACATCAACCAAGTTGGGCCGGAACAGTTGCAGGGGGCTCACACTGGATTTCGACAGTCCGGACTTGGCGCCGAGGGCTCAAGGTATGGGCTGGAATGTTATACACAGCTGAAGACGTGCTATGTGGACTGGAACGATAAACCCAGTCTATCCTATCTCTTTCCCTACAAAGGTTAGCCTGACCCCTCGTCCATACGAATTGTCAGAGACAGGGAACAGTAACGAACGATCCATCGTGGGCTTGCCTATTTTGCCACAATGATCATGATGTCGTTCACATTCGTTCCGGTTGGACCGGTCATGATCAGATCTCCGAGTCTCCGGAAATAGTTGTACGAGTCATTCTTCCGGAGATAATCCTCCGCGTCCATTCCGAGTCTTTTGCCACGCTTGACCGTTGTTCCATCGGCAATGGCACCCGCCGCGTCGGTCGGACCGTCGACCCCGTCCGTAGCTATAGAACCGACTACTATGCGCTCGTAGCCAGCAATCGAGGCAGCCGCCGCCAAGGCCAACTCTTGGTTTCTTCCACCTTTGCCATTGCCCTTCACGGTCACGGTAGTCTCTCCCCCTGATGTCAGCGCGGCTGGTGGCGAAATCGGTAATCCGTTGTCATGAATGTCGGTAGCGACTGATCCCAATATTCGACCTGCCTCGCGAGCCTCCCCCACGATGCGAGTTGACAAAACCTGCGAATCGTAGCCCGCCTTGTTCAGATAGGAAGCTGCTGCGCGGCAGCTCTCTCTGTTGCATCCCACAATAACGTTGTTGACGTATCTGAACGCTCTGTCCCCTTGTTTGGGCGTTTCCGCTAGAACCCCGTTGATTCCCGTCATTATTGTTTTTCTTACGTGAGACGGAATTCTCATCCAGAGACTGTATTTTTCAAGGACCTGCTTCGCATCACTATAAGTTGTTGGGTCGGGGGCTGTCGGCCCCGAGCCTATCGTGTCGACCTGGTCTCCTACAACATCAGAGACGATGAGCGTTAGGACCCGTGCACCATGGGCCGCCTCTGCCAGTCGTCCTCCTTTCACCCGCGAAATGTGTCTCCGAACTGTGTTGATCTCGTGGATGTTTGTTCCAGATCTGAGGAGCAACGAGGTTGTCTTCCGCTCGTCTTCCAGACTTATTCCTTCCAGTGGATAATCCATGAGCGCTGAGGCTCCGCCTGACAGGATAACGACGATTAGGTCGTTCGCTGTCGAATTCTTCACCAGTCGCAGGATCTGTGCGGCCCCATCCGTATTCTTCCGAGAGGGGATGGGATGAGTACCAAGATGATATCGAATCCTATGACCACGCGGACGAGGTCGGAGATAGTCCGGGATGATTACGAATCCGTCATCGATTCTCTCCCCAAGAATCCGCTCAATCTCCTCGGCCATGTAGCCGCTTGCCTTCCCTGCACCGATGACGAAGAGGCGCTGATCCCGCTTGAGAGGAAAGCTGAGTTTGTCGACGCGGAGTGTGTCATGGTCGAGTCGCACATGTCTACGTATCATGCTGGCGGGATTGGCGGTCTGGAGAGCTTCGTCCATTGCACCGAGAACGTCATCTTGGAGCTTGTCGAGGCGTCGGCCAGAAGACAGTCGGGCGTGGACTCGAATCATCGCCGGTCACGGATAAGTAGAATGGCCATGTGTCAACTGGCTAGAACTTAACGAAGACCTAGAAGTCCTGTGCTAGTCTTTCCATGTGTCCTTGACGACCCAGACGGGTTCGTCCGGGTTGAAGTATTCCTGTCCCTCGGCTCGATGGTCCTCGAGTACCTTCTCGTCAACTTCGACCCCGAGACCTGGCCGTGTCGGGACCGTCGTGTATCCGTCTTCGATCTTCGACTGGTCCTTCACCAGTTGTCTCTTCCAGTCTGGAAAACAGTCGTAGAATGATTCTTGAATCAGAAAGTTCGGAAGCGCCGCGTCCACTTGTATAGTCACAGCGTTCTGAACGGGGCCGAAGGCGTTGTGGAATGCCATCTCCACTCCGTAGGCCTCCGCGATCGCGGCGACTTTCCGAGCGACCGTTACGCCACCGATGTTTGTGATATCAGCTTGCATGTAGTCGGCTAGATTGTTCGAGATGATATAGGCGGCTTGTTCCTTGGTGAGGATTCGCTCCCCTACGGCTATTCTCACGTCAGTAGCTTCTCTGTATTTCCGGAGCCCTTCAAGGTTGTCAGGATGGACTGGCTCTTCCATGAATAATGGATCGAATTCCCGCAATCTATGTGCGATCGCTATGGCCGAATTAGGATCGAACCTTCCATGATGCTCTATGAGGAGGTCAATCCGGCCATTCGTCGCGTCCCGTACGGCCTTTACTCTCTCATAGGCCCGCTCGATTCCGTTTCTGTCGATACTGTCGTAGTGAGATCCAAACGGATCAAACTTCAACGCGGTATATCCCATGCCGGAGAATTTCTTGGCCCGCATTCCGAACTGTTCTGGAGTGACGCACTTGTCGTACCAGCCGTTGGCGTAGACGCGAACCCTGTTTCGGTACATGCCCCCGATGAGCTGGTGTATCGGAGCCCCGAAGTGCTTGCCAGCAATGTCCCAGCAGGCGATGTCGAAGGCGCTGAGGGCGGTGGTTGACTCGAACGAGACTGGGAGGTAGAAGTCGTGCTTGTGCCACTCGTGAAGGTTCAGCTCCATATCGAGCGGGTCTCGTCCCTTGTAGACCCGGGCTACTTCGTGGAGGGATTGTATTACGGGCTGGACCCGGAGTGTTGGAACGGCCTCCCCGTAGCCGACGGTGCCGTCGGAGGTTGTTAGTTTAAGGATTATTGAGTTTCCAGCCCAAGTCGCGCTCCCGGGCGACGCTTGTTCGCCGAGCTGGTAGACTTCGATCTCCGTGATCTTCAATTTGCAAATTCAACCCTAGCGCCCATCATTTGACTTTTCGGTATGAACCTTGACCCTAGGATTCTTGGATTGAGGGTCGCGGGTGGGCGGTAGATCCGAGCCGAAGTATGGTTCTTGATCTCGCCTGCTCTTGGGAAAGAGAAAATCCGACAGTTGTTGGACGCTTCGAAATTCACAGTCGGGATTTTCGGTAGTAGGGTTTCCTCGGTTCTCGGGACTCCACAATGCAGCACCGGTCCAAACTCCAGCTCGCTTCCCCGCAAGAATGTCGACAGGAGAGTCGCCGATGTACATGGACTCCTTGGCCTCAACTTTGACCTGTTTCAGAGCCAGGATGATTCCTTCAGGGTCCGGCTTGCCGCTTCGGACGTCGTCCGCTGTGACGCGGGCTTCGAAGAATCTGGACAGGTCGAAGGGATCGAGCGTGTACTGCATCATGATCTTCTCCACTCCCGTCACGAGAGCCAAGTGTCTGCCTGACGATCGGATTGTCTTCAAGAGCGGGATCACACCTGGAAAAACTAACACTGTGCTTGGGGCAACCTTGCTATAGCATTCGTAATAGTCGGATACTGCTCGAGTCTGTAGTTCCTTTGAGAGACTGGCGGTTATGTTTGTGATGATTGTCCGTGCGGGTGGTCCAAAATTGGCAATGACATCCTCAAGTGTCAAAGGTTGGTTCTTGTATTTCAGAGAGATTTCAGATCGAGCTACAAGTTTCTAGGCTCAAATCCGGCAGAGGCTGACATTACTCTAAGCAATAATTATCTGGGCACTTAATTACGCCTTTTCCGAGCGTGCATCAAATAGTCACTTGAGTGAGCGTGCGGATGCTGATATTATTGAGAACCCAAAGCTTGAAGCAGAGCACCGCCAACATTTGTTCGAATGAACCCATCAGACGGTGGTGTGGCTCCGGGTTGGCCTGGTATCCAACCTAGATGGACCTCCAGTGCCAAGGAGGGTGTCGGGACCTCCGCGAGCTACCAAAGCAGGGTCTGGTTCACTATTTCCCATGGAATCCTGAACGAGGTCTACTACCCGAGGATCGACCAGGCTAACACTCGCGACATGGAATTCTTGGTCGCGGACGGAGACCAGTACTTCTCGGAGGAGAAGCGGGACACTATCAGGCGCATCTCTGCACTGGAGCAGGGAGTCCCTGCGTACAAGCTCGTCAACTCATGCAAGAAGGGTCATTACCGGTTGACCAAGACTGTCATCACGGACCCAGAACGAGACGTTCTCCTCCAGAAAGTACACTTCGACCCCGTCAAAGGTAAACTGGAAGAGTATGGCGTCTACGCTCTGCTCGCACCGCACATCGCTAACCGAGGATACGGAAACGATGGATGGGTTGGCAGCTACAAGGGTCTCTCGATGCTGTTCGCCCGGAGGGAAGGTACAGCTCTCGCGTTTGCTTCGTCTACGCCTTTCAAAAGAATGAGTTGTGGATATGTCGGATTCAGCGATGGATGGCAGGATGTCAACGCTAACAAGAAAATGACCTGGTCTTACTCGAGTGCTCCCAATGGGAATATTGCACTGACTGCCGAGCTTGACTTGTTGGCCGGTGACGGCGAGTCCGTCACCGCCATCGCGTTTGGAAGGACGCCAGAAGAAGCTGGACAACAGGCCAGAAACGCACTGCTCAAGGACTTTGACAGGGTACAGCAAGCATTCCTTGAGGGGTGGACGGAATCATGTTCCAAGACTCTCAAGCTCGGAATGACTCACGAGTCAGGCTTCGACCTCTATCGAGTCAGTAACACCGTTCTCAGGACCCATGAGGAGAAATCCTATCCCGGAGCGGTAATCGCCAGCCTCTCTATACCCTGGGGATTCAGCAAAGGCGACGATGATATCGGCGGATACCATCTGATCTGGCCGCGAGACCTTGCCCACGCGGCTGGCGGGCTCATTGCTTCAGGAGATACTTCGCACGCCAAGGAGACCCTGCTGTATCTGATGTCGACCCAGGAGGAGGATGGACACTGGCTCCAGAACATGTGGCTCGACGGTTCTCCCTACTGGGGAGGCGTCCAGATGGATGAGACAGCCTTCCCGATATTGGTAGCTGACCATCTGAAACGACTCGATGCACTATCTGGTTTCGACGCCTGGCCGATGGTACAGCGGGCGGCGGCATATCTAGCCCGGAACGGACCCGTCACTCAACAAGACAGGTGGGAGGAGGACGGCGGCTACTCGCCCTTCACGCTTGCGGCTGAGATAGCCGCACTGCTCGCTGCTGCAGAGTTTGCCGAACAGGAAGGCGACTTTGGATTGGCGAATTATCTGAGAGAGACGGCCGATATATGGAACGAGAACATCGAACGCTGGACCTACGTTGCCGAGACTGAACTCGCGAAGAAAGTGGGAGTCAAGGGCTATTATGTCAGAATCTCTCCCGCAAACGGGTCTGATTCTGACATGCCTGCGTCGGCGTTTGTCGCGATAAAGAACCGGCCTCTCGGACAGAATGTCCTGCCGGGAGAGCAGATTGTAAGTGTGGATGCACTCGCCCTGGTCAGGTACGGACTACGATCACCTGAAGATCCGAAGATTCTGGACACTGTCAAGGTCATCGATGCGACCCTGCGGAAAGAGACGAAGACGGGTCCGGTCTGGCATAGATACAGCCTTGACGGCTATGGAGAGCATGATGACGGCTCTCCCTTCGACGGCAACGGCGTGGGGCGGGGATGGCCCTTGCTAGCGGGTGAAAGAGGCCACTACGAGGTGGCACGGGGAGATCTCGAAGAAGCTGAACGGCTCCTCCATACAATGGAAGCGCAGGCGAGTCCTGGTGGTCTAATTCCCGAGCAGATCTGGGATAGCGAGGACATTCCCGAGCGAGGGCTGCGCAACGGACGTCCTTCAGGGTCGGCGATGCCTCTCGTCTGGGCACACGCGGAATACATCAAGCTCGCCAGGTCCATACACGAGCGGACAGTCTTTGACATGCCAAAACAGACTGTGGAGCGTTACCAGAAAAACAAGACAACGTCGAAACTCGTCTCTTGGAGGTTCAACCAGAAGAGCCGAACAGTGCCAGAGGGAAAGAATCTCAGAATCGAGGTACTTGCACCAGCGATGGTTCACTGGACCTTTGACGATTGGCAGACTACAAACGACTCCAAGACGATCGACACTGGACTAGGAGTCCACCACGTCGACCTGCCCACGAACAGACTTTCTCCAGATTCAAAAATAGTCTTCACCTTCTTCTGGCCCACGGTGAACAAATGGGAAGGCATAGACTTCCAGGCTACCGTAGGTCAGAGAACAACGGCCACGGTTCGCGCTGAATCGTAAGGCTTAGCCATCGAGAAACACTAGTCTATCAATGATCCTCTGACCATGGACTCAGTCGTCGAACACGAACTTCTAACCTCCTACGACATCTATCTTTTCAAGGAGGGAAAACATCAGCAGCTCTACGACAAACTGGGATCACATCCGACATCGGTTGATGGACGAGAGGGAACCCATTTCGCAGTCTGGGCTCCGAACGCTAAGCACGTCGCCGTGATCGGCGACTTTAACGAGTGGCGGTTCGGTAGTCATCCGCTAAGGCTCAGAGGCGATGGCTCTGGAATCTGGGAAGGCTTTATCCCAGAAGTATCAAGAGGCACGCTCTACAAGTATCATATCGAGTCTCGGTCACATCGCGGACGCTCTATGGACAAGGGCGATCCGTTTGCGCTCTACTGGGAGCTTCCGCCCAGAACAGCTTCAATTGTCTGGGATCTGAAACCTTCCTGGGACGATGAGGAATGGATGAGAAACCGTTCCGGAAAAAATTCGCTCGACTCGCCATGGTCTATCTACGAGATGCATCTCGGCTCTTGGAAACGCGCCCCTGAGGACAATAATCGATGGATGACGTATCGAGAGACTGCCGCTGACCTCCCAGATCATCTGGGAGAGACGGGGTTCACGCACGTCGAGTTCCTGCCGATAATGGAGCATCCTTACAGCCGCTCGTGGGGCTATCAGACGCTCGGCTACTTCTCCCCCACGAGCAGGTTCGGACTACCTGAAGACTTCATTCACCTCGTGAACGAGCTTCACAAGCGCGGATTCGGAGTCATCCTAGACTGGGTTCCCAGCCACTTCCCATCAGACGCCTACGGGCTCGCCGACTATGATGGAACGCACCTCTACGAGTATGCGGACCCGAAGAAGGGCTACCATCCCGACTGGAACAGCTACATCTTCGACTTTGGAAAAAACGAGGTCCGCTCCTTTCTGATGAGCAGTGCGCTCTTCTGGTTGGATAAGTATCATGCGGATGGGCTGAGGGTCGATGCTGTTGCCTCGATGATCTATCTCGACTACTCGCGCAAGAAAGGAGAATGGGTCCCGAACAAGTATGGAGGCAGAGAGAACCTAGAGGCCATCTCTTTCATCCGGGAACTCAACGAGGCGGTCTATCGGGCGCACCATGATGTGCAGATGATCGCTGAGGAGTCGACCGCGTGGCCAATGGTCTCACGGCCTACACACGTCGGCGGGCTGGGTTTCGGGATGAAGTGGAACATGGGCTGGATGCATGACACGCTAGAATACATGACCAAGGACCCGGTCTACCGGAAGCATCACCATGACCAGTTGACTTTCAGCCTCTGGTACGCGTTCGCCGAGAACTTCGTTCTGCCGTTGTCGCATGACGAGGTTGTGTATGGGAAGCGTTCGCTGCTCGACAAGATGCCGGGGGACGTGTGGCAGAAATTTGCGAATCTGCGCCTCCTCTACGGCTACATGTACGGTCATCCCGGGAAGAAGCTCCTGTTCATGGGTGGAGAACTGGGACAGTGGGACGAATGGCATTTCGAGAAGAGCCTCGACTGGCACCTCTTAGAAGATGACAAGCACCGAAAGCTCCGGCTCTGGCTCAAAGACCTCAACACGTTCTACCGGACAGAACCGGCTATGCACCAGCTGGACTTTGAGAGATTGGGCTTCGAGTGGCTGGATATTCAAGACTGGGAGAAAAGCATCGTAAGCTTCGCCAGAAGGGCCAGAAACCCAGAGCACGTGGTCGTCTCAGTCTGCAACTTCACACCGAAGCCACGAAAGAATTACAGATTGGGCGTTCCATCGGGCGGACGGTGGAAGGAAGTCTTGAACAGTGACGCTCTAGAATACGGCGGCAGCGGACAAGGCAACTTGGGCGGTGTCGAGGCGAATCATCATCCATTCCACGGAAGAACCGACTCTATCTCGATCACCCTCCCTCCCTTGGGCTGCCTCTTCTTCAGAAGCGAGAACTAGTGTGTTTGATCAATAATTTGGGCGAGAACGTTTGCCTAGTCTCGCTTGACAGCAAGAATGAGGAATATGATGAACGGAGCGATGGCCCATAGGAGCCCATCGAGAATTATGGCTGGCAGTGTTATCCCATAAGCAGACGGAGGAATCGAGAGTCCAGAGGATGACTGTAGAACATACACGTTTACTAATGAAAGGAATTGCGCAGGGTTCGCATAGTATGAGAGGTAGGTCGCCTGCAGAGCGACAGCAGACCCGGGCGTCCCGCCCAACAGACTCGTCAACAGGAATATTATGATGGACCAGAAGAAATCCAAAACCACGAAGAGTCCAATGCTAATCCCTAACAGAGTCCCTGTCGACCTGAATAGATGTGAGAGGAGAAAGATAAGTCCGGTAAACGCCGCAACCTCTACCACCAACCCGGCAATTATCGCCGATACGTAGCTTTGCGAGAGAAACGATCCCCCAACACTGTCCAGTATGAGATCCACAACTCCAACGGAAGCTGCGACGGCAAGCACAAACGCTATCATCGTGGAAAGATATCGCGATACCCCCAAGCTTAGCCTAGTTACTGGTCTGGCGAGTACAGACTCGAGAACTCCTGTAAGACGATCCTTCCCGTATGATGAATAAGACCCGATTATAGCCATCAGAGGTATAAAGAACCCAAGTAGGCCTGAAAAGAAACTGGCAGCGACGTTGGTCACTTCGATGGGGACTTTTGGAATCCTTAGACTATCGTAGGATGTCTCGATAATTGAGCCTTCTACTCGGGTCGTGTTTGGATAGAACAACTGAAAGACCACCATCGTCGTCCGGTCAAGCCCCGAAGGAAAGTCAGGGTAGAAGATTTGATGAAGATCAGTAAGGTTTCCAAGAAACATCATTTGGTTCTCGGTGAGATTCTGGGGAATAGGAAAACTGGAAAACCACGTGTAGTATAGCTTGTACCCTAACGGTTTGGTTCCGTAGGGGCCCGCATAGAAGACCTGAACGTCCCTCTTCGAAGCGTTTGCCTTGTCGGTCACAAATGAAATTGCCTGCGTCGACGTCGCCACCAACTGAACGCTACCAGCAGGTAAATTTGAAAGAAAGTAATTGCTCACGTACGTACGTGCGCCCGAGTATGTCTCGTCAACTGTCACAGAATAGTTTCCTGGAGACAGATTGAAGTTGATTGATGCTAGTCCATCGGAGTTCGTTACCTGCGTTTGGGAGGCTACTCGCTGATATGTTGGATAGAAGCCCGTTGAAAGAGTAATGTTTAGGAGTACTCCACTGATCTCGTCTCCATAACTGTTAGTAGAGTAGGCAAGAAAGTGATATCCGCCGTTGTCTCTATAATAAAGGACTGGTGCCTCGCGGAAGCCGAATCCTCCCATGCTTCTGATCGAACTGAGGGGAATAATAGTCAGGCTGACCATGAGAATTACCGCGACAAGGATTAGTACAGTCTTGCTCGTAATCGTCCTTTTGACATCATAGAGAAACGGTCGGATGATCATTTTCCTGCGTCCGCACTCTTGATCAGATCGAAGAAGTATTCCTCCAAGCCTGTCTTCTCAAATTTGATCTCGCGCACTGGTATCCCTTTCTTGACGAGTTCAGCATTTACCTGGGATGAGTCTCCATGGAAGTCTGAGAGGACTATTTCGTTGCCCTGAACCTTTAGGCTTCCTCCCAACGTCTTGAGATATGATATCGCGTCGTCATTGGGATTTTGAAGGATTATCCGGAGTATGCCCCTTACTCCCTCGTAGGCTCCGAGCTCTTCTCTGGTCACCGTCTTGATAATACGCCCTCTGTGAATGAACACTATACGGTCGGCGATGTTCTCGATCTCAGTCAGGATATGAGAGGATAATAGAATGGCCTTGTTCACCCGCTTCTGTCCGCGCATCAGCTCACGGAAGAAATGGATTCCCTCAGGATCGAGACCATTAAGCACCTCGTCGAAGAGAAAATTCTGGGGATCAGACAACAGCGATACTGCCAGTGAGAAACGCTTCTTCATGCCCTGTGAATATGTCCGGATCTTCCGGTTCTCGAAGCCCGAGAGTCCGACCGACGCTAGAAGGTCCTTCGACCTGCTTCTCGCTTCCGTCCTGTCTATGCCATAGAAGCCTGACAAGTATCGCATCAACGTTAATGCCTTCGCATTGGGCTCAAAGTTGGGAATCTCGGGGACCCAGCCGATACTCTTCGAGGCTTCCGCCTTCTCGTTGGTTATGTCGTGGCCGTCTATTAGCACCGTTCCGGACGTCGGCAGCGAGACTCCGACCGCGATTCTAATTGTCGTCGTCTTTCCTGCACCGTTGAGGCCGACAAAACCAACAACTTCGCCATTCTTGACGTCGAAGCTAACAGAGTTTATCGCGGGTCCATGCCTGGAGGAGAATACCTTGGTGGCCTGTTTAACTTCAATCAAAGCTCTAAGGCTTCGCAGGGAACGGTTCTAAGCTGCGATAGCGCGGATATAACAATTCGAGTTTTAGACAATACATGGGGAAGACTTGACTCAAGTGCATTAAGCCGTTGAGCGTCTAATCTGGTAGAGTCCCAGCAAGAGTAAGCCAGATGCGACGAAACCAAACACCAAGTCCGCCCACAGCATGTATGGTTGTCCCCGAAGCGTAAGAGCTACCAACATTAGCATGATAGAGGTGGCCAGCACTGCCAGAGTTATTCCGGCGACTACAAACGAGGAATGACTTGGAAGCGAGATCAATTTCGTCGCCAGGGCAAAACTCTCGTCGAGTTCTTCGACTTCGAGCGCACAGAGGGGACCCTGGAAGGGTCTCCTCCAACAGATTGTGATTAGAATCTTACCCCGCAAGATTTGGGATACCGCTTTCATGCGCGTAGTCTGTAAAAACCGTCGATTCTTCAAGACAGCAAATTCTGTGTTGTCGGCGACACGGACAATGAGAATCCCTTTGTCCAATAATCCTTACATGGTATCATGGAACTCGATGGTAGTTTACAAGGACAAGGGTTGACCGCCACGAACAAGAATGGAGACAAGAGGATTCGTGTCGGCATCATCGGCGCCAACCCGGATCGCGGATGGGCGGCGCAGGCACACATTCCTGCTTTGAAGTCGCTCTCGGATGACTTCGAGATTACGGCGCTGTCCACCAGCCGGCGCGAATCTGCCGACGCCGCCAGCAAGCTCTTTGGTGTGCCTGTCGCGTTCGACAATTACCAAGACCTCGTGAACAGGGCCGACGTGGACGTCGTCGCCATCACCGTGAAAGTGCCGTATCACCTCGAGCTTGCGACGGCAGCGCTCGACGCGGGGAGGGCCGTTTATTGCGAATGGCCGCTCGGCAACGGCTTGAAAGAGGCGCAGACCTTGGCCGCACTGGCGAAGAAAAAAGGCGTCCTCGCCGTGGCAGGACTACAGGCCCGTTCTGCGCCGTCGGTGGCTTACGTGCATGACCTGATCAAGCAAGGTTACGTCGGCGAGGTGCTCTCCACCACGTTGATCGGTTCGGGAATGGGCTGGGGGCCGACGGTGGAGCCGTACAACGCCTACCTCAACGACAAGAAAAACGGCGCGACGATGCTCTCGATCGCGCTCGGCCACGCGGCGGACGCGCTGTGTCACTGCCTAGGCGAGGTCCGAGAGCTCTCGGCCACAATGACAGTGCGCCGAAAGTCCTTCACGATCGTACAGACGGGCGAAAGCAAGCCCATGACCGCGGATGATCAGGTGTTGGTCGGCGGACTGCTCGAGGGCGGGGCAGCGCTATCGATCCACTATCGCGGCGGCGTTTCGCGCGGGACGAACCTGCTCTGGGAGATCAACGGTACCGAGGGCGATCTGCAGCTCACAGCCGCCGGTGGCCAGGCCCAGATCTTTGAGATGACCGTACTGGGCGGCAGGGACGCGCAGTCCTCGCTCGAGGTGCTGGTCGTGCCAGAGAAGTATTGGTGGTCGCCGGCGCAAGGTCCTTCCACCAACGTTGCCCAAGCGTACGCGCGTTTCGCTCGCGACTATCGAGAGGGAACGCATTTCTGCCCTACGTTCGACGACGCGGTCACGCGCCATCGCATGCTAGACGCGATCGAGACGGCCGCGGCAACCGGTCAGCGTCAAACGCTCGGATGACCCGCCGAGTTCGTGATGGACAGTCTGCGGTGCAAGACCCTTTTCTTGGAAGAACTTGACCATGCTGTCGGGGCTGTCATAGATGTCAGTTTGGGCGGACCCTAGTCGTTTCACTGCCACAGTTATTCCAGCCCTGGCATTGCTATCTCACGAATGCTCTTCGCCAGACTGGAGGGCCTCGTAGCCAAGTTCATGGTGGCCTCATACCTGTCCAATGCCATTCGCCCCGCATTTTTCCATCTGAAATTCTGATCCACTC
The DNA here is from genome assembly GCA_001915065.1 of archaeon 13_2_20CM_2_53_6. Taxonomy (GTDB): domain Archaea; phylum Thermoproteota; class Bathyarchaeia; order 40CM-2-53-6; family 40CM-2-53-6; genus 40CM-2-53-6. The sequence goes on along the minus strand of MNDT01000018.1, from coordinate 12,870 downwards.
TATACTTGCAGCTCTCCCGGATCGTTGTACCTAGCCTAGGATTTCGACCAACCATCTCCGCCACAAGCTTGATTGGTATTCTTCCGGATAGGTCGATCGAGTCGAGATCCCCGCGTTGCGTCTGTTCATCGATCTGCATTACGAGCAGGAGGCTGATCAAAGAATCAGCCAGGGCTTTGGTGTCCTCGACAGGGAATAGTATTCCTGTTCCAGCTTCGTTGTGAGTTGTGAGATCAGCAACTGTCTCTCTGATCCCTCCTATGTCGCTTCCGACAACAGGGTTTCCGGTTGCCATTGCTTCGAGCGCGCTGATCCCGAAAGGCTCGGACCGCGAAGGCATCGCGTAGGCGTCTGCCGAGAGGTGGGACATCATATAGATGGGACGGTTTTTCGCGAGGATTATCCTGACGTTGTCGGGATAGGATGAAGCTTCGGCCGTGATCGCTTTCATCTGGACCTGATCGTTAGAGGGGAGCAGGAAGAGTAGAAACTTCGCCGAGGGAACAGCCTTCGTTACGATGGGGACGGCGTCTAGAAGGAGATCTGCTCCCTTCTGGGGGCTCAGCCGGCCTGTCATCAGAACTAGGGGACCGTCCGATTGGAATGGCTCAACCGATTTCCCAACGCGACTATTTGCAGTGTCTGCTGAGAACCCCGTGAAGTTATCGCCACCCTCGGGACCACTGCGTTGAGCAATCGCGCTGGTGAGCAGCACCCTCCTCAGATCCCAACGGTTGACAGAGCCAACCGCTGGTTGGGGACCTACCGTCACCGCCTGCTGTTCTGTGAGAACTGCTGACTCGATACTCCCGTAGTTCCAGTCGCAACCGTTGTAGACGTGCCCGCTCTTGCCTTTGATCACATTTCCAAAGTAGCTTAGCACATCATGCGTCAGGTAGGTTTCGCTAACGGAGGTGACATAATCGGCCTCGTAGGAGCCGAACCTCTCTAGAGAGTTTCCGCATTGTCCCTCCCAAAGCTGTCGAGAGTTGAGCGTTCGTGTCCGTTTCTGTGAGAGTCTAACTCGGTGTGGGAGGTCCTTGATTCCGCACCAGTCTTCTGATCCGTAGTGCCAAGGGAGTGTTATGTGGCTCAAGAGGTGGACGGTGAAAACGAGGGGAATGGGTGATCCTCTGTCCCGTAAATGCTGTTTGAGGGCCACTCCTGCTGGGACCATGTGCCAGTCGTGTGCGTGAACCAGATCAGGGAGCTCTGTCTGCCTCTGCATAGACAGGAGGTATTCGGAATAGAGTTTCACTGTCCGTGCAAAGAGGGCCATTTTCTCGAAGGTGAGGTCGTGGTCGTAGAGGACTGGATTGTTGAGCCAATGGCTTGTTGGAGCGTCAAGGCCTTTGACGAGGACGAAATGGACATTGTTATGTACGCCCGTCTCTACGCCTGAGAGAAAGCGGTAGCTGACCCTGTTGACGCCCAGCCGGGACCCTTGACCGATGAACCGGGTCTCTTCTCTCAGACCGTACGCTTCCTTTAGACGAGGATCCGAGTGTCTGCCGTGACTGGGGAGAAGCACAGTCACCCTTAGACCATAATCGGACGATAGGGTCCTGGCGAGCCCGGCGACTGCCTCGCCCAACCCGCCTGCCTGGGCTATGCCTGCACACTCATACGAAAGCATCCAGACATGATCGATCTTGACACCTCTTTGCCGCGTGGGCTTGGCTTTGGTGGCTGGACTACGCAACATTTCCGAGGGACGGACGTTGCCAAAAGGGACAAATAAAGAGACTTGACAATGCCGAATTCCTAGTTTCTTATCAAGAAAAGAGTTCGAATTAGCCGTAGCCCTGTAGAAGACATGGACAAGTCGGGTCGAGCCGACCCCCTTACAGTTACTAAGAGGTCCCGATAGCGGGATTTTCCAGGTCGAGATAAGAGGAGCAAGGTTTTAGCCAGGCAAGTTTCATCTGGTGGGAAGCAAGGATAGTGAAATTGTGCCAACCAAGATGTTGAAGAACGCGGCCTCTAACCTACTCCGAAGCGTCCCACCACAGAACGCATTCTACTTCTACAGAGCAATGGGCGCACCGACGGGAGCTGCGGCTCGGAACCTACCGGACTTTCTGGGAATAATCAACACCATCGACATCACATCTCTCCAGTTCCACCTTGGAAGAGGCGACTTCGAGAACTGGGTCAAGATGCTCGGCGACAACACACTCGCGAAACAACTTGCCGGTCTCAAAGACAAGCAGCTCCGCGGAGAACAGCTGAGGTCGGAGCTGGTAGACGCCGTCAAGGCAAGACTGACCACGCTGCAGAAGACAAGCCCATAGACAGCGTCTCATCAATAACAGAAAAAGATGGGTCGGGAACGGAGTCCTAACGGAGTCCCGATAGACCAGCGGCGCTAAGCTCTGAGAGCCGTTGCTGTAACTCCTGGTAGGGCGGGTACCGTCCGTATTATCGACGCTCCGGAACCCAACCCCACTGGTAATCAGGCTCTCCTTCGAGTCCACAAGATTGGAATTGATGGAACTGACTTAGAGATCAACGAGGGTCTCTATGGCGAGGCTCCGTCTGGTTTTGATTATCTTGTCTGCGGACACGAATGCTTGGCCACCGTCGAGGCGGTGCCTGAAAACTCAGCGGGAATCCAGAGCGGGGACCTCGTAGTACCAACGGTCAGACGGCCCGACGATTGCATCAACTGTCGGGCGGGCGAGTCAGACATGTGCCTCACCGGACAGTACAAGGAGCACGGGATCAAAGGCCTCCACGGATTCTGTTCAGATTACACGATCTCAGACGTGAGTTTTCTGGTCAAGATTCCGGCAAGGTTGTCGGAGGTCGCGGTGCTTCTAGAGCCGATGAGCGTTGCGGAGAAGGCTGTTCTTCAAACTTTCAAAATCCAGGAGAGGATGGTCTGGAAGCCGAAGAAAGCTCTCGTCCTAGGCACAGGACCCCTAGGACTGCTTACAGTGATGGCTTTGAGAATAAAAGGATTCGAGGTGACCGCGGTCGCGACTAGACCCAGAGACAGCCTCAAGGCACAGCTCGTCCAGAAAATCGGCGGCAACTACGTAAACTCAAACGATCAGCCGATAAACAGTCTGGGAAAGTTCGACCTAGTCCTCGAGGAGACTGGCGTCGCCTCAGTTGCGGCCGACGCACAGGGACTACTCAACCCTAACGGAGTATTGTGCCTCCTCGGGATCTACGCTCCGAAACAGGCGAGTCAGGACATTGGACATGTCTACGCGGACATTGTTCTTGGGAACAAGATGACCTTCGGCTCTGTGAACGCGAACATACGATACTTCCAGAAGGGGCTGGAGGATTTCGCGACGATTCAACAGCGATTCCCCGGAGCGCTCCAATCGCTCTTCACGAAAGTGGTTCCGCCCTCAGGGTTCCTGCAGGCCTACAACCCAACCAAAGACGACATAAAGTCGGTGATTAACTTTGGTCTGCCATCATGAGGCGGCGTACTGACCCGTGAAGGATCATTCCTGTCATCATAGATCATTCCCCGAGCAAGATCTCACGCTCAACCCGAACCTTTCGTCGCGGATCGTCTCCAGAAGCGAGGATAATTGACCACTGGACCGAAATCATCTACTTTGATCCGTGTTCTGAAGCCTGAGGCGCTCCGGTACCGGTAGATATTGGCGCTGAGACGAGTGTATTCTTGATCCAAAGGTTGGACTGACATCTCAGGCAACTTGACCCAGGAGGCCCTAACCCACCGAGGTTCTCCTCTGCGAAGGTTCAGCCGCTTAATGGCCAACGAATTTGTTACGGGTGAGGATAGAAGGTCGACATCAGTGCAGCCTCTTAGCGTAGGCAACTCGTCGCCATCTGCCCACCAGCGATCTCTGTTGTCAACTCTCAGTGTTAGCCTATCCTCGACGCACCCAATTGTTTGTTTCAGTTCGACCTTGTTTGTCTTCCATTTCTTGTCGCAGAGGATGCGATAGGAGAGTAGGGCCGGTTGTTTCTTCTCGACTCGACAGACAGTCCCGTCAAGGGCCCAGCCTTTTGGCGTCTTCCAGACTGTCGAGTATTCTGTCCCGGGACGGTCTAATGCCTGCCAAAGGACAGAACGGAACGAATCTCTTTGTAGGTTGATTCCTCACCGCGGACCGCCGATCAGGCTACTGTCAATCTCCGAGATTGTCCGTCGACCTGTGAGAGCCATGACGGTCGCCAAGTCTGTCTTGAGGAGAGAGAGGAGCTTTGAGACGCCCGGCTCTCCGCCGGCGGCGAGGGCCCAGAGAACCAAGCGTCCGAGCCCTACCGCTCTGGCGCCAAGGGCGAGGGCCATGACAATGTCGCTTCCTCGCCTGATTCCGCCGTCAAAGTAGACCTCGAGTTCTGATCCGACCTCCTCCACGACTTCTGTGAGAGCGTCCAGGGAGGCTGGTGCACCGTCCAGCTGGCGTCCGCCATGATTGGAAACCACAACTCCGCGTGCGCCATGGTCGACTGCTCGCCGGGCATCCTCGGGTGTGAGTATTCCCTTCAAAACTAGTGGGAGGCGCGTTGTTTCGCGAAGACGATCTATGACATCCCAAGTATAGGAAGCCTCCTTGCGAATGTGAGCACGGTCACCGGTGACGTTGGGGCTTCTGAGAGGGCGAACTACTCCGCTGCCGTTTCCGAGAGTGATGGCTGAGGCTAGCGGGGAGCCTGCTTGGGTCTCTCGGTCGCGGGTTCCGGCGACCGGCATATCCACGGTCAGGAGTATGGCTCTGAAGCCGGCCTTCTCAGCCCTCTCCACCAGGCTTCTCGTCGCACTGAACTCTGGCTGAAGATACAGCTGGAACCATCTAGGACCATCAGGCGCAGCCCGTGCTATGTCTTCTAGCGAAATGGAGGAGAGGGTGCTGAATGCTGCGATAATGCCGGCGTTGCTTGCTGCTCTCGCCGTGGCCGCTTCGGCATCAGGGTGGATAAGTCCATGGCTAGCGGTTGGGGAGACGTAGAAGGGGGCAGAGGTTCTGGTTCCAAGTAGCGTCGTGCCGATTTCAAGAGTTTCAACATTCACTAGGACCCGGGGCCGAAGTGTTCTGCGATGGAATGCTTCACGATTGACCCTAAGGGTCCATTCTTCTCCCGCACCTCCCTGAATGTACGCCCACGCGGACTTGTTGGCTTTCTTCGCAGCTACTTCCTCGAGGTCACTGAGGGTTGAGAAACCGGGATTCGATTCATCTTTCATGATGCTTCCGAGCGGGGTGGCGTATTCTCTACTTTGATTTGAGCCCATCAGTCGCTTGAAATAGCCCATCAGTTGGCAGAAGGATTGATCATGGCTGCGGCTTCAGCAATACTCTTTCTTAAATCGGTAACATTCTGAGCAACCGAGCCCGTCTGATTGTAGATGCTGGACCCGGCTACCAACACCGTGGCACCAGATCTTACGGCTAAGAATGCTGTCTTGGGATCGATCCCGCCGTCAACGACGATGGAGGTTTTCAAGTGTCGCTGGTCTATCTCTCGCCTTAGACGCTGAATCTTGCTGAGCTGATCTTCCATGAACCTCTGTCCTGCGAACCCTGGGCTGACTGTCATCACTTGGACGCAGTCCGCAACATCAAGGACACTCTCCACGGTTGTGACGGGTGTCTCGGGGTTTACTGCGACTCCCGCTTCGACCTTTAGTTTCCTGATCGATCGAAGGACAGTGGTGAGATCCTCGCAGACCTCTTGGTGTACGATGATCCTGTTCGCGCCCGAATGTGCAAAATCTTCGAGAAAGATGTGCGGATTGTTGATCATTAGATGAGCGTCCAAGAATAAGCTAACGGTTTTTCTCAGCGATTTGACGACCCCTGGGCCGAATGTAAGGTTTGGGACGAAATGTCCGTCCATCACGTCTATCTGGATTCCTTCTACTCCGGCGTCCTCTGCTTCCTTCGCCTGTTGGCCTAGCTGGGCAAAGTCAGCACTTAGAATCGAGGGCTCAATCGAGACCCGTGGCTTCATGCTGTCTGGCCCTTGGACTGGTAGAGGGTCTGGAAGTCTTGGACCAGCTCTGGATCGCCTAGATATGTCGGTACCCGCTGGACGATGCTGGTAGGTTCAACATCCAGAATGTTCCATGTGCCCGTGCTTGCCCTGCCCCCTGCCTTCTCCGTGATGAAGCCGACCGGGTTGGACTCGAACTGTAACCGATACTTTCCCTCAGGAGCATCGGTCAGTTCTGGATAGGCGAAAAAGCCGCCTCTCGCAAGGACCTGGTTGTAGTCACCGACGAATGAGCCGCCATATCGCAGTGAGAGCTTACGCTTCTCCAAGCTTTCAACAAATTGCTTGACCACGGGGGTCCATTTGTGCCTCAACCCGCCGATCCCGTAGACTGTGGGTGGTCTGGGGAGCTTATGGATCTGTCCGTCTGATACGAACCTTCTCGCTCCGACTCCTTTTCCTGCTGCTGCGGAGAGCCGGACCCCATCCTTGAGCGCGAGTACCAGCTGTAGGAAGGGGCCGTAAAGGAAGTACATGGCTGCAAGAAGGTCTCTCCCCTTCGCCGGGAGCGCCTTGTCGTGATAGATTCCGACTATGGTTCCGAGCAGGTTGTTACTCTTCAGATTAGACGAGCCATCGAGGGGGTCGAGGACGACCGAGTATTCACCCGACTTCGACTCGGCGACCTCCTCCATCTCCTCTGAAGCGACTCTTCTGACGAGGCCGCTCCTCAGGAGCTTCTTTGTGAAGAGCTCGTTCGACCAGACGTCGATCTCGAGCTGTTTCTCTCCATAGACGTTAACGCCCCCCGAGTACCCTAGCTCTTTAGGAATTCGCTGTTGCACTAATGTGGAAAGGTCGGCGAGAAGTGAGACTAGCTTTGAGAGGCTGCTATCCTCTGACGACGTCAGGTCCGCGAGAGTGCTCTCCTTCAAACGACTGACCTTCTATCTTCACGCTTGACGGTTCATTTCAATTCTTTGATGACTCTCGAATAAACAGCCCAGGCAGGCTTCGGACTGCCTCTATTGTCGAATAGACCGAAATGATTCTCCTGAGGAGGAAATGATCTCCACGATGTGTCAATATACCGCCAGATCCCAATCCCGGTCACACCATCCAGAGCATACGCTTGTCTGGAAGCACCCTCTACATACTCGGCCTGGCGATCCGGCGAATATCCGAGAAACGAGGGCCCGCTGGGATAACCTGTCTCCGAGACCATCACGGGCTTTCCGAGTCCTTTCGATACTTCATCGCCGAGCTTCAAGACCCCGATATTGATCGGGTTGGCGGATTTGTAGTTAGGGTAGAAGTCGAGGCCAAGAACGTCGCAGTAAGAAGAGTAGGTTCCAGGGTCCAACGTCTTCGCGTCGCCTTCCAGATTGATTACCGTGATCGCACCAGAGTCTTCTACGTGTACGGCGTTGTTGAGAGTTTGTAGGAGTTCTTGTCTAAACCCGTGTTCGTGTATCCAAGAGAGACCAGTGCGCCATCCTCCGGCCTCGTGTTCTGCCCACCAGTTCGGCTCGTTCTCGATCTGCCAGCACTTGATCTTACTTTTCCAGTGACGAACGAGGAGTCTGGTATGGATCGAAGCGCGTTTGAGGTAGAGAGTCCAGTTCTGATCTGGCTCCAGTCCCTGAGGGAGCATTCTCTGGTACCCACATGCCACGACGGGCACGACATCCACGCCTTTGCTGGTCAGCGTGTTAACCAGATCGTCCATGGGCCAAAGAGAATAGGATTGGTCGGCTAGCCTATCGAGCGAGGATTCACTGACCGGAAATGGTTCGAAGTACTTCCAAGGAAACCAGCAACGGACGAAATCGACCTTAGCCTGGACGAGGTTCTCCGCCAAAGCGAGAGCGGCTCGACCTGCAATTGTTCTCGGCTCAACTCCTCCATGGTCCTTGATCTCTTGATCTTCGGCTTCGTCGAGGATTTTGCCTTCTGGCAGACTCACTGAGAGTAGGTGTGGAATGATTACTGATTTCGGCGGAGCTACTCCGGTGTACCTCCAAGGGTCGTCGAGATCTACTCCGAACGAGAAACGTTTTCTCAGATCCAACAAGAGCCGATCCGATGTGCAGGGTCCACTCCGTAAGAGACTTGATTCGCGGCACGTGAGAACTCATGTCAAGGTAACGATGGCGTTAATCATCCGAAAGCATTAGGCCTTAGATGGAAAACTGGATTGCGCCCACGCAAGTATGGATATTCCCTACTTCTCTATTTGTTGATCCCTACGCTGGCCGCCATCATAACTTGGGCGACCGGAATTCTAGTGGTCTCCCACTCGCAGGGAGAACTGGGACCTCAGACACCGAGCTACGGCTTTCCGCTCCCCTGGATAACGGTTGGATATGCTCAAGGTTGCCTGCTCGTAACTCCGTATTGTTTCACCTACTCAATTGATTGGGTCTTTCTCACGCTGGACATCTTACTGTATTCGAGCACGAGTTTTGCCCTGACAACCATCATCCTTAGGGCGACCCGGGCACAGTTTTCTGCTCTGCTACCTCGCCAAATGAGCTGGAGCACTGTGAAAACTATCATGGCTGTCGTTTTGATCACGATAGCCTTTGAGCCAATCGTTGCAGCAACATCATTGCCACAGTTGCCCTGTGTATCATGCCCACAATGGGAGTCGCTGACCATGGTCTCCTACTGGACGAATTCGCCTACGAACCTGACCTTGAGCCTGAAGAACGCCGGAAGTCTCACAGTACAACTCTTCGATTTCAAAGTCCAGGATGGAAATGGAAACCAGTGGTCGCTAAATTTGGCAACAGACGCTTCGAAGTCTGGACCCATCCCTCCTAACGCCACCGACACGGTCAGCATAACAATAGGTTCAAGCTGTGGCAACTGTACTTACCAAGGATCGCCTGGAGCCTTCACCCAATTTACTGCTGGGAACTTCTACTCCGTAATCGTGGTTACTGCCAGGAACCTTCAATTTCCTTTCGTGGTAAAAGCCTGATTCGGAAGCGCTCTTCACGGTTCTAAGAGATTACAGAGTAATGCTTAAGATTGCGGATTGTACCTGTACCATCAATTCTATGGGTTCAGATACCTAACCCATTTAAGTTTCAGACCTCCACCCGCTCTCATCAGGGCCAGAGGATGTTTTCTACCAGCCAGCAAGCTCCGATGGGGAACCGTTCAACCCTTGTTACGATAGGCAAGAACGGGGAGCTTCGACACCTGTTCTGGCCCAGCCACAACTATCCACAGCACATCCACGGCTCTCTACCCGGAATCCTGTTCAAAGTTGATGGGAAGGAATCGTTCAGCTGGTTGACGGACAATCCGTGGATCAGAAAGCAACGATACCTACCAGACAGCACTATACTCGAGACTGTCTTCGCGCATCCCCAGGGAATCCAAGTAAAGGCAACAGACTTTGTCCTTCCCGACCGAGATGTGCTAGCTCGGGTCTATGAAGTGACGAACGCGAACGCAGGGAGCTTGGATGCGAGTCTTCTCTACTACAACGACTTCGATATTGCCGAGACGCCGGTAGGTGACGCCTGCTACTACGATGACAAGACGGACGCCATCGTCTCGTACAAGAGAAACTACTGGTTCGTATTCGGATCCGACAGACACTCTTCGAGCCATCAGTGCGGCGTCCACGACGAGGGCTCCGACGCCTTCATCGACGCAAAGGATGGAAACCTCTCCGGCAACCAGCTCGCCCTCCATTCCGGAATGAAGGGCGTGAACTCGTGTCTCAAGTGGGATCTAGGCAACCTGCTCCAGGGCGCTAAGGAACAGTTGACGCTCCTGATGTGCTTTGCCAACAACAGACAGAACGCCTTCAAGATCATCGAGACAACCAGGCAGGACTCACTTGCCGAGATGGTCAACAACGTCAACCGCTACTGTCAGGATTGGCTTCGAAGAAGCAGAATTACCGGTGTCCCAGAGCAGTGGAATGATCTTCTGAGAAGATCACTTCTCACGATCAGAACACTCGTATCCCAGGACCTTGGGGGAATCGTCGCGGCTCCGACTCTGGACCCGGACTATCGATACGTCTGGTCGAGAGATGGTACCTATGTTGCGTATGCGCTGGACCGGTGCGGCTACGCCGAAGACGCCGAGGGCTTCTACCGCTGGTGCAAGGAAGTGCAGGAACCTGATGGCGGGTGGTATCAGAGGTATCACGTCGAGAAGTCGCCGGGCCCATCTTGGGGCGAGCAGGAGGATCAGTGCGCAACCATTCTCTGGGGAATGGCCCAGCACTATCAGCTTACGAGAGATGAAAGTTTCCTCGCGGATATCTGGCCTACCGTCAGGATGGGTGTTGACCACATTCTGCGAAAACGAGATCAAGAAACCGGGCTGATCGGGCCTTCTATCGATCTCTGGGAGGAAAAGACAGCTCTACACACCTACACTAACGCCGCGGGTTGCGCAGCGATAAGGGAGAGTTCGAAAATCGCCTCTATTCTCGGATATGATGCTCTATCGGTCTCATGGGCTGAAGATGCTAAGGCACTGCAGAACGCTGTCACGACACATCTCTGGGACGAGAAGAAAGGCCGTTTCCTCAAGTCTGTCAAACCTAATGATCCTTCCATCGACACGGCCCTGCTTGGTCTGACCTATCCGTTTTCTGTCCTGGAGGCTGATGATCCGAGGGTCCTAAGCACCTCGCGCCAGATCGAGAGCGCGTTCAGATATGCATCGGACGGGCTGGGTAGATACCCTGAGGACGTGTACCAGGGCGGCAATCCATGGTTCATCACGACCCTCTGGATGGCCCTGTACCAGTGTCGGCTCCGGAACTATGACAAGGCACGAGTCTTGATCGACTGGTGTGCGAAACACGTTGACGAGCTGCAGCTTTTCGCGGAGCAAGTGGACAAGGACAATGGTGAGCCGGTATCCGCATCCCCGTTGGCATGGTCGCATGCCATGTTTATCCTATCACTCCTCGACTACAAGCCAGCGTAATCCGCCAAAACCATACACCTATTCGGAAAACTGCTCCTCAAAGAGAGGAGAAGAAATGATTGGGAGTTCGAAGTAGAAAACAGGTAAAAGACTCGGTTCTACTTCTTACTCTTCTTTTTCGGCTTATTTTGCGTCCTGAATTCACCGTATATAACGTATTGCACGTCTTGATATAAATTTATTGTATTCTACGGAGCGTTTCGACACGCGCAACTATTTTGGGGTTCTACACCCGAAATTACCGTATTTCTCTGGCTTTCTCACTGATCCTACACATCTGTACGGATTCTGGAGAAAAGTTACTCAGGAAATACAGTGCGAGTTTGTTCAGCGGCACGGCTTTTTCAACATTCACATCGCAGTGTCAATCGAAAAATTGGACTTCGTTCGATTTTCAGGTCTGTCCGCCGCAGTTGCTGCATCTCTGGCTCGTCTCAAGGTTTAACGCTCCGCAGTATTTGCATCGGACCTTCACGATTTCTCTAACGATTTCGGTATGGGTCTGATCAGGCGCTTTCTTCTTGTTGTCCATGTCGACGACAGCTCCGACCATGACGAGCATGATGCCGATCATTAGGACGAAGAATGCGAGCCCGATCGCCAGGAAGTTTGAAGCGTCAAGCACGACGACCGTTATTGAGAAGATGAGGAGGAAGAGTCCCGTGCCCATGCTTAGGAGTTTGTTGTGCATAGCCTTGGGATCAGTTGACAAAGGCAGACGCGGTCCTGTGATTAGGCGTCGCTGAAACAGTGTCGTAACTGGTCGACATTTCACCTAGTAACAATCAGCGAGACTTCAGAGGCTTGCGAATTCTACGGACATCGAGGTAGAGCTTCTAGACCTCTGCCATAGATCGCGGAAACCGGGCGCGAGAGAGACTCAAAGTGCCTTCTGGGACGACCCAATCTAGGAGCTCGTGTCTGTATCGTCCTTCACGAACTCCTGGGTCATGGTCCGCCAGCGTCCTTACTTCGTCCGGTGAGCCTTTGTAGATGCTCAGTCCCCTTATCTCCCGTTCTTTGGATCCTAGGATTGGACCAGCAGCCAATATGTGTCCCTCTTCGTGAAGTTTGGCGAGATAGGCCATGTGGGCGTCTTGAAGCGCATTCTCCTCTCGCTCACTCAGCTTCGGGGCATCCTCACGCAGGATCAATAATGCCACAGTAAATTTGTCAAACTTCATGGCAGGGGTCGCACTTCCTATCGCAGGATATGACTATAACCTGATCGAGAATTGAGAGTTTAGGGCCCAATTGCCAGAGAGTGGGCGTAGACTCGCCGCGATTATGTTCACCGACCTAGTCGGTTTCACGGCGCTCAGCCAAAGGAACGAATCAGTAGCGCTCTCGGTATTGGATGAACAAAGAGAGTTACTCCGCCCGGTATTCATCAGACATGACGGTAGGGAGGTCAAGACAATAGGTGACGCGTTCCTGGTCCACTTTCCTAGTGCGCTTAGCGCGGTGAAATGCGCCTACGAGATCCAGAAGACTACGAGGGAGTTTAACAATTCTCTGCCTGAAGAACGAAGAGTTCACCTGAGGATCGGGATTCACCTGGGCGACGTCGTGGAGTCTCAGGGTGATATTTCGGGCGACGCCGTCAACGTTGCCTCGAGAATTGAATCACTCGCAGATAGTGGAGGGGTTTGTCTTACTCGTCAGGTCTACGACCAAGTCCAGAACAAGTTTGAGTTGCCACTGATAAGCCTCGGAACTAGGTTGTTGAAGAATGTAAGCTCGTCAATGGAGGTGTACAAGATGGTGATGCCATGGGATGCGACAGTGGCAGCCTTGTCGGGCAGACGCGACGCAAGTAGAATAGCAATTCTGCCCTTCGCTAATATCAGCCCTGACCCGGCAGACGAGTACTTCTCGGATGGGATGACAGACGAGCTGATCGCAGTTCTGTCCAAGATCGGCGGTCTCAGGGTTGTCGCAAGGACTTCTGTAATGCGATTCAAAGGCGAG
>MNDT01000002.1 GCA_001915065.1 archaeon 13_2_20CM_2_53_6 | reverse complement strand
GGTTCAATACATGTCCTAAACTACCTTCTCTCCAACCGGTTCATTCCCAGAAACACTCAGCTAGGACCAGTCTCGATGGAACTTGCCGCAGTTACAACCCTGGTCATCTCTCTCATCGCGATCCCATGAGTACAGATACATGCTCTTTCTTCGGAGGAGTCATCTCGACGAGACTAATCAAGCTCTACCTTTGGTTGATGCACGGCAAGACAATCATCGTATCGAAGGCGAGCGACCTCGAAGTGCTCGCAAGAGCCAGAGAGCACAGGCCACTGCTAAGGCGACAGATGGTCTACTTCGGGTCCATCCTCGCGGTTGTCGTATCGTTTAGGATCTAAACGGTCGAGACAAAGAGTCTTCCCCATAGTCTCTCCGCCCTTCAAGACGTCAGACACCATATCTCTGATCACTCAGGACAATGTCGTCCTCACTATGGCTGGGTCGCTCATGATACCGGTGGCGGCACCTGCACCTCCCTACTTTGGGGCTTGCGTTTGAGAACGATCGATGTTGGACCACTCCATAATGCCATCCTCACATCTCTAGTCGGCGCATCTAGACGTTTCACGCCGCTCTACCCGATCTCGCCCGGCCGGTCACCAGTCTACTGATCTACTACTTGCTCCTCTTCATGGGCGTCTGTTAGTCCTTCGCTCTTGGCTGCAATCTGGCGGCGGACCCAGCAAACAAGCGCATTGCAATAATGTTCTGTCCGAGAAATTAACGTCGAAGCTTGTTTCATCGAAAATCTGACTAAAAACTCGGAGGAAAAATTCGTCGAAGTCTAGCCAAGGTTTCGAGATACTGTTTTTATAGAGTCCGACGTGACAGCAGATTCGGCCATTAAAGTTTGGACAGGGTTCCTTCAGGGATCAAAGGTCTTGACGAGCTGCTCGGCGGAGGATTTCCCGAAGGCAGGTGTATTCTCGTGGTCGGGAGCCCAGGATCAGGCAAGACGACCTTTGCTCTGCAATACCTCTATCATGGAGCGATGCTCGGCGAGACTGGCCTCTACGTTACCCTCGACGAACATCCTGATCTGGTGAAGAAGAACCTCCAGTCATATGATTGGGATATTGATGGAATGGAGAAGAAGGGTAAGCTATTGTTCATTGACGCTAGCGGCATTAGAAGAGCACGAAGCGGGGACAACAGCCTCGTTTCCTCATACGGTTCCTCGGGGGTTGACGTCACGGATTTCACGGAGCTCCTAAAGACCATTAGCAAAGTCGTTGAGGGAGAGAACGTTCACAGAATCGCACTGGACCCTGTTACCTCCCTTATGCTACGCTACGTCGAAGAACTGAAGAGACGTAGGGCGACAGTCGCCTTCTTTGACGCGCTAGCGGATTCGGGTTGCACGTCGATCATAACGAGCGAGCTTAAGACCTCTCTCATGGATAGACGATTCCAGCTTGAAGAGTTCCTGTCGCACGGAGTAGTGCTGTTGCACTCGCTCTTTCACGAGGGTAACATTGTCAGGGCTGTCCAGATTGAGAAGATGCGAGGAATCTCTCATGACACTCAGATACGCCCTTACCAATTTGGGGTTACCGGAATTGAAGTCTTCCCAAGAGACAAGGTGTTCTAAGCGACTATTCAGCTTCCCGGTTTCTTGGAGTAGAAGATTATGCCCCTACCTGCCTCGATTCCGAAAAGAACCCATCCCTCTACGTGGGGCCTCGATCTCAGTTTTGTAATTCTCAACCTTCTCCTTCGAAGCCCTCTTTCCTCGAACGCTTCCATCTGAACTACACAGTCAGCCATTTCCTCCAGCTGTCGCTGGACTATTCCGTCCATACTAGGCCCGAAGGTGAAGACCGCTTTTCCTCCAATGCCTCGGACCCTTGCGCCAATAGACTGAACAAACGAAATGATGCTCTCCGGTTTGGCTTTGGAAGCAAGCGGCATCAGCGAGTCGAAATAGAGATTTGTGCCCTTTGGCGTTGAAGGCAGTGAGGACGATATCTTCATTCCAAGACTGGTAAGGTCTCCCATTGATGAAACGAAATACTTCTCAGGTGATTCTCTGCCCGCCTCAGCAGAGTAACTGTCAACGAAAGTCAGCAATCCGTTTTGTTCGTACCCAGTCACGTCGAGATTCATAGCGTTCATTCCCGTCCGAATGTTTGAGGGAAAGTCACCAGTGGTAACGAACACGCATGGCTCCCCCTTCCTCAAGTCTTCATACATCATCTGTTGCGAAAGGAGAGACTTTCCGGACCCAGTATTCCCCTCAACCGCCATGACCGTTCCACCAGCCAGCTCTCCTCCGGTCAAGGTATTGAAATGGTCAAAAGGAACTAAGTAGCTCCTTGTCTTCCTCCGTCTGTAAAAAACGACCCCTGCCACGATTCCGACACCACCAAGTGCGGCATACGGGAGCAAGTTAAGAGTCGTAGTCAGTAGAGGATTAGGCCGGGTGAGGCTGAAGCTCGCTATTTCCCTCAGACTAAGCGCTACGTTACTCTGAGAGTCGATGACATCAACATTGATCTGATACACGCCAGTAGTCGAATTGTTCGGGTAGAACCAGTCAGTGGTATACGTGAACGTAGTCGGAGACACGCCTTGGGACCTGGCCATCGAGAGGTTGGTTGCTAGGTTGACCGGGTTAAGTCGAGTGTCCACCACAGTAAGGTTGACCCTTCCATTCAGAATGTCTTCGGGAAAGGTGAATATGACCTGAGCCAGAAAATACACGACATTAGTTGGGTAGGAAGCACTGACGTTGAAACTCGTCGTTGGAAACTGGGCCCAATTCTGAATTTGAATAGGATTTGCAAGGGCGTCGTAGCCGGACATAGGGACTAAAACGGACGACGGGGTCTGAGTGGAGCCCCATGACAAAGTGATGCTCGTGTTTGCCGAACCTGCATGAGTCGCATTTATGGAGACTGAGATTTGGGACTCGAAAAAGAGTGGCTGAGAAACTATTGGGAGAGTAACGCTAGCCGGCGCCGGAACTCGTGTCACCGTCGCATTCTGGAAAGAAGAAGGAAAATTGAGACTTCCGCTGGGCAGAGACTCATGGAATACCCCCTGCAATAGGACCCTGACACTCCTCGTGCTGTTTGATGAAAGCCAAATACTGAACGTCAGCGTACCTGCGATTGTTGCGGAAGGTGGAGGAAGCAGTATGGGTTGGTATGCGAAGACCATAGGTCGACCAGCAAAGGTTAGACTTTGAGGAGTAGCGTCCCCGGGAGAACTCAGTGTAAGGTTGTTGGGGGCGGTAGAGAGGAAGAATCTCCTGTTAACCGTGGGGGTGAGACTGGTCGGAGCGAGTGTCGCAGCAACGTGTGGTTGATCAAGGACGATTGTGAGTATAGTGAGCGTGAGGAGAGCGATGATTATGGGCCGCGGTCCCAATTTCTCGTGAGTAAACCTTCTGCTTGGGCTAAAAAAGCCTCTGGAGTACGGGACTTTGGACGTCGCATAAATGGAGGGGATGAGTCAGAGAACGTGCTCTAAGGTAGCTAGGCTTTTCCTATGCGGAAGACTGAGGTTCCGCAGTTTGGGCAGACGCCTTTGATGGCTGGTTTGCCGTTCTTGAGCGTGACGTTCTGGGGGTTCTTGATTTCGATGTTTGCTTTGCATTTTACGCAGTATGCTTGTGGCATTTCTCGTTCAACTGGGGCGGCGTTCATCCTGTGCTGGTATAATAAACTCACGCAGAGCCCCGAAATCCCTCGTGAGACCGCTAGCGAAATGAGCGGCTTTTCATCGTCAGACGCTTGTGAGGCCGGCAAAGACAACCTATCGCAGAATTCGCAGTAATATTTAGACTCGTATTGCTCGGATTGGCGTAATATGGCGGGTCATGATAAGCGTGATGGAGCTGGAGCTTGACTTGGCAGTTTGTCTCTGCGATGATAGAGAGATTTGATGAGCAGGTTCAGTAACGCCGCATTATTGCCTCGTAAGCATCTCGAAACTGCCTTTGAGTGGCGTAGTTGCGGAGCTTCTGGGCCCATGCTCTTTCGAAGAGGTCCCTCAGGTTTGGGGTTCTCAGCTTGTTCATGTTGGCCCCTTTGCTCACCTCCATGAATTGGTCGACTACGCTCGCAAACTCCTCGTAGGTCGGGGGTCTCTGTGGGCTTCCACTGTCTTGCGCTAGCTTCTGGCGCTCCTTAAAGTGTCGAATTGCAGCTCTGACAGACTTCTGAATGGCCTCGTCGATTTTCTCGTCGAACTCATACTGCATTCTGAAGTTCTCTCAGTTGTGCTCTTTCAAAAAGGCGTTGCTTGCACTGTCGATCAAGATATTGGCAGGGATTCCGTTCCTTCACGTATTTCTTGCGAAAAACGTTCTTCCCAAATGTAGCGTTCGTCCCTATGCCGTTATGATAGTCTTGATTGCTGTTCTTGAAGTCTTAGCGTACTCCAGGCCCTCTTCTGCCTCTTCGAGTTTGTATCGGTCGCTAATGAGGCTCCCCACATCGATGCGTTTGTCCGAGACGAGGCGTATCGCTTCATGCATCTCTGGCTCGACGCATGAGTAGCTGGATATTAGCGAGATCTGGCCTGAGAATAGCGTGCTGACATCGAGTCGGTGTTGAGCGCCGACCCCGGGGGCCCCGAACAGCAAGACCTTTCCCCCCTTTCGTACTGAGCCGAAGGCTTGGTCGAGCGCTTTTTCGTTACCTGTGGAGACTAGGGCTAGGTCAGCTCCAGCGCCGGTCATCTTCTTCACTATCTCTGGAACGTTCTCAGCCTGTGGGTCAAGCGTCTCGTCGGCGCCGAGCCTGCTTCCCATTCTCAGTCTGGATTCTATGATGTCTGTTCCGATTATCTTTCCAGAAGTCCATAGGCGGAGAATTTGTACTTGAGTTAGGCCTGTTGGACCCAGGCCTACGATGAGGACGTTGTCGTTTTCTTGTAGCTTTGCTCTGCGGATTGCTCGTATGCAGCAGGCTGTGGGTTCGATCATGGCTCCCTCTTCGAGGGATAGTTCGTTGGGGAGGTGTATCAGCGCGCCTCTTTCGATGTTGTATCTGGGGACCCGGAATGATTCGGCGATTCCGCATGGGTCTATGTTTGTTTTCTTGAATTGGGGGCATAGGGTTGGCTCGCCTCTGAGGCAGCTGGAGCAATGGTAGCACGGGACGTGGTGGTGGGCGACTACTCTGTCGCCGGGCACGTACTCCTTCATGTCTTCCGGTGCTTGTTGGATTGTTCCGCTGACTTCGTGGCCCAGGATTCCGCCGGGGCCTAGGCGCCCGTCTATCTTTTCCAGGTCTGTGCCGCAGATTCCGCAGGCTTCCATCTTGACGAGGGTATCGCCTTTGTCCAGTTGGGGAGTGGGGACTTGCCTAAGCTCGATCTTGTTTGACTCGTTGAGTAGGCATGCTAGCATGGACTGGAGGTGTCGGTATTGGATTTAACGGATTACTTGCGCTAGACGGGTTTCGTCCCTATTGTACAAGGTTTTTGTTTAGACTCTATTCTCTAGGAAGAGTAGGTGACCCATGTATAGTGGGGGAGAGGGTTAGGGAGTGTGGGCTAGGTTGTGCGGGACTCCAAGCAGTCGGTGAAGTTCATGCAGGTATTGGACCGTGGCATCTTTCTGCGGTTGAAGCATCTGTCCCGGAAGAGGGGGGTCACCGTCCAGGAGCTCATTAGAGTGCTAGTGATTCCCGACTGGATGCGCAGGTTTGAGGAGGAGTCGAACCGTCTGGAATCGTTGAGGAGGCATCGCCGGGCCAGGGTTGCGCGCGGAACAAGCGGGCTGGCGATGGCGAGGGTCCGTGCGGCTCCGAAAAGAGAGACCGCGGCTTAGTCTGGGCGGCTTCCTCCGACGGTAGTCCGCATCGGCGGGTCTGTGTCGCGAGAGTCAACGTTTTCGAGACTTTTGGACAGAGGGTCTGGCCAATTGAAACCATTCTGGGCGGGTCTCACGGTTCGGCTCGGAGAATCGGCTGCATAGGCTTCTTCGAGGTTGCGAGTTGTCCGCACGACTCAACGAAAAGAGTCGCGGTTCTAAAGTCTCGTGCTCGGATCTCACATCCAGGCTTGTTCTGGGCGATTCCTATGGTGATAGGTTTTCCAAAGAGCACTTTTGTGTCGCGGGAATTTTTTTATTTCCAAATTCTGGAGGGCGGTCACTCGCTGTCTGGAACCGTTCTGGGCGAGATTATCCGGTTTATGGCGCAGAACGGGCGAATAAGCAGTTTTCAGTAATTGCCCGCGAGAGCCTTTCAAGCGTGAATAAGGTGTTCAGTGGGACCCCCCTCCCCGATCGTTGATCAGGGCTTATTCTGAACGATTTCTGAAATGAGATTGGGCTTGCAAGAGCCGACCGGCTGACCTGCCTACTTTTCATACTCTAAAACGTAGGAACTGCTCAGAGTCTATCCAGACAGGCATGTGAATCGAACGCCACAGCCGTGTTGACCTCCCCGGCCTCAGCCTCGATCTTCGGAGAGGGTTGTGTAGAGTAGTTGGCAGAAGCAGGCTGTACGCCGGAGGGGCTGAGTTGTGAAGAACTTATACTGAGCCTTCTTCCCCCTGCCGACCGGTCAGTGGTGTCATGAAGGCCTTCGTGCTCGCCGGCGGAGCGGGGACTCGGCTCTCGCCTCTGACGAGCTATGTTCCGAAGGGCATGATACCGATCGCGGGAAAACCGTTCATCGACTACGTTGTCGAGTATCTATCGAGGCACGGTATTCGGAACATTATGATGCTATTGTCTGATGAGGACTCTGAGGTTTTCAGAAACCATCTCGAGGATGGTTCGAAGTTTGGGGTGAGCATCGGCTACAGTATTTCTCCTCGCCTTGGAACCGCGATGGCCTTGAAAGAGGCTGCCGATCACGTAGACGGCACCTTCGTCGTCTATTATGGCGATGTTCTGACGAACATGGACCTGTCTGAGATGATACGGTTCCACAAGTCACGTGGAGCGGTCTGCACCATCGGCTTGAGCACTAGCGTCAAGATCGACTACGGGGTCGGCAAGGTTGACGGAGACGGGAGGATCCAGTATTTTGCCGAGAAGCCGGTACTCTCCGACTATCCTGTATCGATCGGGATTTACGTCTGTGAACCGGGATTCCTGGAGTATCTATCCCTCGGGAAGGATCTGGCTGCTGATATTCTGCCACAGCTGCTGTCGAAGGGCGCAAAGTTTTATGGATTCATGACCAAGGAGCCCCACCACGACATAGGCTCGTTCAAGCAGCTAGACGAGGCAAAGTCCATCCTGAAACCTCAGAAAGGCAGAGCAAAACAGAGCTTCCCTTCGTGACGACAAAGGAGTCAGGCAGTCTACTTCTCGTCTTCGACAGTTACGCCCAATCTGGTCATCTGGTCTCGGATCCGATCGGACAGGCGATAGTCGCGTTTCGCGCGTAGATCAGCCCGGAGAGATACCAGCAGTTCGACGAGCTGCGAGAAATTCGCCCTCGGCACTGACTCCGCTTCCAGAATTCCCAAGATTGACCCTAGGTCCTTCATCGTTTCAAGTAGCACCATGGCGGATCGGGGATTGGGAGATCTGAGATGCTCTTCCGCCATACCAACTAGTCTGGTGTATGCGGCGAGAGCGCCTGGAGTGTTGAAATCGTCATCCATCGCAGCAAAGAATTCTCTCTCGATGCCCTCCGTCGTCTTAATGGCCTCTGTGTCCCGCGCTTTGGGCTTGAGCGAGTCGGTGTCTACTCTCTCCAGTTGGTCATAGGCTCGTCGGAATCGGCGAGCCAAGCTGCCAGCTTGAGTCAGCGCCTCCTCCGTGAAGTCCAGAGGGCTTCGATAGTGTGTAGAGGCGTATAGTACTCTCAGAGCCGAGCCCCCGAATCTTTGAATGGCTTCTTGTATCGGGATGAAGTTCCCCAGGGACTTGTGCATGTCCCGCCCGCTTATCGATAAGAGTCCCGTGTGCAGCCAGTATTTCGCGAGAGGCTTCTTTCCCGTTAGCCCTTCAGCCTGCGCGATCTCCGCCTCATGATGGGGAAAGATCAGATCCGTTCCCCCGCCGTGAATGTCGTAAGTTGGGCCGAAATGGGTCAGCGTTATCGCGGTGTCTTCGATGTGCCAACCCGGTCTCCCTTTTCCCCACGGGCTGTCCCAGAAAATCTCTCCCGGTTTCTGACTCTTCCAAATGACAAAATCGCTCGGGTTTCGCTTGTCCGGGTCCGGGTCAATGCGGTGGACCGTCAATTGTTCTAGGTTCTGTCTAGAGAGCTTTCCGTATTCCGGAAACTTCGACGTGTCGTAGTACACGCCGCCTGCAATCTTGTAGCCGATTCCCTTGTCAACGAGACCCCGGACCTGGTCTATGATCTCGGGGATATAGTCGGACGCTTTAGCGTAGAGGTTTATGCTCTCGACGCGGAGGTCCTTCATGTCCTTGTAGAATGCTTGCGCGTACCGGGAGGAGAGCCTGAGCGGATCTTCGCCGGTCTCTCTCGCTCTGTTGATGATCCGATCATCGATGTCGGTGATGTTGAGGACAAAGAAGACGCTGTATCCTATTCTCCGGAGATAACGGGCAATTATGTCATAGTCAACGTAAGTCTTGGCGTGGCCGATATGGCTGGAGTCATAGACTGTGGGCCCACATACGAACATGTTGACTCGCCCCGGATGGATGGGCCGGAACTCGTCCAAGCTACGGGTCAGCGTGTTGTAGACTCGCAGCCTAGACTCAGCGGTTCTTGTCATGCATGTATTCGCCCGGGGTTGTTCTGTTGACGTCTCCTAATTGGTTAGGGAAAATGTCTTTCCGTTGTCAAACCTTGTCGAAGGTGTAAGGAAACTTCTCGGCTAGAGAGCCGGTGCATACGATATTGTTCTAGGACGACAAGGAACGGGAGGCCGTCCGGCTGACCCCTCCAGAGTACTCCGCCCAAGCGTAATGATTGCTTATGACCGTCACGCCGGTCTCAGGGCGGGTTGGGCTGGAGCTTTGCCTGGGTTGATTTCGCCTGTATCATGGCCCACGCCTTGGATAGCATCTCTTTCTCGTTCGGATAGGAAAGGCTCTGCAATGCCTCATCGTAGGGTAGCCACTCCTCAAAGTCATGCTCGGTCCCTACCTTGGAGTCTGTCTGGTCCGTTTCGAAGAGGAAGAAGTGGACCGTCTTGTCGAACGTCTTGGCGCGATAACCGAACTGGTACTTGATCTGTCCTACCTTTCCTCGTAGTTTGACTCGGCTTACGCCAGTCTCCTCTTTGACCTCTCGCATGGCCGTTGTGACTTCGTCCTCGTCTTCCTCGATTAGCCCCTTAGGGAGACAGCGGACTCCTCTCTTGTTGCTTCCAAGGAGCAGGAACAGGGGATTGCCGTTCTCCCAGCGGTAGACGACTCCTCCTGAGGATATGACCTTGACCCGGGGTCTCGGCTGCATCCCTGTCCAATCGGCCATACCTACAGTATCCTATTCACTATCATAATTCCATATCCTTGGAGATAGGAGTAAGATTCTCCGAAGGGGATCCTACGATTAGGATATCTTCGATTCTGACGCCGCCAACCTTGGGGTCGTAAAGGCCTGGTTCAACTGTGACTGCCGAGTTCTTCTTTAATGGCGCTTTTCCGTAGAGCGAGAGGTAGGGTCTCTCGCCTATGGTAAGGCCGACGCCGTGACCAAGACCATGGATGAACCCTCTGACTCTTGCCTCCTTGTTGCCTTTCGCGAGGGAGCGGACGGTTGGGTAGCCCTTCTTCTCGAATAGTTTGCAGACGTTTATCATGACATCGCTGGACGGAACCTGTTCGCGTATCTGGTCTAGAGCTGAGGTCTGCGCGTCTAGAACCGCATCGAACATTTCTTTGACTCTCCTCGGAGGAGAAGAGAAGGTGTACGTTCTTGTGCAGTCGTGCCAGTACCCGTCAGGTTCCGCGGGGAATATGTCGAAGACTATGGGTTCAGCCGCTCTGACGACGTCCCCACTCTCGCCATTGTAGTGTGGATCGCTCGATCTTCTTCCCACAGCGAAGATAGTATCCTCCGGCGCGATAATGTTCTCTTCTGCCAGGAGGCGGCCGATTACTTTCTTGACAGCGTCTACGCTTAGTGGTTTGGACCTTTGATAGACCTTTGAACCTCTGACTCGACAACTCGCCAAGAATCGTCGTGTCCGTTCGACGACTCTTGCGGTCTTCTTGCCCATATTTCTCAGTCGTTCAATTTCATACCGATCCTTGGTTTCGCGCGCGGTCTCCAGTATAGTCGGTGACTTCTCTCCCACAATTTTGACGCCCTTCTTCCGCAGAGCGTCGATAAGCAGAAGTGTGTTGGAGGTATCGTTCCTTCCACAAATCACTGTAGGGCCCGCCAGCCCAGCGTCCCGAATTATCCGTTCATAGAAGCGCGCCCTAGCTTCATCCCTCTCGTAACGGGCTGAGATTCGTTCATATCCATACTCAGAGTATGTCCGGATATCGCCGACCCTCCCCTTTCGAGCACTACCGACATCGATATTGCTCACGATCAGAGTTGAACTATTGGATCTACGTTTGAGGTAGATGCCTCCCCGGGGGAGAGAGCCGCCAACGACATAGCAGAGATCAGGGTTCCCTGTTGTAGAATCACCGAAGACGATCATTGATCGGACATTATTCTTCTCCATCTCTCTGTCTATGTCTTTGATCAAACCACCAGTACCACTCTCTCAGGTGAAGGATGGCCGAATATAATATGATTTGAGAAGGTCCCGAGGAGAATGAATCTGCTGCTACAATGGGCTAGCCGATGCTGACCCTTGCTGGTAGAACCTGCTCCAGGGTCTTTAGCGAACTGGTGAGGTCTGTTTTCTCGGCGATGAGGGGGCGTAGTGTGGGCTCGATCGAGCCTTGGGCTAGTTTTAGCGTTTCGTCGTCGAGTTCTCCGCTCTTGTGGTCGAGCTTCGCGTTCACTAGGTATCTTGTCAGGCTGGAGATATTGCTGGTCACTTCTGAGAGACGTCTCTTCATTGAGGCTGCAAGGGCTTCTGCCGCCTTGACCTTTTCGAGGTAGCCTGCCTTCTGGGAATCAACCAGCTCCACGTAGATCTCATCCTCGATCTCTTTCGATTCCTTCAAGGATTCAAGTGCGCCGATCCTCTTTCGCAATAGGGTGAGCTCCGAAATCGTGTCTTCAGACTCGAGCTTCCAATCCGGTGTCAAGGTGATGTTTCTAGGAGTGAGAGCGAGTTGCCGAGCCTTGGCGGTCATGATCTGCCCTCCGGGGACCTCCACCTGGACATTTTCTAGCTCACCGAAAGCGTTTCTCTCGATTCCGATAACTCTGCCCAGACTTCTCCCGTAGGTATCGATTACCGGGTGACCGAGGAGGGCCCTTGTTTCAAGTTCGGGGGATATCAGCTACAGCTACCTCAGCCTGTGGGCGTCCACTGGGATCTGAGGTATCTCGGGGAACTTTTCTCTCATCTTTTGCTCGGCCATGAGATCTGCCTCTTTGAGAATCCTTGCAGACTCGTCGTTGGGAAGAACGTAGGTTCCCTCTGAATCCACTGCCCCTCCGATTTCGCTGGTCAGGTTTTCTAGAGAGTCTTCGATATCGTTTAATCCTGTTGAGATCTCGGGAAGTTTCCCTTCGAGTTCTACCTTGACAGTAGTGAGAATGCCTCTGACGCTTCCCATACCATGAACCATGTCGCCAAATTGTTCGATGGTTTCTAGACGGAGAACCGCTTGTTCGAGAGAAATCTGGCTGCTGAGGGAGGTCTTGATCAATTTACGAATCTGGACGCACTCGTTCGCGAAAAGGGTCGCGGTTTGACTGTCTCTAGCTTCTAGTGCTTTCACGCATTTTTCATGCAGCACGCGATCTCTTGATTCCATCCGAGCTATCGACTTGTCGAGTCTGGTGGTTTGATTACGCAATTTGTAAGCCGCCATCTGGATCCTATTCTTGACTGGCGTTGGTTTGATTGCTTCGCGAATCTTGTCCGCGATCGACTGGTTTTCTCTAAACATTTTCTCCCCTTGCCAGGACCCTCGGCGGTCGTGCTACAATTGTTGGCCCTCTGAGATGCACCTGATGCTTTGTTGATGCTGCATGACGTGGGATGGCTGTTGTCATCAGGATCGTTATTCCGTGGTCTCGATTGAGCCCTCGTAACAAGGGCATTACCAAGTTGGCTATTGACGTGTCCAGGTCTCCTGTAGGCTCGTCTAGTACCAGAAACTCAGGCCGCACAGCGAGTGCCCGGGCCAGATCAATTCTCTTTCTTTGTCCTGCGCTCAACGAGTCGGGCCGCGAGTGAGAGAGGTTTTCCAGACCGAAGAACCCTATTGACTCCCGAATCCTCTCGTCCCTCTCGCGTCTTGGGATACCGATCATTGAAAGGGCCAAGTGGAGATTCTGCAGTACGGTAAGGTGTGGCACAGCGGTCGGCCTCTGGAAGACTGCAGCCGTCTTGATTCTTGAGCAGCGGCTGACGAAGGAGCATCCTGTCACATTCTCGCCGCGGATGTGGATACTTCCTCGAGTTGGCTTCTCAAGGCCAAGTATCAAGTTGACGAGGGTTGACTTTCCCCATCCTGAACCTCCGACCACCGAAACGAATGCCCCCTCGTCGATTATCAGAGATAATCCGTCGCCGTAGAGCTTCAGAGCTCCGTCCATTGTGGGGTATTCTACAGCGACCGATCTGCATTCTATCAGAGGGTTCATGAGATCATCCCTTGTAGTGTTCTACGAAGTTCGAGGAGCGAATCCGTCTGAGGGCGGGGGTTGCGTAGGCTAATCCGCCTATGAGAACAATTGTGATGAGAGTGATGAAACCGGGTGACATGGAAAGGCTAGCTGTGAGAAGCAAGATTGCCAACGGCACTAGTCCGACTGTTGTCATGATGCTGCCTCGTAGAAAATACCGTATTGCGATCTGCGTTGTGGATCCGCCATAGGCGAAGAGTGCGAGTTCCTCTCGCTCTCTATTCGAAGAGTTTGAAAGTGCTGCCAAGGCAGCCGTTGGAGGAACGAAGAGAAGCAGAATCCAAGACGCGTCGATTCTTGAAAACGGACGCACTTGGGAAAAGACCAGCTGAATACTTGCCAGTCCGATAATTGCTATTGCGAGGAGATCCGAAAACTCTCTGGGAAGTGCCCCCGAAAATATCACGGGAGCCCAGCTTGGCTTTTCCAAGGCTTCTACCGCTCGTCGGACCCAGCCATTGCCCGTAGGTAGGTGCCCAGGCGACCTTCATCATAGCTCCGGATGACAGATGATGCAAAGTCGATGTCAAGGTTCATAGATCGTAGCTTCGACAACACAGCATTGACGTCTTCCTTGTTGCGGGCAACGATGAACACGAGTCCTTCAGGGGTGCCGAGGGAGCTGATTACGTTGACCGTTTCCGGGATCTCACAGATCTGCTTCAGGATGTCTTCTCTTGAGGAGGTTGTGGGAAAGTTGGCTGCGACGATTACCTGTTCGGAGAGACCCAGTTTCGAAAAGTCGACAAGAGTAGTGTACTCGCGGATTACGTGGGCATCTTCTAGCCTGTTAACCCTGTAGGCTATCACATTCGGGTGAAGGCCGAGTTTTCTCCCGATTTCGACGTATGATTGTTTCGAGTTTTCGACTAGTTCTGCCAGGATTTTGAGATCCGTCCCGTCAAGATTCATCATTTCTGTTAGCTCGCCTTGAAGGACTCGTCCCAGTCGTAGTATCGTTTGAGGATGGTCTGTGAAACGCTGGGTCTTCTTCCGGTAACGATGGACTGGAAGTCTTCCATGGTTATTGGATCCGGAACGGAGGCCAGATCGGTTACGTTTCCGTGTGTGAAGAAGTTGCGGACAACCTTGAGTTGTGTGGACTGGAATAGGTCTCGAATGTCTCCCCCGGAGTATCCTTCGGTCACTCGTGCTAGCTCTGCAAAGTCTACGTTGTTGTCGAGTTTTAGGTCGTGCGCGTATATCTGGAACATGTCCATTCGTGCTTTGATATCGGGTAGGGGAACATAGATCCTTTTCTGGAAACGGCGGATGAAAGGCTCGTCCAAGACCCACGGCTTGTTCGTGGCTCCGATCAGGTAGACGTGATAGTTCCTTTTCTTGTCGAGGATTCCGTCCATCTCCTTTAGGAACTGGTTTCGGACCCTGACCTCTCCGCCGACTTCTTCGCCGCGGACCCCCATCAGAGAGTCGATCTCATCGATGAATACGATGGCCGGCTGACCCTTCTCGGAGTTCTCCCGCGCTTTGGCAAACAGCTGTGATACGTTTCTCTCCGACTCTCCCAGCCACTTTGACATTAGGGACGCGGCGTCTGCGCAGAAGAATACTCCTTTGATCTCGCTGGCAACAGCAGCTGCGAGGAGTGTCTTTCCACAGCCTGGGGGCCCGAAGAATAGTATGCCGCGGGGCCATCCTAAAGGAAACAAGTCTGGCCTTCGGACGGGGAAGACAATCGACTCTTCGATGGCGCGCTTCGGTTTTTCGAGGTCGGCGATATCGTCCCAGCTGATATCGGGTTTCTCAGTCAGGACCCACTGGTCAAATTTGATGTTCTTCGAATCCTTGGCGTCCGCGGATTCTACCGGGTGTGAGGTCGGATCGGAGTCGGACTGTAGCTCTTGGACCCTTTTCCGGTATGCTTCGGCGTGCTCCATGTAGAGCTTGTTTTGGGGAGCTGCTGGATAGAGGGAACAGAGTTTTAGCAATACTTCGATCGCTCGCTGATACTTTGTGACGGCGATCCGTCTGGATCCCTTACTCTCGAGCTGTATCGCCTCCTTTGCGTATTTTACTGCGAGCGATTCTAGCTCTTCTGAAGCTGAAACCAGCCTTCCCTCCAAGTCACTCTGAAATTGTCCGGGGACTGCTGTCCTCAATCCATGACTATCTTGCCATCATCTCTAAGTTTCTGGAGAGATCTTCGAACGTCCTCAGGGGATACTGCGAGGTCCGTCGAGGCGGAGTTCATGTTCAATTCGCCATTGTGGGATTTGATGTATCCTAGGACCCTGTCTTCCAGCGGTTCCACTTGATCCTCCTCACCACCCGACGCTATTGCTACCGGGATCCTCGCCTGAGTGACTTGGGTCACTGGAGCGTTTGTTGTCTGTCGGGGCTCGGGGAGGGGGAGCTCGGGGAAGCGTTCCTTTATCTGCTGTGAGGCGATTATGTTGGACTCTTCGAGGACCTTCTTTGCTTCGGAGCTAGAGGCTGTGAGATCTAGGTCCTGGTCTTGGACTTCTCCGGTTTCGAGGCTCATGTCGCTCAGCATGTTGTTGACTTCTCCCAGTTCGGTGGCGACTTCGGGAATCACCCCTGCGATTCTTCCTCTCGTTTCCCGCACGACTCCGATTACAGGAGCGATCTGGGCCATGATGTCTCCAAACTCCTCTATTGTCTGAAGTCTGAGAACGACCCTTTCCAGTGCAAGCTCGCTACTCAAAGTGATGTGTGCCATCTTGCGAATCTCGGCGCACTCGTTTGCATACAAGGCCGCATGAGCATTGTCTTTCGAGAGCTGCGCGCCAATGCAACGTTGGAACATTTCCTTGTCGCGTTGCTGGAGCCTTGAGGACATGTGCTCGAGCTTCTCTTTCTGGGTCCCGAGCCTGTACAATGCTTGGTCTATGCGTTCCTTGAGGGGAATGGGGTGGACCCTTTCCTCTAGCTTTCGAAACACTTTGTAGCGACTCCTAAGTTTCCCTCACGTGAAGGGCGATAACCTGGTCTCTCGCAGGGGCCTGAGGAGTTGGGGTTGGAGTGGGAACGGGCGTCTGGACGGGAGCGGCTATTGGACTTGGCGACGGGCTTGTTCCGTCTGGCTTGGATAGGTAGCTGTAGATTGATTCTACATCTTTACGTTCTGCCGCGGCTCTGGCCAGGCCAGTGTCAATGGCATCACTTGCAGCCTTGTAGCTTTGGTCGTCGAACTCGCCGGATGCGTGAAGCATCTTGTTTCCTGCAAGGTGGGTCTGAAGCTGGCGTAGCTGCGTGTTCAGCGTGCTGTTTCTCTGGCTTAGGTTGTCTAGGATCTGTTTTCTCTTGGACTTGAGCTCGTTTATTGCGTCTTCATGTTGCTTCCTGAGGTCCTCGTACACGTCCTTCTGTATGTCTCCAACGCTGAACAGCTCATCCAGAGCCTTTAGGCGTCGGGTTACTACGTCGAATTCCTTGCGGAAGTCTTCGGCCTCCACCTTCCATGAAGGAGTTAGGACAAGGCTGTCGCCGCTGATCGCGACCCGGTCGCCGGGGCACTGTACGAATTCTCCATTACCGACTTCTATGCCGACTCCTGTGACCTCGTCTCGGAGGTTTGCTGAGATTCCAACGACTTTTCCGAAGGTCCGGCCGTAGGGGTCCTGGAGTGTTCTCCCGAGGAACCTTCTGATTTGTTCTAGGTTTAATGGCATGATCATGTCTCCAAAAAAGGGTGGTTGGAGTTATCCTCCTACCTGGGGACCGTGCTCTCGGCGGGTCTTTCGTAGGCGAGAGCCGGTGAGGGTAGCTCCGGGAATTTTTCGCGCATCCTCGTGTCTGCTACTGTGTTTGCTTCTGAGAGAATCTTCTGTGCTTCTGTTCCTGATGCTTCGAAGTCGTATGATTGGCCGGTGGCTTCGCCGACTTCCATGACGACGCCGTTGAGAGCGTCGGATATTTCGCCGAGCTCGTAGCCGACTTGTGGAATTACGCCTTGGACTTGGTTCTTGATGGCTTGTACTACGCCCGCTATGGGGCCCATGGTTGCTGCTACGTCGCCGAATTCTTGTATTGTCTCGAGTCGAAGGACGACTTGTTCAAGTGCTAGCTCGCTTCTCATTGTGATCTTTGCCATTTTTCGTATTTCTGCAATCTCGTTGGCGTACATGGTGCTCCTTGCTGTGTCCTTTGCCATCTGGGCTTGGACGCATTTGTCGAAGAGGCTCTTGTCGTGTTGCTGGGTCTTGAGGTTGGCTCCTTCGAGCCTGTTTTGTTGGACTCTGAGTCTGTAGATGCACTGGGAGATTCTTTCTTTGAGGGGTTCTTGGTGGTGGACGCGCTCGGTCAGTTTGGAGAGCAGGGGTTCTTTCTGCCCTCGGTCCCAGTTTTTCAAGGACTTGTAGGACATGTTGGAATTTCTTCCTTAAAGTCCCGTCTGACTGTGGGTTTTGCCAATTAGATTCTTGACACGTCGGGGTATGATTCGAGCAGTTCTGGTCAGGATATTTCTAGGTCGGGCAACATGGGGCGGGCTTGCAACAGATTTTGTCTGTGCTTGTTGTTGTGGCCACAATCCGGTTTTGGTTTATATGCGAACCTGAAAATCCGGCGGAAAGTTGTGTTTTCCCCAATCTTGATTTAGAAGTGTCAGCTAAGATCGTCTGTTGTTCTCGTGCTTCCTTGACAGAGTTAGTGATACCGTTTTGTGAAAATCGGTCTCTCTAGGGCGGTTGTCAAGGGTGTTTTTGCTTCGAACGCTTTTACCATTTTACCTCATAGATGTCGATTCCCTAGGTGGAAAAATTGGGACTAAACGATCTAACCTTAGAGAAACTGATCACTGAGATCAACGGCTACAAAGAAAAAATGCGCGCGATCCACGAAGACTACGGACGAGCCTCTCAAGAATTGCAAGACAGGATCAACGTACTCGGCTATACGCTGAACGAACACCTCAAGGAGACCAAAGACCAGATGGCAACAACACCTCAGAGACTGCTGAACCTGGAAACAAAGTACGTCACCGGCGAAGTCAGTGACAACGAATATCGGTCTCAACGACAAGAGTTCAAGGGCCTACTAGAGAAGAATCTGCACAGCATAGAAGAGATTAGACAGATGATCGACACGCTATCCCACATTGAGACCAAGCCTCTCTCTCCAGGCGAGTTCAAACAATCATACCCGAATGCTGTCAGCACGGCACTGGGCCCGGACTGGACCAGAGCAGCTCCATCCCCTAGTCGACCCTCGCCCCTTGTCTTAGCATCACCGCCGACTCAGGCGCCCTCACTCCAAGCTCCAAGAGCTAGCCCTCTGTCTATTGCACTTGACGCGGAAGTTGCCGACCCGAGTCCACAGACTTCTTCTCCTGCTCCGCTGCCACAGAACAATGGCAACGGCTCGCCCACTCCACAGACAAGCAACGCCGTCATTAGCTCAGCTGTAGTACAAGACACGCCTTCACAGTCTACTCTGACTACAGTCGACTCGGCTCTGCCGACAGGCGAGGCCGAATCTGGCATCGTTTCTGATGAATCAATCGGGGCCGGCCCGTCGCCGGACCTTGTCGAAGACGTTACGGACGCGCTCGTTGTGAAGGTGGTTGACGACATGCCTGTGGTAGACGCTGCAGCGGCGGTTGCGACGACCGAAAACTCGCAACTACAACCAACAGTGACCGGGACAGAGA
>MNDT01000062.1 GCA_001915065.1 archaeon 13_2_20CM_2_53_6 | reverse complement strand
GGATCCGAGAGGAGGATCGGACCGGACTCGGTCTCGGGGAACGTTAAACTGGCTTGAACACTGAGTTCCCTGCAGTACATGCTAATGATCTATGTTTTTGATCGCCACTCGTCGCGGGTCGGAGTGCAAGGTGAAGGGCTAGTCGCAACAAGGAACCTCGATTAGCAGTTCTCTGAAAGAACATCCGGGTTGGAAGCATTGAGGAGAATGCCTGTTTGACGTTTGTCCTCGACTATGCGACTGGATTCTTCCCTCTTGGCAGAAGAGGTCAGTTGCACTTCATCAGGCAGACCAGCCCCTCATTCGGCAGGCTATTCACCAAGAATGCTAGTGACGGCGGATATTATTCCAGCTCTAGCCCAGGCCCTAGCCAGCCTTGAATCTTGGGGTAATCTTGACGAACGGAGCCTCGCCTTCCTTCCAGGGGTCCCGCTTGACCCAGTCCAGCCTTGAATAGAACAGCTTGTATAACAAGCTGGTACTCCTTTCCCTTCTCAATAATCTCAGCTGGCCCGCTGATCAGGATAAGCTTCCTCGTGCCGCCTGAGTCTACCAGAATCACCGCTTGAGGGTTCTCTCTGAGGTTCTTCAGTTTCCGAGTCCGGTAGTCTGTAACAATATACGCACGGTTATCGTCCCACACGTACGAAACAGGTACCACGTGCGGCTCCCCAGTCCGCGAAGCCGTCCCAAACCTGCACATCTCGTTACTCTTCAGGAAATCGATCTCTGCGGGAGAGAGCTTCACGTCAGTAGAGGACTTGGACTCGGTCGCCAATCCAAGTTCACGCCGACTCGACTATCTGGGAACGCCCGAACGCGTACCAGCTGACAATGAGTAGTACTGCCAGGTACAGCGATTCTACTCCCGTAGGATTCCGTTAGATTCTCAGTCTAAATCACGGGAGTATCCATGACGCCCTTCTCTTGAGATTACCGCGGATAAACAAGAGAGTTATACTTTTTCCTAGCTCAGGATCGGGAAATTGCTCCTAGGTCTATTACGAGGACAAGAAATTCCTTCGGAGAGATTATTGGTAATCAGCTCGGCCAATTAGGAATGACTGATCTTCCGCACCAATCTTGCTTGACCCGTCACTGGGTTTAGGGTAATTTGCATCACACGTGGCCAGGGTCCCAACCTAGCAAACCCGACTAGATACTGGCTCATTATGCACGCTCGTCGCGAGAATCAGCCATGGATGGATATACGCCTATACCCTGAGGCATCAGGTTGCACACCCGGATAACCTATCCATCGGAAGCTTCATCAAGTGTCAAACCCACCGCTCGGCTATCCAACGGAACATCTGTTCGAAATGATTGTAACGATGTTGGTTTTGGCCTTAGCGCTTTCGAATCCTGTTGCCGCTACTCAAACCACTGGACATGTGGACGTGAATCGGGCTTTCAACTATGTCGTAGTCATAGTAATGGAGAACCATGGGCTCAGGGACGTAATCAACGTATCCTCTGCGCCCTTCATGAATCAGTTGGCCTCTTCTTACGGCCTTGCTGTCAACTACACTGCGATTGATCACCCCAGTCTGCCCAACTACCTCGGATTAATCTCAGGCCAAGATTTCTCCTCATGGAGTAGCTCAGACTGTAGCCCTCGCCCGGGATGTAGCGCCGGATCAACTCCCAACCTAGTGGACAGCCTGGAAAACAGGGGATTGACCTGGAAGGCGTACATGGAAGACTACCCCTCCACCTGTGGGTCACACTGCTCTCCAGGAAACTGCTTTGTAGGTGACAATGGAGCGGGCGTATACGCGGCTCGGCATGATCCATTCGTCTACTTCGAAGACATTGCTAATAGCACCGCGAGATGTTCTAGAATTGTCCCCGCCAATTCGGGCACTAGCGGCAGTCCAGATGACCTCTTCTTATCTGACCTCTCATCACCATCTACAGCATCAAATTTCATGTGGCTTACTCCTAACAGTTGCAACGACACGCACGGGTTCACCTATCACAACGGTACAGTCCTATGCACCGACTCTATCTCCAACGGAGATAAGTATCTTTCACAACTAGTCCCCAAGATCCTTGCCAGCAAACTCTTCACGCAGCAGAAAGCTGCTCTCTTCATCACTTTTGACGAAGGTAACACTCGCTATCCGTATGATTACGTTTACTCGGTTTGGGCCGGGCCTGTCGTAAAGACGGACTTCGTATCGTCCAGCTACTTCAGCCACTATTCACTATTGAGCACTCTCGAGAGAGTATGGCATCTGCAGCCACTCACAAGTAATGATGCGAACGCTTCTCCAATGACGGAATTCTTTGTCGCGCATCACCATGGACACAAGGGACATCTCGAATTGGGAGATGAGCGCAGCGATCCACGGAATGGAGAGAATGCTTCCGGTGATCAGGACAAATGGTCCGAAGACGATTCGTGGTAAAGATAACCTCCAGATATCCCTAACTCAACAGATTCTCTTTCAGTCGTGACTGGCACCACGCCGTGCGGAAGAATCTGGGCAAGTTAGGATCAGTTGGACTGTGATATCTCAATGGCATCTTGATAGTCAGCATGAGTTTGGCAGGCCACCTCAAGACGAAGCTAGGATTGACTCAAACGTAAATACTCGGAAGGTCGACCCCCCGGCACAACCAACCGTTGACCCAAAGAAGGGTTAGTGTCCTTAGAGTCTACTGCGCGAGGTATTTCTACTGAGCAAATCCTCTTCTGCCAACGCCCGATGGATAGGAATTTTCATATTACTCCTAATAGTCAGTCTGGGCGAGCTCACGGCTCTCGTTCTGGAATACCGGAACAACATCTACCTCAGACAGTACGTCTCCGACAATCTAGCGACGACGATCGCGGCTGCGACTGGCCTCATCGTGCTCGCTATAGGAGCTGGCTACCTTGCTTCAAGAAAGCTTGGTGCAAGGGCACCCGGCCCGCGTGTCCCTACCTTCGCCAGAATCGCCTCCTTTGTGGGCAGAAGGCACAGAATCATAGTGATCTTCTGGGTCCTTCTCCTAGTCGTAAGTTTTCCACTATTCCAGCAACTCTCCCAAGTCATCACGTCAACCACCAGTGGTGGCCAGTCGACCACTTCCCAGTCGGCAAAGGCTCAAGCCCTCATGGCTCAAGAGTTTCCCCATCCACAAGCCAACACAAGCACCATAATTCTCCTTCAAGGCAACGATGTGACCAATAACGCGACCAAACGATTCACCATTGACCTAGAAGAACGCCTTCTCGCTCCGGGTGTCCTTAACGGCGTCGAGAATGTCACCACAGTCTATAGTCTTGAGAGAACACTTCTCTTGGTATACTTTCTCCAAACTGGCGATTCCTACTCCATGGCACAATTGCACGCCAATCAGACGTTATGGGCATTTACCCTCTCCACGTATCCGTTACAGATTCCCTCTGAGATTCTCCGGAATTTCATAAGCCCAAGCAAGGACGCGATGATCATCTTGGTCGACTTCTCGAAGTCCCCTGGCTCGTTCGGCTCTGCGGACACTGACCCGATCCTGAAGAACGTGATTACGATCAGGGACATCATTTCTCAGCTGAAAGCGAGTGACGGTGGGCCAACACAAACCTACGTTACAGGTGATCTGGCCACGACGGCCGACTCTTCTCTCGGAAGCCACGCGGATCTCAGCCTCATAGAACCCGTAACCATAGGTGCGATACTGGTCCTAGTGGGACTGTTCTTTCTTGCAATCGTGACCCCGTTCGTCCCTCTAGGCACTATCGGAATGGCGCTGGTGATTGCCGAAGGGGGGCTGTTCCTCATCGGCAAATACATCATTCCAATCGGAGACACAACCACCACGTTTCTGTTCACAATAATGCTCGGAGTGGGCACGGACTATGCCATCTTCCTCATGGCACGCTACCGGGAAGAAAGAGTTGAGGGCCGAGACAGAGCCCAAGCAGTGCAGACATCAGTTACGTGGTCCGGCGAGAGCATCGCAACCAGCGCGACCACGGTCATTATCGCATTCGGTGCTATGACGATCAGCAGCTTCACTCTGCTACGTGCCATAGGCTTCGGTCTGGGTTTCGGAGTCCTAATCGCGTTGCTCGTGAGTCTGACGCTGATTCCGTCTCTAATCCTCATGGCCGGCGATCGGGTCTTCTGGCCCATATCCGGAAGGAGATTTGAGAGGTATGCGGCGAGGGCTCGGAAGAGAAGGTCTGACAGGCCTGGATATTTCCGGCGAGCTGCAAGCTTCAGCGTAAAACGTCCGGTCCTGGTCTTGGGACTCGCACTTCTAGTATCGCTTCCAGCTATCTACATAACCCTGACCGGATCCACTTCATACGACTTCTCCGCAGGTCTAACCCAGGCCGAGAGTGTACACGGTATCACCGCCCTGGAGCAGAGTTTCGGGGCTGGCCAGATCGGCCCTACCCAGGTCATAATCCAGTTTCCCGGGATTATCCTCGCAAACGGTAATCTCTCAAGAGTTTCGGCGGACAGCATTGAAAAACTGAGCCAGGGCATCGGAAACCTTTCCAATGTGAGGGAGGTTACCGGACCAACGCGTCCCAACGGTATCCTCGTCGACGCAACCAACATGACGAGTCTGACTCAGGAACAGAAACTTGCGGTTCTAGGCAGTATTGGAAGAGACAACCGGACTGGCATGCTCACCGTGCTTTTCAATGAAGAGCCGTTCACGCCAAACTCTCTCGATACTGTCAGTAAGATACGAAACCTAGTCGTGAATCTGCAGAGTTCGGACCCGTCGCTCGCACAGGACACGATACTTGTCGGAGGTGCTTCGGCCTCGACCCTGGACTTTGCCAACGAGACGATAAGCCAGTTCAATACGATGAGGGTCATTACGGTCGTCGCAATATTCTTCGTTCTCCTGGTAGTACTCGGCTCGTATCCTTTGGCTATGACTGGCATACTGTCGATTGGACTGAGCATCACATGGGCATACGCGGCCACCCTTCTCTTCTTCAATCATGTACTGCAATCAGGCGTCCTCTTCATCATACCACTTGTCCTGTTTCTGCTACTCTACGGAATCGGCATGGACTACAATATCTTCATTCTAACCAGGATCAGAGAGGAGGCTCAAAGGGGCAAGGAAACCCATCAGGCTGTGGTTGACGCAGTCGATAGGACGGGTGGCATCATAACTGCACTCGCCCTGATTCTGGCGGGGGCGCTGGGCTCTCTGTTATTATCATCTAATCGTCTGCTGCAAGGCTTCGGCTTCGCCATCGGGCTCGCAGTCATATTAGACGCAATGGTGGTACGCACCTATCTTGTTCCTGCAGGCATGTCGCTGCTAGGACGTAGGGCTTGGTGGGGGCCAAACCGGCTGAGAAGGGTCAGATTCGAAAAGAACAATGAAGCATCGGCCAAGGCTTCAGAGGAGACGATTGATCCCGCCGCGACCAGCTCAAGATCGTAGTGTTCTACTCCGGGCCGAAGCACGGAATAGAGAAAGTCTCAGGACTTCGTTATAGGCGACAGTTGGCCCCGGGAAGTCGGGGTTGCAGGTTCTAGAAGACTCATAGTTGACCATCAGAACTCCTCTCGTGGACCCTTGACCTACAGGACAGAGTACGCCCTAGGCATCCTATCCCTCCTGCCCCTCCTAGAGACAGGTGCATCAAGGGGCCTAGGTTGGCTGGTAACCATTCTTGTAGTGTACATAGGCGTCCCGCTTCTGATCTGGAGCCTTCTTGTGGATCGCCTAGCTTTCCTAGTTCTGAGGGTGGTCTGTCGGTTTCGCGAGTCTTCAGGCCATCAGTACTATTTCGAGAAGCAGGTAGGCATGCCGGGAGTTTCGCGCAGACTCCTCCGAGACCTTCGTGTCCTGATTTTCGTATTCTTGCTGTCCGCTCTAATAGTGCCACAAGTGACGCAAGTCACTCCCAATAATCTTGTATTTGGAAGTAACCCGTTCATCTACGTAGCAATCTTCCTTCTAGCCATCCCATCATCCATACACGTCCTTCTCTGGGTCCTCGAGGACTCTGGGCTCCGCTGTCACAACATATCAAGAGTCACCATCACGGTTCCTGCTGCCTGGACATCCAGATGGCTCGCTTCCCTTGGAAGCCTCGGCGCTTTCGTCTCATTTGCCGTGGCGACGGGGGGGAACCTCGATAGAGCAGTCTCACTAGCTTTCACCCTTCTCGTCTCTCTACTGCCCTCATGCATTCTTGCGCCAACTCTCTTCTATCGCAGATTGGAGCCTGGGATTATAGCAAAGATCCGGCAGAGCAAAGCAGCGGTAACCATGGCGCGCTTCTTTCCTCAGCCTTCTGGACCAACTCTTCCGTCTACCTCGGCTCCAACCTTACGCTCAGTTAAAGTGACCGAAGAGACTAAACAGACTGGCGAGCCTCACTCCTAATACTCTATGGTATTCGCTCGGCAGGTTACTATTCGCTTAAAGAGCACTGGAACAATCCTGAGTCTCTATGAGCCTGGCCGAGACGGCGAAGCCAGCACTTCCGAGTAGCACGCTTCGTAGCTATGCTATGATCGGAATCGTCTTCTACGCCTTCGGGCTAGTGCTGAACGAGATCGGCAACGGTCTTGCGCAGGTGTGGCTGGTCCCTTACGCGGACACGATAAGCGTGCTAGGTTTCGTGATAGCACTTTACACGACCTCCCTAGCGGGGCTTGGAACGCGTTTGACGGTATTGATTGGAATCATCTACGGTCTCGGCATCTTCTACGTGAGTGAACCTGACGCTACGTACGTGGCCTCGGGCCTCAGAATAGGATCGTACAACATGACCCACTCCGTCGGGCTTGGACTGATCGGCTTCACGATGATACTGCTGATTGGTCTCGCATTCTATCTGACGCGTGCTAAATCAGCCCACGCAGCCTTGCCGAAGCAAGACCCGGGTTCGACAACATAGGTCCCTCTCGCGAGTCACATTGACTGTGGCGGGCCCGCGGGGATTCGAACCCCGGACCTACAGCTCAACCCGCCCAACGCATAGGGGGTTCAGCCTGACCGGGACTGCCGCTCTATCCAGGCTGAGCTACGGGCCCGAGATTGGCGCAGTCGAAAGGATAGTTAATGATTCCTAACGCAGGAGGCCTTCTATTCAAGATTCACGGTCTGGTTTCCAAAGAACTCTTTCGGGTCAACCACATGGACCCGCTTTCCTTTCTTCATCAGGTCTTCCGCGACCTTCTGGTCGGTGGTGAAGTAGCAGCCGTCGCCCGTGAAGAATCGTAGGAGACCATGCGATGCGTCACTGCAGACCAAAAAGTTGGCCATCGTCTTGTCATCGTCAAGGTCCTTTCCGCACAGAGGACACTTGAACTCTACCCACAAGAAGCGAAGCCTTCAGTAATGCGTTTCTCTCTGAGACCTTTAAGCCTTTGACGAATATCCGCGGAGAATCCTTGTTGAAGGACAAGTCCCGTCCAAACAAAAAGGAGTGTGACAGCTATATGAGCTGGGAATTCGATCCAGGAAGCGGAGTTTGATATGGACGAAAAAGTCGTGATCAAGACGAAGCATGGAGAATTGACCCTCCAACAACTCGCCGAGGCCCAGCCTGGAATAGCGCGACAGATGAAGGAGATCGGCGAGAGATACCACGTGCTATACTATGCAGCGAAAGCTGGGAACTGGAAGCTCGCCCAGCACGAACTAAACGTAGTGATAAGCATCTTCAGAGTGGGAGCAGCCCTACGTCCCAAGTTCAACCAAGACTTCACCAGTTTCACTCAGTCGCATCTCGATCCGATTAGTGAGAAAATCCGAGCGAAGGATTGGAAAGGATTCGAGGATGCCTACAAGAATGGAATTGAGGAGGCCAACAAGTTTCATGAAAAACACGGATACGGCTTTATCCGGTACGTTCTGCCGAAGAAGCCGCCTGAACATTTCGACCTAGCGGCTCATGAGTGAGCCTTATGCAACATCATTAGTAAGGCCTTAGCTTGAAGTGGTGAAATAGTTAGAGAGACTAATCAATTCTATCTTCATCAACCTTCTGACGGATTTACGAGGCGGTCATCTGTGATTATACGAGGGAGCTGCGATTGGCAGACATAACCACTGGGTCAAGTTTGGCCTATTGGCCCTTTCAGCCTGCTGCAGCTGATACATGGATCAGCCGTGTACGAAATTCTCTCTTGACTCTTCTTCGCCTCAGTGTCCGAGTGCTTGAGCGAAGATTCAAAGTCTCGCGACGGTTGGACATCGCTCTTACCTCAGTCATATCCTTCTGTTAGCGATATCGCCTGCTTTGGCCGGTCTGTCTGATAAGTTTTCCTGATATTCTATGCGGTCAGCCGTCTCTTTGTTTTAGTGTACTTCTCCAATCTATCGCGTCTGATCTCGACCCCGAGACCAGGGCCTGTTGGGACGGTTATTGTTCCATCAGGGTTCAGCTTGAACTCTGGGCTGACGATGTCTTCCTTGAAATAGCGATTGCTCGCGGAAATATCGTTGGGCAAGACAAACCCTGGCAGGCTCGAAACCGCAACATTATGGGCTCGCCCTATTCCCGTCTCCAATAGTCCCCCGCACCAGATTGGCATTACGTGAGAGCGACAGATATCATGGATTATCCTGGATACACTGAGCCCACCGACTCGGGCCGGTTTTAGGTTCAAGATGCGACAGCTCCGCATCGCCAGAGCCGTCTTGAGATCGTTCACACTAGCGACACTCTCGTCGAGACAGATCGGTGTAGTCATGGCTCTCTGAAGGTTCGCGTGGTCGACCAGGTCGTCCCAGGCGAAAGGCTGTTCTAGCATGAGAAGCCCGTATCGGTCCAGTCCCACCAAGGTTCGAAAGTCGGTGCTCTTGTAGGCGCCGTTGGCGTCTGCCATCAACATGATGTCTGGGAAATGCTGTCGTAGAATTGACACTTCATCTAAATCATTTCCGGGCTTGATCTTGATCTTTATCCTTCGATAGCCTTGGTCTAAGTAGTCTGAGACAGCTTCGATGAGTCGTTTAGCATCTTTCTGGATGCCTACACTCACACCACTCTCGACCTTCGATTTCGTGCCGAGCAAGAACTTGCTCAAGGACACCCCTTCCTCTTTCGCGGACAGGTCAGAGAAGGCCATCTCGAAAGCTGCCTTCGCCATGTTATTGCCCCGGACGAATGAGAGAGAATCGAGAAGGTCGCTCGGAGTTGAGAATTCTCGGCCCAGTATCACAGGAGTGAAATAGTCTTTCATGACATGCCATGCGCTCTGTGTAGTTTCCGGACCATACCAGGGACCAGCGGTGACGGCGCATTCTCCGAAACCTGTCCGATGACCGCTCATCATCTCTACGATAATGCAATTCTTCTCTTCCTCCCTCCAACCACTAGTCTCGAACGGTGAGACCAGAGGAATCTTTAGCTCTCGAAGTTCCACTCCTTCAATCTTCAAGGGTGCCTTGAGACTCCCTCTGCCACCTGCATATTTCGAGGAGATTATTCTCTTCTCTTCGAGAGTGCAGTGTGATGCTTACCGGGCGTTCTTGCGCCTAGTTAATGACGGGTAGGAATCGTTCTTCCGAGACAGAAGAGGAGAGCTCTCCTACTATGGGCAGTTGATGCCCGCAACTGGCGCAGCGGTTGTTCTCGTCAAGGTTCCAGCCGGTGATATCGAATCCGTATCGTTTGATCGCGATGCAGTTGCATTCTGGACAGTACGTGTGCTCCCATGGATGACCGGGAACATTGCCGACATAGACGTACTGCAGTCCCTCCTCCCTGGCAATCCTGCAGTGGTCCTCCAAGGTCTTCACAGGCGTCGAGGGCAGGTTCATCATCTTGTAATCGGGGTGGAAGCGTAGGAAGTGGATGGGGAAGTCGGGGCCCAGGTTATCGTAGAGCCAGCGGCTCAGCTTCCGAGCCTCGTCAAGGCGGTCTCCTACTTGTGGGATCACCAAGTCCGTGAACTCCATGTGGACCTTCGTCTTGTTCTTGATCTCTAGAATCGTCTGGAAGATAGGCTCAGCATTCGCAATCCCGATATATTTTCTTACAAAATCTGTCGCGGCGTTGCCTTTGAAGTCGATTGTGATGCAGTCCAGAAAATCGTTCATCATCCCCACGGTGTCCGGCGTATCGTAACCGTTCGAGACGAATATGTTGATCAACCCATTCTTCCGGGCTTCAACGCCCACGTCCCGAGCGAACTCCATGAAGATCGTCGGCTGATTATACGTGTACGCAAGCCCCTGACAACCATATCCCTTGGCCATGGCGGCAACCTCCGGCGGCATCATATCCGTCCCTTCGACCTTCCGCCGCTGGCTGATGTCGAAGTTCTGGCAATAAGAGCAGAGCCAGTTACAACCGGTCGTTGCGATCGAGAATATTTTGGAGCCAGGCATGAAGTGTGTAACGGGTTTCTTTTCGATCGGATCTATATGACCGCTGATGACCTTGCCGTAGACTAGTAGCTGGAGTCTGCCGCCGATGTTCTGTCTTACCCCGCATAGGCCGATCTTGCCCTCGGGAATGTTGCAGTACCGAGCACAGGCCTTGCATCTGACTCTCGAGTCTGAGAGAGGTTCGTAGAGCAAGGCTTCTCGTATCATGTTT
This sequence comes from archaeon 13_2_20CM_2_53_6, assembly GCA_001915065.1. Lineage (GTDB taxonomy): Archaea > Thermoproteota > Bathyarchaeia > 40CM-2-53-6 > 40CM-2-53-6 > 40CM-2-53-6. The sequence goes on along the minus strand of MNDT01000062.1, from coordinate 44,935 downwards.
GTCTATCCTGCTAGGCTCGGAAACAACTTTTCAAGGCGGCCCAGCCTACACAATACTCCGTCTAGCGGATTGAAATCCCTTTCCTTACCCCTTTACCCGCAACCAAGGTTCCTCGAGGATAGCTCTGCGCTAATGCCCTCGAAGTGTCAGTATCTGATAGGAGTGACATGTTGAAGGCCTATACGGGAACTGGCGACAAGGGCGATACCGGCCTCTATGGCGGGACACGAGTCAGCAAGGAGAACCCTAGAGTCGAAGCCTATGGAGCAGTCGACGAGCTCAACTCCCAGGTTGGAGTCGCGAGGGCCCTCCTGAAAGACCCTAAGCTGATCCAGATCTTGAAGAATGTTCAGGAGGATCTCTTTGTACTAGGGGGCGACTTGGCGAGCGAGCTTGTCAATGCGAAGGTCCCGCGTATCGGGAAGAAGGAGCTTCAAAGACTAGAATCCGCAACTGATGAACTGAACTCTGGGCTCGCCACTCTGCGCAGGTTCATACTACCCGGGGGAAGCCTTCCTGGGGCTGAACTGCACGTGGCCCGGGCAGTTTGCAGGAGGGCAGAGAGAAGGATTGTCTCCCTATCCAAGTCTGAATCAATCAATCCTGACGTGATCCCATACATCAACAGGCTATCGAGCCTCCTCTTCGTCCTTGCCCGAGCAGTCAACAAGAAACAGCGGGTCCCCGAAGAGGAATGGATCTCGCGATGAGCTCGCGATTGTGGAAGCGGGTAGTTGAATGAAGGAGGATTGTATCTTCTGCAGGATCGCCGGGAAAGCTGCCGATGCCACAGTCGTCTATGAGGATTCTCAGACCCTAGCGTTCTTGGATATTCACCCGCTAAATCCGGGGCACACGCTCGTCATTCCTAAGAAACACTTTACGAATATGCTCGAAATGCCGACAGAACAAGCGGGACGCGTTTTCGTTTCTGTGGCGAAGGTCATGAGAGGAGTCGAGAAAGCTTCGAAAGCTGACGGGATCAGCATAGGCCAGTCAAACGGTAAGGCCGCTTCCCAGGAGGTTTTCCATATGCACGTCCACATAATACCCCGGTTCAATCATGAGATGATGAGCGGGTTTCCGAACCGGAAGCAGACTCATCGAGCAGAGCTTGACGAGATCGGCAGGAAGATCAAGACTGCTATCGAGTCTCAGAAATGTGACTAGGCCTTGGGTCGATAGTTGTCATGGTACCATCGGCACCTGTCGGTGAGGGGACAGACGGGACACTTGGGTCCGATGGGCTTGCAGATTAGTTGGCCGAACTTGACGAAGACCTCGTTAAGCGGCAGCCAGTCTTTCTTGTCTACTATCCGAGTAAGCTCCCGCTCTGTCTCGTCGGGTGTATTGGTCTTGACTGCGCCGATACGGTTGAAGATTCTGTGGACGTGAGTATCAACTGGTATCGCGGGCCGTTTGAATCCATATACGAGAACACAGTTGGCTGTCTTCCGTCCGACAGATGGCAGTTCCAGCAGCTCGTCCATATCCTCTGGAACCTTCCCATCATATTTTTCCAGAATTATCTTGGCAATCCGTTTGATCGTCTTTGCCTTAGTCTTGTAGAATCCTACAGGCCGGATGAGCCTTGACACAGTACGTGTGTCAGATCTCGCAAGCTGCTTCGGGCCGGCATATTTTGCGAAGAGTAGGGTAGAAGCTCGTGCCGTGACCGGGTCCTTTGTCCTGTGGGAGAGGACCGTGGCTATCAGGACTCTGAAAGGATCCCCGTCTGTCGAGTCGCTTAGCTCTTGTAGAGCTGTCGGGTCTTCTCTTCTCGCCTTCTCTATCGCATGGCTCGCATCCTGTATTATCTGGTGGAGAATCTTTGGAGACTGAAGGTCTACGGTCATTTGCAACTACTTGGCGAGTCTCCGGACAGTTTCTATGTTGCCAGCGTTGCCTCGTCTCTCGTCGATCGGCGTTTCCATGATTAACGGCAGGTCTCTGATGGCTTTGTGGTGGAGGATCGCTTTGAAGCCCGAGGTTCCGATATAGCCGAGTCCGATGTGTTCGTGTCGATCGTGGCCGGAGCCCAGTCCGCTTTCAGAGTCGTTTAGATGTACTACGCGGAGGTTTTCGAATCCGATCGTATCATTAAACTGTGTCAGGGTTTTCTCGACCGCCTTCTCCACGTGCAGGTCGTAGCCTGCTGCGTAGGCGTGGCATGTGTCTAGGCAGACTGCGATGTGGTCTCTCTGTTTCACACTTTCGAGGATCTCCTGGACTTCTTCGAACTTTGATCCCATACTGTTCTTTGTGCCGGCCATGTTCTCGAGGCATATCTGGAACTGTCCTTTCGCTCGTTTTAGGGCCTGGGTGAGCGCGTTGCTAATTCTGCGAAGGCCGACTTCTCTGCCAGCGCCGAGATGGCTGCCTAGATGCGTGACGAGGTATGGGATCCCTAGTTGTATACACCGTTCTACCTCGGCTGTGAGCGTGGTCGTGGATTTCTGGTAGAGCTCGTCCTCTGGGCATGAGAGGTTTGGTAGGTAGGGCATGTGGTCTACCGCGGGGTCGAGTTGGCTCTGTTTCAGTTTTTCTTTGAAGCCGGCGGCTTCTTTAGGGTCTAGGTCGCTGAATTTCCAGCCTCTCGGGTTTCTGGTGAAGATCTGGAAGGTGTCGCATTTTTCTTCTAGCGCTTTGTCGATGGCTGTGTCTAGTGATTTTGCGATGCTTACGTGGACCCCGACTCTTACCATCAAGCTCTGCCGGGGCGTCATCTATGATAGATAGCTTTGGCTAGCACCGATGATGCTGGCGTTGGAACGGGACGGATGATTCACCGCTCTCGGGTGACAGGTCCGCTGGCTGTTATCGTCTCAGGCGGTTGGCTTTAGTGCGTCAAGTATCTCTTGGGGGTGTTGGTCAGGCTTTACAGTCTCGAAGATTTTCTGAATCTTGCCTTGTTCGTCTATGAGGAAGGTGGTCCTTCTCGCCATGTTCGACTTTTCGTTGAGCACGCCATAGGTTTTGGTTATGTGCTTGTCTGTGTCGGCGACTAGCTGGAAGGGTAGGTTGAATTTTGCAGTGAATTTCTGGTGAGAGTTTGTGTCGTCTACGCTGACTCCCAGCACCTCCGCTCCAAGTTCTCGGATCTTCTGGTACTGGTCTCTGAGTCCGCACGACTCGACCGTGCATCCGGGTGTATCGTCTTTCGGATAGAAGTAGAGGACAACTTTCTTGCCTCTATAGTCGCTGAGATGGACGGTCTTGCCGGTCGTGACTGGGGCTTTGAAGTCAGGGGCTATCATTCCCGCTTGAAGGCTCGTGGCGGCTTGCATGGTAGTGTGGAGGGCTCGGCGGGATTTATGGTCATTGCTCTCGCGGAGAGGGGTGACAGTTTTGGAAGCTTTCTCATGCTCTCTGGCTTTTTGGATGGGCCAGGCTATGTTCTCCACATGTCTATCAAGATTGAGAGAGCACGGGATCGGAGCTTGCGGCATGTCTGGATTCTTCTAGCGTTGAGAAGGATCGCCTAGCATATCGAGCACCTCTCCTGTTTGTGCTTGAGCGAATGTTGCGACGGTCTCCTGAACTTGAGTCCGCGATTCCCGCTTTTGTTCCTACTTTGTTTCGGTAAAAACGGTAGTGTCATGGTTTGAGGCGCAATAGTTGCCCCATTAGGAAAACGGGCCTGCAGAGTTTTCGTCTGCGGAATCCTTGGGAGGGGGGCCGTTTCGCGGTTATTGGGAATGATTTCCGGGAAAAACGTCCACTAGCTTAAAATATTCAACGACCCGAGAATAGTACGTTTTAGGAGCCAGACGTCAAGAAAGCTTGCCGGTTATGAGGAGTGCGCGTGAATGACGAGGATTGTCCTTACTGCAGACCCTACCCAGATGAGCGAGTATTGGGGGATTCCGCTGCTCCCGTTCTTCAGCTGTGCTCCTGCTGAGAAGGTTCCCCGTTTCATATTCGACTTCCTATCGCCATCAGTGGAACACAACAACGGTGTGGCGATAAAGGCTCCCTATGGTCTGCGGAAGCTGGAAGCCTCCATTCTCAGGAACTATCGTCCTGATGAGGTGGTCGTTGCTCATCCGGACCACGTCTCAAAGTTCGTAGACGACAAGACGAGCATCATCGGGATATCAACGATGGACCCGCTCGGGCTGGGCCCGGTGAGCATGATGTTCACCGACGGCGGGAAGCTCACTGCCTACTCAAAGCAGAAGTTTCTCGAGCTTGTAGGACAGATCAACAAGACCCGGAAGAAGTTTCCAAAGGCTAAGCTGGTCTTGGGAGGGTCAGGCGCTTGGCAGATGGAGGTCCGGGACAAGGACACGAAGGCCTTGGGCGTCGACCATGTGGTGGTCGGCGAGTGCGATCATGTGATCCAGGATATTTACCGGGATATAGAGTTCAACGGGGCGCCGGAGTATATTCATGTTCCGCGGGGTCCGAAGCTGGAAGATATCCCCGACATCGTCTCTCCTACAGTTCATGGGCTTGTGGAGGTTATGCGGGGTTGTGGCCGCAACTGCCAATTCTGCGAGCCGAATCTTAGGATTGCAAAGTACTATCCTCGGGACAAGATCGAGCGCGAGATCGCGGTCAACCGGAAGATTGGAAACCCGAACGTCTGGGTCCACAGTGAGGACATTTTCCTCTACAAACTAGAGGACAAGAGGGGGTTCATGCCGAACCATGACGCGGTCGTGGAACTATTTGATACGGTGATGTCTCAGAAGGGGATTTCTTATGCGAATCCGACTCATGGGACCACTGCTCCTGCCTGGGCGGATCCCGAGCTGATCCGGGACATTTCGGAGACTGTCCGGAAGGGGACGAAGCGCCACATCGGTATCCAGTCGGGTCTGGAGACGGGTTCTAGTGAGCTGATCAAGAAGTATATGCCGCTGAAGGTCAAGCCGTTCAGTCCTGATGAGTGGCCGGATGTTATCTATAACGGGACGCGGATTTTCAACGAGAACTACTGGTTCCCGGCGTATACGATTATTGTCGGGCTGCCGGGTGAGACTACGGAGGATGCTGTGGAGACGGTGCGTCTGATTGACCGGATGGAGCATGGGCTCCATAAGGAGATTGGTAATATGGCGCACTTTACGGTGACTCCTCTCAGCTTCGTTCCTCTCGGGGTCTTGAAGAAGAGCGGGTTCTACAATATTGATGACCAGATTGATGAGGCGCGGTTCTGGGTGATCTATCGCAGCTGGAGGCATACTGTGCTAGAGTTGCATACGATGCCGCCGACACTTATCCAGCTGAACCCGGCGCTCAAAGCGATATTCACTACTCTCTGCTGGTTCGGCTCGAAGAAGATCCTGGACGGTATCAAGGCCTGGGGCAGGTCGCGGGGCTTCGACGCAGACAAGAGCCTGCGACTGAACTAGATGCCGTCGGCTATTCCAGCACAAAGAGCACTTTTGTGTCGCGGAAATTTTTTTATTTCTAAATTCTAGGAAGGGTCGTCCCCCCGTCTGAAACCGTTCTGGGCGAGATCTCCGGTTTGTCGCACGGAACGGGCTGATCAGCCTTTTTCAATAGTTGCCGTGTGGCGGCCTCCAAGTGTGCGAAACCACCGCCTGGGACCCCCCTCCCAGATTCCGGATCAGGGCTTATTCTGGGCGATTTCAGGGGTCGGTTCTTCGCCTAACTACTCTTCCTCGACGCAGGGTACCTAGGATCCTGCTCACAGCGTTCTTTGGCCGAGTACATGACTCGCCCTGGTTCTCGTTCATCGGACTAGGCCTCTGACTATCTCTCGCGCGAGCGGCAGTAGACCACTTCTTCCTCCATATCCGACTTCTCCGATGAGGAGCCAGAACATGTCGTTAGGCTGATCCCTTTGACTGAAGAAGCCAGACTTTATTCTGGATCCGCGCTCAGTAAACAGACCCACAGGGTCGATCCAGCTTTTGGAGGTTTTTCTGGCAATGTTGGCGAACCTGGAACATATTCCGCAATCATTGTCGTAGAGAAGGATTGGTCGGGCGGATGGCAGAGGGAGATTCCTCCATCAGTATCTGTGCTTCTGGCAGACTGTAAGTCTTTCCGAACGGAAGAGCTCCCTCAGGCGTGAGAGCCTAGGCTAATTGTCCGCTCATTTCGTGCGCGCCGCGGCCGCCTTGGCGGCGAACGCTGCGAATGACACGTTAGTTTTGCTAGCGTTCAGGGGGTCTGACTGTTTGTAGAGAAGCTCATCGAGCAACCGTGCTCTCCTCGGAGTTTTCCCTTGAAGCTCACTTCTAGAGTTCCCGCGGCTTTTCGGTAGCTGCTCATGCAGGTCCCGCAGAAGATCGACCTTGCTTGGGCTTTAGTCAGCCCGTATGATTCTGCCTGTGCCACCACGGATTCTATGCATCCACACCTGTCCAGCCTCACGGTCCGGAATCCTTCACCCGTTTCGATATCGTAGTCGCTGTCGAAGGTTTCGCCCATACTCTCAGCCAGGTTCTGCGACAGGGCCTCAACCTTACTTCCGTTACTTTTCGCCTTGATGTCCTGAACTTTCAGCTCTGCTTTCATATTCGTCAGGATGTCCATGGCAGGTCCAATCGCATCAAAGCCGGCCGCGGCGACGAACGTGCCCACTTGGAGGAGAAGATAGTGAGCCAGCGTCTTCCTTAGCATCTCGTACCGTTCCTCAAGGCTCCGGGACTGTTTCGGCTGAATCAGCTTGGACATGTCCGCTTCAATGGATAATTCGCCAGGCGACCAGTTCTTAAGTTAGAAGTCCGGAAGATCATTGCGGAATGGGAGCGAGGAAGAGTTGCAGGTAGTGGAGATGAAGAAAGTTCATGCTGAGACTGGCCCGGCATCAGAGTTCTTGCAAGCTCATATCAAAGGGTCCTTGCGGGTGAAAGGTAGCCAGATACTGGTTGACGGGGTTGAGCACCATGAGCTGAAGTTGCTCCTCCATAAATTCCTCTATCACAGAGGGCTGGACGGATACAAGGTTCACAGCCGCCCAGATATTCTGGAGATTGTACCACCTGATGAAAAGCAGGATCAGAAACCGTCCGAGGGCCGTCCTCCGACCGCCCCCGAAACGATGCCATACTTCTTCCCAGGACGACAGTAGCCCCGGGTTATTCTAGAATGGAAGATGGATCAGAGAGTTGGTATTTGTTCTATCTAACTCCGATTGCAGCACAGCCACTCGCATGTACAACGCTTCTCCTCAAGGCCATCATGGCTGAATCGCTTGAAAGATCGAGTCCTTCGAACAGACTAGTCCCAGATATTCGGGCAGAGGCGCGATTCAATAGCCGAGGAGCTACAACAGCATATGCGAAAGGCTTGGACAGAACCGGTAGGCCATTTGCCCGAAATCGTTTGGGTTCTTTCTTCGGAACGGTCTAGGATGCCTCTCAATAGGTTGCCAGTCTAGTCTCACTACGTGGAAATCGTAATCTAAAGATCCGTTTTCCCCAACCATGCTCTTCTTCCTCATGATAGGATTGTCGTGGGTGACCCATATTGACTGGGGAAATGGGTACCCAGTCCATGCTCGGAGGAAATCTAGCTGTTTTCGCCGAGTTCGGGTAGCATCCGGCTGATACGGTCGAACAGCTCGTAAGCCGGAGCCACCGGGGACATTGTCTCCGTCGGCTCTGTGGGCTGGGACCAGACTAGAATCTCGATTAGCGATAGTTGAATCCTAATTTGGAACTTGTTGTCTTCCGTAATCCAGTACAGCGACAGCTCATCTCTGCCATTGGCATATCCTACCCAGCGGAAGTTCTTGAACCATCGTCCCTTGATCCTTTCCAGCAAGACCCGTGAGTTGATGCCGGGCGGAAGCTGGCCGCGAATTACTGGGTCTCCATCGACCAGGTGATGCTCTCGCTTACGCGGCTGTTTAAGGGTGCGATATCCCTCCTCTGTCTTCGCAACAAGATTGTCATCCTCGAGTCGCCTGAGTATCCTGGTCAGCTTCTCTTGGTGAAGTCCGAGCCTTCTCTTGAGACCCTGGAAAGTGTACGTCGAGTCCGATTCTGCAGACAACATTTCCATAACAAGTGCCTGATCGTCGACTGGTCTGGACTCGAATGGAGTAATGTCTGGAGAAGGCAAACGCTTCTAGACACCCGGAGGATTTTGGAGTATTTATTGACTGTGTGACGCTCGCTCGGCTAGCCGAACCGTGTTCTGGTTTCAGCTAGAATCGAATCTACCTGGTGCTTCCACGCTTCGAACTGTGAGGGGTCTTTAGGATAGTTCTGGTAAAGATTGTTGAGCGTCTCCATCTGCTTCATCGTGTACACTAGTCCCCGGAAGGCTTTGTAGGATCCGAGTCCCAGGAACAGTTTCACGAGCTTCTCGAGGGGTGATAGGTGAGGCATCTCGCCGAGTGAGATCTCAGTGGCCTCCTTACCCGACAAGAAATGGCGCATGCCGTAGTTGATCTCCTGATTGTTCAGTGTCTGGAGGTACATTCTGAACGCCTCCAGCCCGGCCGTCTTGTTTCCGTAATGGTTGACGAAGTCGATGTTGTATTGCCAGAGGTTCTTCTCCGAAAAGTCGTTGGACTCTATTGCGCGAATCGCTGTCTCTCCCGCTAAGACTCCTCCGATCAGCCCGGGACCAATGCCGCCTGCGCTTATTGGATTGGGAAACCATGCCGTGTCGCCACAGATCATGTACCCGTTCGCGACGAGACAATCGTTCTGGTGTCTCACCGAGACCTGCCAGCTTCCGGTCAGGTTGCTGTCATCGCTGAGAGGAGTCATCTCTTTGAACCGGTCGTCTGTTGCGAGCCAGTCCTTCAGAAGTGCGCTCAAGGGTTTCGAGCTTCTCTTCTGCTGAATCCCCAGACCGATGTTGACTTTGTCTTCGCTCTTCGGAAACAGCCACAGATAACCTCCCGGTGCCTTCTCCTGGTCGAGGTAGATGTCGCAGTGGAAGGGTTCGACCTCAACTCCGTCCCGGAGTTTTGCGTTTAGCCTTGCTGTCGGCTCAATGTCGTCCTTGTCGATCTCTTTCTCAATGTGGCTCGGGATGGGAAGGTTTCTACGAAGCTTTGTGGACATGCCTGACGTGTCGATGACGAGCTTGGATCTTATCTCGAACGGCTTGTTAACATTCTCGCCGACAGTCTGTCCCTTGAGCCCCACAATCCGGCCTGAATCTTCGACTAGGTCCAGCGCTTGGACGCCGCCACGGAATTCTACTCCAGACTTCAGCGCATCCTCAAGCAATCGCTTGCCAAACTTTGGCCGATCCAGTACATAGCCGGGACCCTCGAATGGGACCCTGACTTTCATGTCGGGTGAGTAAACGTAGACGGCTGTGACCCGGTTTTCCATCTCGGGTTTGCCGTAGGTTACGCCGAGGTGTTCGTTGAGGAACTTGATGTGATGCTCTCCGACTGCGTCGCCGCAGACCCAGCCTAGGGTGGTCTTCTTACCTACTTCCGACTGGGGGTTCCGGTCGAGAAGCAGAACGTCGATTTTGCCTTTGGATTTGATCGCTATTGTGGCTGCGGTCATGCAGCCTGCTATTCCGGCGCCTACTACGACTACGTCTCTCTCTTCCAAACTATACTCCCTTCAAACAGCGTGCCGACTCGGCTCTCCCAGTCGACTTTAGCCTTTCGTCCCGTAGTCCGAACTATAAGTGATCAAGTGTTTATATCATCTCCGGCCCGATTCCCGCCAGAGTCAGCAGGAGACCAATGTTCGTTGACAGCTAGCCCGGTTTCAGACGTGGCAAGACCCCCGTTCTTGCTGCTCTGGCTGAAAACCATGCGCGTTCCGTTCTTGCAAGCATCGTTCGTCCCGGTCGTCCTCGGGGGGGTCCTCGCGCTCCAACTGGCCCACGTATTCAACCTAGCCACGTTTCTCCTGACCCTGGTGGGGGGGAGTTTGATCCACATCGCCACCAACATGTTCAATGACTATTTCGACTTCAAGAGCGGAAACGATTTCCAGGTCAAGCATCAAAACCCGTTCGCGGGTGGAGGGCGAGTCCTGACGGCAGGTCTCGTCAAGCCCTCGACCCATCTTCTGGTTTCAAGCATGTGCCTGTTTCTGGGTTGTCTAATCGGACTCTACCTGGTCTTCGCCTTTTCTCTACCCTACCTGTTCGCACTCGGCGTCATCGGAGTCATCTCTTCATACTTCTACGTGGGACCGCCCTTCCGTTTCGCCTATCGGGGAATAGGAGAGGTCATTGTAGGGGTCAACTTCGGTCCTATCATGACGCTGGGCGCATACTATGTCCAGGCCGGAAGTTTTGCTTGGGAGCCGCTGCTCGCATCGATCCCGGTTGGACTTCTGGTCGCGGCTATTCTATGGATCAACGAGTTTCCTGACATGGATGCTGATGGCGCTGTTGGGAAGAGGACTCTCGTGTTGAGGCTTGGCTACTCGCGATCCATCGGCGTCTACATTGGAATGGTCGTCGCGGCATACTTCCTGCTCATAGTCTATGCCCTGCTAGCAGTCTTCTCACTTGTCCCGATAACGAGTCTAGCCTCGCTAGTCGCATTGCTGAGCCTTCCGTTCGCGATGAAAGCTGTCAAAGTTCTTCGAGCCAACTACAAGGACCCCCACGCGATAATTCCGGCCAACGCCAACACTATATTCCTCCACCTCGCGTTCGGAATTCTCGCCATCCTCGGATTCACCGTTGGTGCGGTTCTTGGCTTCTGAGCTGGACGCGGGTTCAGAACCTGTTAAATCCGAGTTGCCAAGGTTAGGCGCCAGATCTCAGTTGGCTCCAGGCACGGCGAGCGCGGTCCAGAAGGAGAAGCCGAGTCTGGAGGAAGAAGTGTTCAGGCTGAAGCTTGAATGGATAATGGCGAAGAACGATGATGAGAAGCGGCGGTTCAGCGAAGAGATTAGAAAGAAGATGGGGCAGGCTCCCAGGCAAGAATAGAGCGTAATCCTGCCTGCAACACCCAATGAAGCTCTCATGGCGAATACGCAGATCACGGCCTTTCGAACAGGAGAGGCGCGGAATGAATCCTGATCAGAAATCGGGGCGTGCGATTTGAAATCGACACTTTTTCACGCTGATTCATGCGGATAACTTGCAACTTCGAAAACGCCGGGCCGGCTTATTCTGTGCCCTGAATTCGGGGATTGGCATGAATCAGTTTCACCTGGAGGGACCTCCTCCAGAAAATCTCAAAAGCGCTGCTCCTCGCGACACAAAAGTGCTCTTTGGGAGAGTTGAGTTTCTCTTCTCAGGTCTAGGCTTCAGATGAACGAACGATTCACGGTTCAACTCTCGACCGCTCTCGCCTTCGGCCCAACAGGAATAATCTGGGCGTTCCTCCCCATCCATCTACGATCCTTACACGCGTCATACTTTCTCATCTCACTAGTCCCACTCGTACCAGCAGTCGAGACCATAGCACTCTCGCCCTTCTGGGGAGGAATCCTGGACAAGACAGGGAAAAGCCACAACATTCTGCTCCTCTCCTTTCTAGCACAAGCGGTCGGATTCTCCACCTTTCCACTCTTGAGCAATCCGGAAGGATTCGTCATCGTCGTTTCATTGATTGGTCTGTTCTCGTCCAGCTTCATACCCGTCTACGCGGCAATGGCAACGGTTGCAAGTCCGCAGTATGGACGGGCGATAGGAAGATTCTGGGTCTCAGCATCACTCGGCTATGCGTCAGTCACACTTCTCGGCGGATTCCTCTACCAATACTTCCAGGTTAACTATCTCTTCATTCTCGGTGCACTCTACGCCTTCTCAGGCTTTCTTGTCATTCTCTTCGCACCTAGCGATGCACTGACCTTGACCAAATCACTGGAGCGTCCACGAGGATACTGGGGACTGCTGAGACAACGGAAGATTGCACTGCTATGTCTTCTATCCGTGGCAGTCCTAGTATCGGCGTCAGCGTTCAACAGCTTCTTCACAGTCTACCTCGTCAACATCCTAAACGGATCAAAGCTGGTCGCTGGCTTAGCGGCTACAGCAACAACAATCCTCGGGGCACTCGCCTACAGGTACGTAGGACCTTTGAACGATAGGATCGGCAGAAAGCCCGTATTCCTATTCGGCGCTGCGGGCTACGCAGCTTACTACACAATACTCTATTTCGTCACAAACATAACCGTTGTCACAATACTCTGGGTTCTGCCCATTTATCCGTTAGCACAGTCAGCATCCGCCGCCTTCATGTCGGATTACACATCAGCCGCTGACAGAGGCAAGGGGCTAGGGCTCCTAGAGTCTGCGCTAAGCTTGGGAGGAGGGCTGGGACCCTTGGCGGGAGGCTTGATAGCGGATGCGGCTCAACTGCAAGCGGTCATCGTCTTCTCTCTAGCGATCGCTCTCGCTACAGCGGTATCTTCACAATTGCTACTCAAGGAGAGTCCAAGAACTACGATCGCGACTTCAATCCGGACGAATCCTTAGCCGGTCCTTCGATGCTGTCTACTTTGTACATGAGCCAGTTCCGGTCTTTGAAATTGATGAGACGATAGTCGCCCTTCAGCTTCTTACCCTTGAGCAACACGTGATACTTTCGCGGCTCCCTCAACTCAAGAACGTAAGTGCCTTTGTCCCAGACCTTGACACTCCCAGCCCCATATCCCCCTTCCGGAATAGTTCCTTGAAATCCCCAATAGCTTAGCGGATGATCCTCTACTTGGATTGCAAGCCGCTTAACGCCTGTCTCGGTGGGTGGGCCTTTCGGGACCGCCCAGCTCTTCAGGACACCATCAAGCTCTAGGCGGAAGTCCCAGTGGAGCCGAGTTGCGTGGTGCTCTTGAACCATGAAACGAAGGCCACGTGCCATGATGAGACTTCTTCATTTGTAATGGCTACTGAAACTTAGCCTTACCTACGCTGCTTCTCCGCGCATCGATGTGCGTGAACAAGAATATCGAGACCGCACAGCAACCAATCGCGCCAAGAAAGTATGCAGACATGCCCGCGCTGGGGTCAAGGGACAAGACTAGATTGCTAACTGGACCGAACGCGGCCACTCCACAGATAAGAACGAACGGGAGATACTTGTAAGACTTCGAAGGACCGAAAAGGTACGCGCCGACTCTCAACATGAAGAGACCGAGGCCTTGCGAGAGGGCTAGATACGAGAGGATGAAGGGGACCACGGCGATTGAGCCTATCGCGATGGCAGATGAGACGAACGGATTCAACTCGACTATCTGGGAATTTGTCGAGAGGACGACTAGTGTGAGAAACGCGTCGCTGGAGGCGAGTGCGAGTGGAATCGTGAAGGTCCATCCGTCACGCCGTGCGACGAGGCCGCGGAACTCGTCAAGGTCTACTCGGACAATCCAGAGACCCATAGCGGCGGATATTGTTCCGACGACAGTGATCAACGACCCGCCTAGTGTGTTGTCTTGAAAAAGTCCTGGAGTCAGAACCGTGAAGGATGAGATTAGCTGACTAGATAGGATCCAGTAGAGCCCCGACCCTATCAATAGGAGGCTCACTCCCGGAGGTATTCTCGATTCTCCGACCATCTTGCGTTACTCCGATTTCCCGACCTTCTCTACTGGGACGGTGATTGCGTTAGTTTTCATCGTACGCGTCTTGATCAGTCGCATCCCGATTGACGATAGTATCGAGCTGATCAGAGTCGTCAGCCCGGCGATGGGAAAGAGTATCTGCGACGCCACACCAAGACCCGTCCCTTCGCTCGCTACTATGAACGAGAACTCTCCCCGGGGGAGCATTGACACGCCCACTCTGGTTGCTTGCCGTTTCGCGGCGGATAGTTTCGCTCCAGTCCAGCAGCCCCAGAACTTACCAATGATCGCTGTTGTCAGAACAGCGAGTATAGGAAGAGTAAGGGTGAGGACAGCTCCGATGTTGATGAGTGTTCCCATAGAGACGAAGAAGAGGACTATGAAGAGGTCCTTTATCGGACCAACCTTGCTTAGTACGAACTCAGCCTGCTTTCCTCTAATCATCAATCCCATCAGAAAGGCGCCTACGGCTGGAGAGAAACCTAAGAAAGACGAGAGTACAGCGAAAACGAATCCGAAGGAAAGAGCAAGCAAGAACGCTGTCTCCTTGTACTCTTGATCCCCCTCAGTCATACGATCAATGATGAGTGGTGCAACTCTCCAGCCGAAGCCGAAGATGACTGCAACTAGGAGAATGCCTTTCGCTATCAGTAATGCGAGTTCGGAGGGTGGAACTTGGTTGCTGGCTGCTGCGAGGCCTGGGAGGAGTAGGAGGATGAAGACGGTGGCGAAGTCTTCGATGACTGAGGCTGTTATGACCATCTGGGACTCTTTAGCGTGGAAACTTTTCGATTCCAGCAGTATCTTGCTCATTATCGCAGTGCTCGTCGTCGCCACGACCGCAGCGACGAAAACCCCCTCGATGCTGGTTAGACCAGCTAGGAGTGCCACGCCGAAGACTGAGAGAAAACTGATCGTCAGTTCTACGGTGGTCAGTATGAAACTGTCTGGTCCGATCTTTCGTATCTCTAGCGGGTCGAGTTCCAGCCCGACGGTGAATAGGAGGAGCACTATTCCGAGCGAGGCGAGAAGACTGATCGCGCCTAGGTCTTGGACGAGTCCTAGGCCGAAAGGTCCGATGATGATTCCAGCGATCAGCTGACCCAGAACAACGGGTTGCTTGATCTTCGAGAAGAGGATGCTGAAGGCGAAAGCCGCGAATATTGCCAGTCCGAGGTTGAGGAGGAGGGAGAATTCAGGAGTTGAAGCCAATTAACAACCCGTCAACCAGGGACCGAGACACTCGAGAATCCGAGGTCCCAGCAGTTTAACGAATTGACCCTCAAGCACCAACTCCGTGGTTCCAAGTTTCTCACGCTCCCGGGCCGTGTGAAATTCGATGGTAACAATTCTTGTAAATAACGAGTTTCAAGCGGAAATGAGCTGGGACTCCTTGGACTTTGCTTCTCTAAGCGTCTACACCGTCGGCACGGCGTTGACCATGGTGCTGCTCTACTATGGTCTCAAGACTCTGAAACTCTTCAAGGGAAACGTAGCCGCTAGAGCTTGGACGTACATATCGCTAAGTGCTGTTCTTTGGAGTCGGTGTGGTCATGTTCCTCGTCGATTCACTCGCACCTATGGGCCTGTTGGCCGTAGGGGGAGTGATGCAGACTGTAGGGGCCCTCTTCTTGTTTCTTGGACTAAGGAAGAACTATCAGTTTTGGGCGAGTAAAGACCACTTCGCCTAAAGGCTGAGTTCCCTAGAAAGATTCTTGTACATTCCCGATAGCTATTGAGGGGCCAACTAGCACCAAATATGCGGCCTATATAAGGCGCGTAGAATTTTTTTCCCTAGAAAAGTAGGCCACCATTATAATGTAAGGACACAGGTGAAACTAAGCAAACACAAAGGATGCTAATTGTCAGTAACTCACCAGATCCTCAACGATTCAAAAGGTGGAGAACAAGCTAGAACTACGCATGATGGTTCAGAACGGACTGCAGCGGAACTCAGACTCCTCAGTCGATCCAGGGAACGGCTAGAATTGACGGAGGTCCTCGACCTATACAAATCTGTAGGTCGCAGGAATATCGGGTACTTCGCTTGGATTCACGATGTGTACTCTTGGATAACCCTGCCCAGCGTGAGTTTTGACCGAAGAAAGGTTCTTGGTGAAGACAAGACCAAACTTGCTATCTTCGACATTCTAGCTGACGATCTGGCAGATAACTACACGACGCGCAGTTTCGCCATGCTTGAACAGCTCACCAAAATCCCATGGCAAGCCGAGGATACTTCAGTTGAAACAAATGATTATCTTCAGGTCGCGCGGAAGGTGTGGGAGGATCTCATTTCCTCCGTTTCCCTATATCCTAGATTTGGCGAGTTCGAGAGGATTTTCTATTTCGATCTTCGCCAAGTTCTCTCTTCCATGCTGTATAGTTATCTAGCAAACACTGAGGGCATCGAGAATCCAGTTGAAACAAACTTCTATTCATCGTACGGATGTGTAGTTGAACTCGCGATGGATATGGACCTCATGTGCTCACCAGCGTTTGACATGAAAGAGCTGGGGCCCATGAGAACCGTTGCTAGCCTCGCGCAAAAGATCGCCCATATAGCAAACTTGTTGACGACTTATCCGAGCGAACTCGTAGAGCGTGACGTCTCTAGTCCCATCATCTCTCTCGCGATGAGAAAGGGCTTGATTCGAAAGGAGGAACTCGGGGATAAGGCCGTCCTTCCGAGGTTAAGTAAGCTGGAATGGATATTCAAGAACAAGGCGTATACCTACATTAGAAGGGTTGCTGAGTATGAGAAAGAAGTTCGGAGTCTCAATATCAGAGGCTTCTCCGGTTATCTTGCTGAGCTACTCGAGAGATTCGAGGGCAGCAGATCACTCCGATAGTGTGCGCGAGTAGAACCGTCCCGAAACATCGTCACGTTCTATACAGAACCGAAGTGCAACACAATTCAATGTGACACTAGCCCGGAACAGTTATCTTCTTTCTGATCGCAGGAACACTCCTCCCCGCTTCACATACGAGTTCTAGGTCGAACATGTTTTCAAACGTCGACATGATCTTCTGGTCGTGGGCTTTGGAGTTCATCGAGAAGATCGCAGTGATCTTGTCTGAGATCATCAGTTCGAGGGCCTGTCGAACGAGCGAGTATGTTCTCTCAGGCCCTAGTGTGAACACGAGGTGTGAGATGTTGTCGAAGATAATAGTGAAGTCTGAGCCTGTATAGGCTTCAATGGTCTTGTTCAGCGCATCAAGAAGTAAGGAAGTGTCATATGTCGGCAGCAGAAACAGGTTCTCATTCTCCATCTTCGGATATGATACTCTTGATGTCATGACGAAGATTTTCGCTGCTGGTTGCCTTTCCACAAGTGAATAGATCAAGCTATCTTTCCTAGTGAAGACAACTGTCCTTTCAAAGTTGGAAGCAGTCTCCGCCAGCAGAGACTTGAAGACGCGCTCATAGTCTCCTTGGGGGTCAAACTCTAGGAGCAACTTCCTTCCTGAAATTTCGTCGTGGGACAGTCCGACTGTACTTGAGAAGGTGTCAAGTGCTTCTGAGAGATCAAGGGTCCGTATCTTTCTCTCGAGTTCGGCTAGAGACGCTTCTTCTCCCCGAAATGTTGTCGAGTTGAATCCCATAAGCACATGCAGATGATGGTCCGGGCTCGTCCATCTCGGGTCGGTTAAATGGTTGACAAACTTTTGGAGAGGACGTATGATGAAGTCATCATAGTCTAGGATTACTCTTAGCCCCTCGTTGCCCAGAGTCTTCGCCTCGGCAGCGAGTTCTTGGACAACCTCGAGAGGTGTGTCGTCCAGCACGCCTCTCGACGGATACGCACTTCCTAAAGGAGGAACCCTCAGAGCCCCCTTCAACATAAGTCTAGTAACATCTACCCCTTGACGGGAAAGGCCCTCCGAAACGACAGAAACATCACCATCATGAAAGTAGATTACTCGTTCTCGCTGGTTGACCCCGTCCAGGATGTATTTGGCGATCGGACCAAATTTTTCATCTCCAGGACCATGAATCAGTAGCATCTGATCATAATGGGAAGCCCCCGGCGAAGACTGAAGCGAGGGGACAACGCCAAGGAAGGTTTTCAGAAAGGTCGGTTTTCGGAAGGCTTGAACCGCAACTATGATCAGAATCACTGAGAGAAAATTTGCGGGTCCGAGAACATTCTGCCCAAAAGCTAGGAGACCGAAGCCAAGGGCCGAAGCAAGACTTATCACACCAAAAGATGACGCAATTAATCTCAGAGCCCGCCTAACTTCTCGGTCCTTTACTAGTGCCCGACGTCGTGAGAGGACGGCCAGTGGGTAGGATGTGAACACGGCAACTACACCCAATCCCATCCCTACCAGTAGGACAGATACCGTCGAGGAAGGGAGCGTGATATTGTCGAAAGGATATGTAGCCTGAATTGAGGTCGAAGTGATCGCGAGCGGATCTACCCATCCGTCGATGAGAGCAAAAATCATCGGCAGTAGATATAGCGCGTAGGCGAGAAAAATCGGACGGAACGGCCTTGAGATAAGCCTCTTTGGAGAGAACGTTTCAGGATAAACGTACAGTTTTGTCGCAACATAGCCCCAAATGATTGCGATGAGAGACCCGGATGTCACGATTCCTTGTATTGAGATCCTCTGCAATGCTGACGAAGAGGAGGCCATGAGCAATAGGTCTCCCACCGGGAACCCGAGAAATATGAGATAGATTGCGACGAAGTAGTCCTTGTATGACTGAAAATATGATAGGGAGTTTCTTGATAGAAAGAGTATCATTAAGGCGTCCGCTATGATCGCAGCGGAGTCCAGAGTGGCGTCTATGTATGGTAGCGTAGTCTCCGGCCTCTAGGCACAACCTATGCCAGCATTTTCAGCGGCTGGCCTCATACCCTCCTTGCGGAGGCACCGCTCGTTCTAAGGGGGTTTAGAGTGGCGTTACCTGTTCGAATCCCGGCGGGTGACAGCCTTATGCTACGTCGGGCAATCCTAGAGACTTCGCGGCCGTTTTGAGGTCTCTCATGCGGCTTCGAATGGTGACCTCGGATACGCCGGCAGCTTTCGCAAGGTCTCGCTGCATGACCATTGAGCCTCGAATTCTTGCTGCTAGGTCCAGCGCGGCGGCTGCCAATCCATCAGGATCCTTTCCAACGTTAACCCTTAGTCGAATGGCTTCTCGCAGAATCTTCCCTGCCAGCATCTCAGTCTGAGAGTCAGCACCGGCGCGCGAAGCGATCTTTGACACTCTCTTAAGTGGATCCTCAATGGCCATGGTCACATCAAGTGAGCGGACAAGAGCTCTGTAATAGTGAGCGAGCAGTTTCCGGCTCATACCCGACGCTTTTGCAATCTCGCTCAGCGAGCGCGGTACGTCTGTGAGTCTACAGGCAGCATAAGTTGACGCCGCCACCATACCATTTATGGGTCGTCCTCGGACGAGACCCTTGTTGAGCGCTCGACGGTACATCAGCGCAGCTCTTTCTGTAACAACTTCGGGAAGGTTTAGGCGACCGGAGAGTCCTCTAAGCTGGCTCATCGCTCGGGAGAGGTTCCGCGCCATTGACGAACCGGCCGATGCACGCAGCTGGGTGCGCCGGAGCCGCCAGAGCTGGAGCCTCTCGTCGGCGCTAATGTTCCGGTTAGACGCTTGGGCGCGAGAGATGATCGTGGAGAGGTTCTTGTCGAAGGCGGAGAATCTTCCAGGCGGTCCGGACTGGCTTTCTAGAAGACCCTCTTCGGTACGTCTCGGGACTGGTGCAGCATACTGCTCTGTCGGGTCTGACAGAACGAAGCCGCAATTGGTGCATATGACTTCGCCCGTCTCTGCGTCCCTTACCAAGCTAGGGCTTCCACAGTTGGGACAGACGTAGTGTCCCACTTCGTCCCGGGGTCTGGTCCTCCGCGCGCTCATCATCCGTCCCTGGACCGGGTAGGTCTGCGGGGTCTGGGCTGGGGCGAGTTGATCCTTTTCCTCGGTAACGGTGGAGGCGCCCGCCATCTCTGCCAATCTATATACCATGGGGCCCAAATGAAGCTTGTTACTATCTGTAAAAACTGGTCAGGAATGACCCCCGAATACACCCCCGGAAAGTGCAACATTGGTAGCCGGGGCAGGGCCATACGGCTCTCCACAGGAGCCGTCCTTATCGCACTATCGGTAATTCTCGGAGTAACCGCCCTAACCCAAGTGGTCTGGGTAGTCAGGCTTGCCCTCGTTCTGCCATTGTATGCCGGGATGTTGGCAGCTCTGGAGGGATCAACGTCGTTTTGTGTCCTTCACGCAGCCCGTGGCACCTATGACTTCCACGAGCCGATGGGCTTCGCATCCAACCGGTCTAAGACTGTGAACAGAGTCGGGTCGGAGGATTGGAAGAAGCTCGACCGACGGAGGGCACTGAGGATGCATGTTGAGGCTCTGGCAGTGGCTGTCTTACTGGCCACTATACTCGCCCTTGCCTAGGTGAGCCCCTAGGGCCGGGGTCCTTCTCCGGGCGGGGAGGATAGAGAATCTTTCCAGATTGAAGCCGGGTTTCTCGTCTTGTGTGAGCTCGGCAAGCAGCTTTCCTATCAGCGGTGCAAACTTGAATCCGTGTCCTGAGAAGCCGTACCCGTAGACCACGTTGGTTCGCTCTGGATCCTTGTCCATTACAAAGTCCGAGTTTTCTGTCATATCATAAAGACAGACTTTGGTCTGAACAACTTCGCCATCCGCAAGGTCAGGGACGAACCTCCGGCAGGCCTCTCTACAATCGACGATCTGCTCATCGTCAACTGATCTCTTGGCCGACTCAGGGTCTACTGACTCAAACAACTCTTTTGGTGACAGTTTGACTGCATCGATGCCTGCTGCCGGCAGACCGTAATGTCTGTCGGTGAAGAAGACGGGGCATGAGTTTGGGCGGAAATGGTCTAGCCCTCCGTGGGGCTTGAAGTAGACGAGTTGTTGTCGCGTCGGTCTTATCGAGGTGAGCCCGTTTCTAAGTAGTCTATTGGACCATGGTCCAATAGTGACCACGAGTTTTCGAAACTCAATCTTCTCTTGCGTATCAATCTTAATGTAAGGATGCTCTTCAAAGACTATGTCTCGAGCCTGTCCTTGTTGAAACTTCACACCAGCAGCTTTGGCCAGAGACTCGAGTGCTAGAAGGGCCTTTGATGCTAACAGGACTCCGCCATGAGGGTCGAAGAATGCTTCTTCAGATCTGAACTGAGGAAAACGTTTCTTCAGGTCTTCCTTGTCAAGTCTATCCGCTCCCAGTTTCAAGTGCGACAGAGTTCTGTAGCTGGCTTCGTTGAACCTGTTGGCGTTCTCGTCTGCGCCTTGGAGAAGCAGAAGGCCCGTCGGGAGGAGAAGCTCTTGTCCCGATTCTTCTTCCAACTTTCTCCAAAGCTTCTGGCTCTCAACGGCCATTTTCGTGTACAGCTGGTCGCTTCCGTAGGAGTATCGGAAGACTCGGTTTACGTCGTTCGAGCTGGAATATTCACTTCCGACTCCGTGTCGGTCTAGGACTAGGACTTGGGAGTCGCTCGTCTCGCTGAGGGTGCACGCTGTGGCGAGACCCATTATGCCTCCGCCTAGCACGCAGAAGTCCGTCTTCACGGGCTGCACCTCGCCAGAGGGGCTGTAGATCTGTTCTTCTGTTAGATCCTCATCGAGGGTCGAGCTATCGTTCAGCTATTACTTCGTGTATCTCCAATTGGCTGGGACCGGAGAAGGCCTCGCGTGGCGGCGCGTTTGAATGGGATTCCATGAACGCGTCGCTGTTAGTCCAGTCTTCGAACTCCTTCATTGACTGCCAGTGCGTGACCACGATGTAACTCTCGCCTTTGACTGGTCGTAGGACCTCGGTCCGAATGAATCCTGGACTGTTAGCGATGCTCCACTTTCGGTTTTCCATCGGCGCTCGAACTCTTCCTCGTGGCCCTTTTTGACGGGGATTCTGTTTGAAACTACAACGACCATGATGAGGACTGAGAACCGATTGTTATTATTCTATTCGGGGTCCGTTGGCTTGTTCACTCGGCTCGGGTTTGCCTCGCTTGTAGAGGAAGCCAGTGGCTGCGAATGCTAGACTGATGAAGATTAACAGTCCAACAAAGGGGATCATGATTATCGAGATCAGGAGCGAGATCCATGGAAAAGTTCTCTTCACGCCGCGGGCCTTCAAGAGTCTGATGCCTGACGTTGATCCCACAACGTACACGAGTATAGCCGCTCCGCTAGGAATCAACAGCTCACTCGCTAGGTCCACATTTAGGAAGTAGAATAGGGCGAGTGTGAGCCATGATAGTCCCAGTAGCAACATTAGAGTCCGGTGCGGGACCCGGGTCCGGGCGTGGACCTTGTCGAGGAATCTCGGAAGCCCTCCTTCCTTGGCGGTGGCGTAGATGACTCGCGATATGCCTGTTGTGTAGACGTTGACTGTGCCGAAGATTATGACGATGGCGAGTACTGCCGTTCCGATCGCACCATATGTTCCTAGCGCGTTGGACAGCATGACGGCGAAGGGTGCTATGTTTCCACCTGCTTTGTAGGCCTGTGTGCCGATGGCGGATACTGCAACGGAGGTGTAGAGTAGGCTGATGATTGCTACGCTGTAGAGGATGCTTCGGTGGAAGTCTCTCTCGGGATTCTTGAACTCCTCAGCCACGTTGGAAACGTTCTCGTATCCCAGATACGACCAGAAGATGAGGGCGGCGCTGACCCCGATGGGTAATAGCCCTTGGGGGAAGAAGGGGGAGAAGTTGGAGCTGTTGACGGATGGTGCTGATGCTATTACTGCAGTGACGAGCAGTCCGACGATAGCGGTGATGACTGCCAGCTGAACTCTGCTGCTGACGATTATCCCACGATAGTTGATGAGAAACGCTGCTAGCATGATGCTCCCGGCGATTATGTAGATGAGAGTTCGGCTCATCGGTACAGCGTAGGCCAGGTAGGAGGCTGCGATGACAGTGACCACGGGTGCTCCGGAGATGTACCATATGATGAAGAGCCAGCTGACGGCGTTAGCCGCACGAGGCCCAAAGCTCTCTCTGGCGAAGCCATACACCCCTCCGGATTCTGGTCTACGGGTGGAAAGACTGGCAAAAGTGTAGGCAAGCGGATAGCTCGCGAGCGAGAGTCCGACCCAGGCGATCAGTGATGCGGGTCCTGCTATCTGGGCGGCCAGTCCGGGAAGGACGAGGATTCCTGAGCCTAGGACTGAGCTCATGTACAAGGCTACCGCATAGCGGGTTGTCACCGCCTTTCGTAGAGTAGTGTTCGGGTTGGACAAGCAGACTTGCTCCGTCGAGCCCGAGGATAGTTGCCGCGTGATAAGTGTGAGCTGCCGGCTGGGCTGGGAGCGAAGTTGGCTGGTAACCTCCCGGCTGTTCGGCGAAAGTGTCCTACTAGGCGTACTCGGGGATTGAAATTGATAGTCTTCTCTTTTGAGGAGGATTTCGCTATGCTAGATCTTTCAAGGTCGCACTCTCGTGTCGCGAGGATTAACGCTTTTGAGATTTCTTGGATGGTAACGGGTTTGGTAACCGTGAATGGTAACAGTAAGCCCCGGAACAGCTTGACAGGTGCCGTCTCGTAGGTTGTAGAGTATTGAGGTCAGTCTCAGCGATGTCCTTCTAGGGAAAGCAGTGTTTGTTTTCTCTTGACTCCCCATCGATAGCCTCGGAGGTCGCCTTTCTTTCCAACGACTCTATGGCACGGGATCAGGATTGCCACATGGTTGCTGGCGCATGCATTGGCAACTGCCCGAACTGCCCGGGGTTTGCCAAGTGTCTCGGCGATCTCGCTATAGGTGGAGGTCTTGCCGTATGGTATGGCCTGGATCTGTTTCCAGACTCTCCATTGAAAGGCCGTTGCCTGTACATCTATTGGCAAGCCCGCCGGGAACTCTCTGCCGTCAAAGTACTTTGCGAATTCCTCGGCCCACCTCTTCATCTGACGATCGTTTCGGTATAGGTCCGCGGCATAGTAGTCCTCCTTCAGCGCGGCTTCGACAGCTTCGTCTGAGGCACCAATGCAGACGGCGCATATTCCCGTCCCGGTTGCTCCTAGCAGTAGCCGTCCTATTGGAGAGTCTATGATCGTATAGTGTATCGACAGTCCTTCACCGCCTCTTCTGAATGTGCCCGGGTTGACCCCGAGCTGGGCCGGAGACTTTTCGTAGAGTCTACCCCTAGAAGTGAAGCCGGCTCCGTAGAGGGCGTCGGTCACGGTCTCGCCACGTCTCAGGGATCTTCTGACCTTCTCGAGGCGTCGGGCTTCTATGTACTGGCGGGGGGAGATTCCGAGGATTCTCTTGAAGGTCCGCTGGAAATGGAATGGGCTTAGACTTGCCTCTCGACTGAGGTTGGTGAGAGTCAGTTTCTCGTCTAGGTGGTGTTCTATGAATTCGCAGACCCGTTGGACCAGTTCTGTTCTTTGTGAACTCCTCTGCTCTCTAGGACGGCATCGTTTGCACGCTCGGAATCCGGACTGTTCCGCCTCGCCGGGTCCAGAGAAGAATACAACCTGTTCAATGTGAGGGTGTCTGGCTGGACACGAAGGTTTGCAGTAGATTCCTGTCGAACGGACTCCAAAAACGAATGTCCCGTCTTGGGTCTTATCTCTAGCGAGAATCGCCTTCCACTTGTCAGCTTCCGATGCCAGGCCTTGACGGTTCCTGGCAACATCCTCCAGCTCAAAATTTGTCTGCTGGGTATTCAACATGAGAGACAATCTTTCCTGCTTCGAATAAGTACTTTGACTCCGAATCTTGCGCTCGAATTTAGGCCGGAAACAAGAGAGCCGGCGTCCTAGAGGAAACATCTCTGCTATAATGGATCGAATTTAAGGGGATTGGAATCTTTTGCAGGGACAAAGGTAGACGACTCTTTTCTATTAGGAGCAGCTATCTCCAGATTCCAACAAGGGAATGTTCCGGAAGCACAACAATTCATCCCGGAGTCTGACGCTCGCGTTTGTTCTGCTTATTGGAATCGGGGGCCTATTGGGAGCCTTGTCCTCCGGCTTCAAAGTCACGCTTGCAGGATCTGTGCTCGTTCTCGTCGCCTTTGCAGAAGCTGCAGCGATCCTTGTAGGTCTCTCTGCGTTTCAGCGTCGGCAGCGACCAGTCGAGAAGCTGGAAAAAGAACGGGATTGACTCTTCGTGTCTAGGTTGGGCACTTCGTGGAGAGTAATGCTTAACGGTCTCATTAGGCTATTGCTAGTCCAGTCGTATGAAGTATACGTGTCCCTACTGCGATTCCGCCTTTCTGCAGTTCATAGAGTCTGAGGAGCAGTTGCGGGAGCACATTATGAAAGCGCACGGCCGAGTGCTAAGCTTCCCGCGTAAGTCGATCGGGCAGATGCCCGGGACTAGCGAAGAGGCGGCGGCAAGAACAGGCTAGACGCGCGAATTCTTTCAGAGCATTCTTTTCAAGAGGGTTCCTCGATGGGCAGTCGCATGGAATTCGAACGGGTGGTTCGGAAGAGGCGGATGATCCGAGCGTTCAAACCGTTGCCTGTTCCAGAGGAAAAGGTCGGTCGTATAGTTGAACTGGCGCAGCACTATCCAAGCGCTGGTTTCAGCCAGGGCATGGCCTTTATCGTCGTGACTGAGCCTGAGCGGGTCCGCAGAATTCGAGAATTGAACAGGCTCCGGGGAGACGCTCCGGTGCTGATGGTGCCTTGTGTTAGTGAGAAGCTCTACCATGATAGGTATCATGAGCCTGACAAGATCCGCCCGAACGGCACTGAGATTGAATGGCCTGTACCCTACTGGTACTTTGACGCTGGCTGTGCTTCGCTACTCGTCCTTCTTGCCGTCGTTGACGAGGGCTTGGCGGCCTATCTGGCAGGCGCGTTCAGACCCGACCTTCTCAGAAAGGAACTGGGGATTCCAGATGATTTCGTCCCGGTGGGAGTGATCTCAATTGGGTACCCTGACTATGATAGACATGTTCCATCGCCATCGCTTGATCGTGGAAGACGACCTTTGAGCCAGGTGGTTCACTCCCAGCATTGGTGAGACTCAGCGTCTTTTTGAAGGCTTAATTCTCGGCTTGCTCAAGAGAGCCCGGTTACTGAGTTGCAAAAGGCCCTAGTAAAGGCGCGAGACCAGGTTGTTCTCAACCCCGACGACCTTCCAGGTTCTTGGTATAACATTCTTGCAGATCTTCCCGGAGATTTTCCGCGACCCAAGGATCCGGATGAGGGTCCCTCCCGGCTTGAGTTCCTCTCGAAGGTCCTCCTGAAACACTGCCTTCAGCAGGAGACTTCGACCGATAGGTGGATCTCTATTCCCAGCGACGTTCAGGACCTTTATCGTCAGGCCGGGCGGCCTCGGCCCCTCTACCGTGCACGACGGCTCGAAAAGTATCTCAAAACCCCTGCGCGGCTCTACTACAAGAGGGAGGATCTCTCTCCCACCGGGTCGCACAAGGTCAATACTGCTCTCGCTCAGGCCTACTATGCGGCAGAAGAGGGGCTTGTCGGTGTCTCGACCGAGACTGGTGCGGGCCAGTGGGGGACAGCACTAGCCTACGCTACGAGTCTTCAGGGTCTCAAATGTGTGATTTTCTGGGTCCGGTCAGTCTACGACTGGAAACCGGACCGAAGAGCGCTCATGCGCCTCTATGGAGGGAAGGTATTCGCTTCTCCGAGCAGCGAAACGTCTGTTGGTCGGGATCTGTTACAGAAGAATGCTGGTCAGGCTGGCAGTCTGGGCATAGCAGTCTCGGAGGGATTGGAGTATGCCGAACAGAACCCAGGTTATGCATACTGCCTGGGGAGCGTGCTCAATCATGTGCTGATTCACCAGTCGATCATCGGGCTAGAGACGATGAAACAGTTTGACCTGATCGACGAGAAGCCTGATATTATGATCGGCTGCCTAGGAGGAGGCAGCAACTTCGGAGGCTTCATCCTTCCCTTCGCGGGAGAGGTTGTGAGGGGGAAGCGAGAGTGCAGATTCCTCGCTGCGCAATCATCCTCGGCGCCTAACCTTTCCAAGGGCGAGTACAGGTACGACTATGGCGACCATGCAGAGAAGACTCCGTTGTTGAAGATGTTCACTCTCGGCCACCAGACTGAAATGACTCCAATCAAAGCGGATGGGCTCCGGTATCATGCGGCTGCTCCTCTGATCAGCTACCTCAAGCATCTCGGACACGTGGAGGCTGTGGCATACCCCGACGATGAACGAGTTGTGTTTGAAGCGGCTAAGACTTTCGTCCAGGTTGAAGGGTTTCTGCCTGCTCCCGAGTCCGCCTATGCCATACGAGCTGCGATAGACCAGGCTCTAGAATGCAAGCGAAGGAACTTGGAGAAGGTCATAGCGTTCAATGTCTCTGGACATGGATTTCTAGACTTGCCAGCGTACCGGGAGAAGCTCAAGTTCTGAGTACGACTAGGAGATCGGGCAAGCTGTCTGAGTAGAAAACGCCATGGGCTTAGGGCTCAGGTCGGTCCGTCCTACAGCCCTCTGTAGTGCACCCTAGAGTTCCATTATTTTCGAGATCTGCTTCTTGGCCTCTTCTAAAGTCGTGTTGACTTTATCCAGCTCTTGCACGACCTCTTCCTGGATCGACATTTCACGTATTCTCTTTGCTTCCTGGATGGCGTCGTTTATTCCATCGGATATTTGCTTGAGCTTTGGTGGAAGGGTCTTTCTTCGCTCTTTCACGGACACATGATGGTTGACGGTCGTGATTTAACCGTTGATGGATTCGAACGCGATCGTATCCTCAAGAGCCTGTTCCGACCCGAGCCCTGTTTGTGTCAAGGTCGGACGAGAGCAGCTCTGAACCCTGACCGGCGGGTCCCTTCCAGCAGGCGTTCTTTCCCTTGTCGTACCAGGCGTTGACGTATTCGCCGGTGCTGATTCTGTTGCAGACAAACTTGGTGTTGCAATAGTCACAGAGTTCTTCGTTTCCGATAACCCATCCCGTCCCGGGATCCATGTCCGTCTTGAGCTCCACAATCTCCTCGGATAACCCTTGGGTGAGGGTGTCGAACGGGTCGCTGGTGCATTGATTGCAGCCTTGAGGGCAGGGGTATGGTTCGACCGTGTAGAAGGGTCCCTTCGCATTGTTGACAGTATTGTGGTAGTCGCAGAAGACCTTGCAAGACGCTTCAAGGGGTGATAGGGAGACCGTGACGCCGGGTGGTAGGAATATGTTGTAGGCCCCCTCAGTTCCGAGGCTCGAGACTGCTCCTTGGCTGATCCAGCCTGTGAGGGCCTGTTTGATCTGCAAGTCTGATAATCTCCCAGGTGGGCTAGTTTTGATGATAGTGTGAGGTATGACCCTGCCTATTCCAACATTGTACTCAGAAAGTCCACCCGAATAGGCCTTGTCCGTTTCAATGTTCAGAACCGCATCGTCAACTCGCTTAACCCAGGATGAACCGCTTGGAGTCGTGAAGTAGGTACCCCAGTAAACACTCTGCCAAGTATAGCCAGTCTTCCAGAGCGGGCCTCCATTGTATTTGACCCGAGGAGAACCGGCAGCAGAACTTGATCTGTGGCCACAAGGACGAGCAAAGTGCCACACACCCGATCCACTGGTAACCCGGGGTCGACCTGATCCCGAGGCCGTCTCTTCTCGTCGTGAAGTGGAAGCGCGAACTCCGATATGGTCGAACCCTGTCACGCGGTGCCCGCAGACCGTACATGCGGAAATCCTTTCACATGCTTCGCACCTATCCAATTCTCATCAACGCTCAATGTACCTCTCTCCAGTTTATGGAGAATCCTGTACCCATAGGGGAAGTGAAGAGGAACAGCGAATGGACTGAGAGTTCTGTGAGAAGAGACGATGCGAGTGGTGCGGGGGATGGGATTCGAACCCATGAAGGCCTACGCCACAGGATTTCTCCTGTGAGTCGGATCTTAAGTCGAGCACTGCTCTCCGCGAGCGGCCCTGCCCCTTTGACCTGAATCCCGCCAATACGGCGACCCGCATGGTCTCGGGAACCCCCGCATCAGCACGGTCGTGCCACTACGTGCTCTTAAAACTCCTGAGAGAGAGGGGATCCCGCTCGAAGCTACAGGGAATGAACCGGTCTATGGCTTCGGAGACTACACTTATGGGTTCTGGACGGCAGTCCACCTCTATTTTCTTAAACTGTGAGGGGATATTTCGGGTAACATTGTGACTTAGAGCGAGACATTATCGATCGCACACTGGCTAGACATCGTGCCTGTTCGGAGATTACAGAAGTCATGAGTAGAATGAAGATAACGCTCGACGGGAGCCTGTAGTCGTGACGTCCTGACCGGGGAGGGATGTCCTAAAGGAGATCTGACTTTTGGAGAGAGCGGCGTTTGACTCAGCGATTCAGATCTCTCTATCGAGCACGCTCCGTAGCTTGGGAGAGGATTGTCTATCATCAGTCCTCTCTCTACTAGGGAGCGGACGAGATGTACCATTGGCGAGTCTGACCTCACATCTGGGAGAGATCGATACAGTTCTAGACGAGTTATTCGGCAAGTTTTCCAAGATCATCAAGCACATTACGATTCTCGAAGCCAGTTCACAATTGAAGCTGGACCCACCCAAGCTTGGAAACAGCCTGTTCTGGATGGTGGAGGAACTCCGCTCGACTCTTTGGAAGGCTCAGTAGTAATATGCGGACTCCCAACATCACTCTGATCCACGAGACGGTTTCATTCTGTTTCGACCAGGTGTTGAGCACTTTGGGGGAGAGAACGAAGCGGATAATCTATGACTTCCTCGATAGAAGGGGGATTGGCAAGGAGGATCTGTCGAGTCGGTTTGAAGACGTGGAGGGCGTCCTGGTCGAGCTCTATGGCCAGGGTGGGCGTTCTGTTATGATAGGAACGCTTGCCAAGCTCTGTGAGGAATATTCTATTCCTCTCAACTTGGGGTACTCGGACTCGCTCGGCAATCGAATGGCTCAGTTGACTGAGAATATTCTGATGCAGAAACTGATTCCCAAGCATTTTCGGAGGGATGTTGATACTAGAGCCTTTGAGGACAAGACCGGCTCGTATGCGGGTTGGAGTGACTAGAGGGCGTGAGGGTTCAAGGGTTTAAGTTTCAATCGTATCCAGTGGATTAGAGCATCATAGCCCTTGACTGTACTAAGACGAGGGACTCAGGGGGATAGATCTCTCTGCTGTGTTAGATTAACGTACTCGGATCTTGGGAATCTTTACGCTGCTCAAGGTGAAGATGAATCCGACAAGGATTAAGAGGATGCCCAAGATGAGGTATTCGTTTGCGGCTACCGTGCCCGCGTAGGCGACCCTGGATGTGGCTATGTACATCGCCTCTGAGATGATGCCTGAGAGCAAGAGCATGAGGCCGGTTAGAAGCATTACCTTCCTCAAATTGTGTCCAATAGATCTTATCTTTGGAGTACACTTAAGCCCTGTTTAACCGTAGTCAAACGACGATTGGATACAGGGGAACAAGCTCTCGCGTCGGTATGAGATAACCAAAAAAAAGGTTGGACTCCGGGGTTTTAGGCCAGAGTCCTCTTCGCATTGGCGATTCTCTAGTCTTGTTCTGCTTCTGTTGGTGTTATCGTCAGCTCTGTGAGCTTCTCTCCGCGTAGCACTGATAGCTTGACCTGTTTTCCGATCGCTCCATCGTCAAGGAGTCCGCGTAGGTCTGCGAGCGTCTCGACTGGTTTGCCGTCGAGTTTTACTATGACGTCGCCTATTGCGACGCCCGCTTTCTTGGCTGCGCTGTCTTTGTCGACACCGTAGATGATGAGTCCTGCGGGTTGGCCGACCAGGTTGTCTGGTAGGCGGATTGTTTCTGCTGTGATGCCCATGTAGGCTCGCTTGATCTTTCCATCCTGGAGTAGCTTGTCGACGACTGTCTTGATCGTATTGACTGGCACCGATATTCCTCGGTTGTTGGCGTAGGCTGCGTTGATTCCGACCATTCTACCCCTAGCGTCCACTAGTGGACCGCCAGAATAGCCTGGGTTTAGTCGTGCGTCTGTGACGAGGACCTTGTCGAGTCCTCCGCCTCCCCACCATCTTCTTGTGCTGAATGTGGGATTGGTGACGATGCCTGACGTGGCGCTTGGTTGTCTGCCGAAAGGATTTGCGACCGCGATGACGAACTGTCCTACTTTGAGGTTGTCAGAGTTGCCTGTCTCGACGGGTGTTAGGTTGTTGGAGTCCACCTTCAACAGTGCTAGATCGGAGTAGGGATCGCGCCCTACCACCTTAGCGACTTGCTTTGTGCCGTCGCTGAAGCCGACTTCTACTTCACGCATGTCTCCGATGACGTGGTTGCTTGTTACGATGTGCCCGTCTTTGCTCCAGACGGTGCCTGTGCCGCCTCTCCATCTTCCGGCTCCAACCCGGACGACGGATTTGGATACTCGCTCAGTCACGTCTACGATGGCGTCTGATACGGATTCCAGAATCGCTGACGAACTGGTTGTTTTACTCATTTTTTCACCTACCCCAGTAGGGTAGGGTGGTCTATTTGTTGACCAATGATGTCGGAGAACTGGTCACAAGACTAGGCGAAGTCAGTGTAGAAGACTACTGGAGAGACCATATGGCCCCTCCGTCGTGGAGTGGTGTATGATCGTGAAACATGTCCCAGCAATAGGTGAGCCGCTTTGACGGCCTCGCTGGTCTTCCCTGCCTCAGCAATCTTCGCGTCGATGCTCAGGTAGTTATCCGTGAACTTCGCGTCTATCTGGAACCCGTCTTCTTCCGCGATCCATTTCAGAACAATTCCATCATCGTTCTTCGCGTATCCGAGCCATCGGAGCTTGCCGAACCAGCGGCCTTTCAATTGGGAGAGTATGCTCTCGAGGTCCACGTCTCTAGGAAGAAGCGACTGAACAATAGGCATCGCTGGTTGGACGGATCCCATGGGTCGCGCGACTACTACATTTCCTCTAGCCGTTATCCTGTATCCCTCCGTCACCTTCTCCACGAACCCTTCTTCCTCTAGACGATCAATGATCCGGGACAGCTTCTCCTGGTGCAGGCCAACTAGTCTCTTCAACCCATCGAAGGTGAATACCGTCAGACCCTCTTCCATTATAGCCTGGATGACGCCAGTATCCCTGGCTGTGAGATTGCTCTCATCCAGATCCTCAAAGGTTGGGACCGGTGTAGAGCTCTCGCTTTCTCTCGTCGATGTCACTGCCTACCGTAGAGGCGCTTCGCAATATATACTTAGTAGTCTCCTCGAACTGAGTAGGTAAGGATAACTTTAGTGACCGTTTCTGCCTAGTCCCTTAACCAGCTCTCCCTTTTCATCTTCAAGGCTTACAAAGCCTATCAGTCAACCAACTAGTGTGAGTCTGAGGTCTTGGTGTCTGAGCATGTCTACCGAAAATTCAGGGTCAATGGTAAGAGCGTAGTCTTGAGATCAATGGGATGGGACGACCTTGACAAGCTGCTAGCGTTCATAAACGGACTAGTCGATGATAAGAAACGAGGCCGAGGCTCGGAGGTCTTCACAGGGTTCGAACAGAAGATTGCCCGGGAAGAGGAGGCCGACTGGCTCGCCAATCGCACGGTGCAGATAGAGAACGGCGATATGGTCAGCGTCCTAGCAGAAGTCTGCAAACGAATAGTTGCCAGCGGGGACATAGATAGAGGCCATTATGGAGAAACCCGCCACCATGGTGAGCTGGGTCTTACCGTGATCGCTGAGTATAGGGGCCTGGGAATCGGCAGAGAAATGGTAAAGGTCCTTCTGCGTGAAGCGAAGAGAATCGGCCTGAGGAGTCTGGAGGTCGAGTTTCTCTCAACAAATCAGGCCGCGATACACACCTACCAGAAAGCAGGGTTCAGAGAGGTTGGCAGAATTCCGGCGAAGGTTAAGAGAAACGGAAAATTCTTGGACTCAATGATAATGGCCCGGCAGATCTAGCTTACTTAGGTCTGACATAGGACGCAGGACTGGCATCGCTGATTTTCTTGTCCGCTCATCGTGTTCGTTCTTCCAGACCATTCAACATGGATACAATCATCTCAAATCGCTGGTCTGAATTAGACTCAGCCGCTGACAGAGTGAGTTTCAGGCTTGAGCACGACGAGGGGTCCGCGGGAGGCGGTCACACCATATTCGGTCAAAGTGTTAATGCTAGTTGAGGCGGGGATAATCGCGTTCCTAGGCTACTGGCTAATGAGCGAGTATGTCTATGATGTATCTTTTCACTCTTATGTTGATCAGGCTCTGCTGAGTCATGTTACGTGGTACACGGCCATACTCGGGCTGGGAATTGGGATGGGGTGTAGCGCAGCTGCGGTCGCGTGTTACAAGATCCTGCGGAATGCTAGGCACGGGTTGGAAACAACTCACGCGCCGAGGTTCAGAGGACGGTTTGGCAAGCTGAGCACAGGGTTACCTGTAAGCGGTGCGCGTTCTTCGTCTAGCGTCGCCATAGAGCCCAAAGCATCTGATGCTCCAGCACCGTCGACCTCTTCCACGCTGACCGCGATAGTTCCAGTCCCGGAGAAGAGTGAATCGAAGAAGGATGCCAGCTGACCTAGAGGTTCTCGCCGCGCAGCTTGGCCAATTCTAGCAGCAATTCTCTTTCTCTCTTGTTCAGATCCTGTGGAATATCCACGTCGACTCTGACCAGCTCGTCCCCGCGGCCCCAGCCCTCGACATGTGGGAAGCCCTTGCCTTCCAGACGGAACACTGTCCCGGCTTTGGTGCCGGCCGGAATCTTTACCCTAGCCTTCCCGTCGATCGCCGGGACTTCAAGCTCGCCACCCATCACGGCTTTTGGAAAGCTAATCCTCGTCTCATAGAGGATATTGTCTCCCTCTCGCTTGAAATATTCGTGGGGTTTCAGGTGTATTCGGACGTAGAGGTCGCCTGCTCGTCCTCCCTGGACCATGTTGCCCTCGCCGCGTAACCTCAGACTCTGTCCCTCGTCAGCTCCGGCGGGCACCTTGACCTGAAGCTTTGTCTTGTTCCGCATCAGCCCTGAGCCGCCACAGTTCTTGCATGGTTTCTCTACAATCGTCCCTTCACCGTTGCATCGGGGACAGGTGGTGATCTGGATCATCTGTGCGAAGCCTGAGCGTCGGACCTGTTGCACCTGGCCGCGGCCGTTACACGTCTTGCAGGTCTTCCGTTGGCTGCCAGGCTGGGCTCCTGAGCCGCCGCAGATGCTACACTGTGCTAGGCGTGGGACCTCGATCTCCTTGCTCACTCCATGAGCAGCATCATCGAAGCTGATCCCGAGATCATAGACCAGGTCCTCTCCTCTGGAGGGTCTCTGGGGACCCGCGAAGCCCTGAAATCCGAAGCCGCCGAATCCTCGTAGAAGCTGTTCAAAGATTCCGCCGAAGCCGCCGATGTCCCGGAATATCGAGTCGAAGTCAGCGCCCCTGAAGATGTCCTCTGGGTTGTAGCGTTCGTAGATTCCGGCTCGGCCGAACTGGTCGTACTGACCTCGCTTCTCATCATCCGATAATATCGCGTAAGCTTCCGAGATCTCCTTGAACCGCTCTGTCGCATCAGGCGACTTGTTTCTGTCCGGATGAAACTGTAAGGCCAGTTTTCGGTAGGCTGCTTTTATCTCGTCTTTGTTGGCGCCCTTGGGGACTCCGAGGACGTCATAGTAGTCTGGCTTGTCCATACCCTGTTCATTCTACTCGTTCTCTACCGGGATCCCTCATCTTTTACTTCCCGATACTCAGCATCGACCACATTATCCGCATTTCCCGCCGGGCCCGCTCCCGGAGTTGGGGCCTGCTGAGGCTTCTCATCGCCTTGCTTTTGTGCGACTTTCTGGTAGATTTCTGCGCCGATCTTCTGCAGGACCCTGCTGAGCTCGTCGCTCGCGCTCTTGATCTTGTCAGCTTCCTTCCCCGACATGGCAGCCCGCAATATTCCGGCCGCCTTGTCGATCGTCTGGACCTGGTCGCTGGATATCTTGTCCTTCAGCTCCTCCTTCGTCTTCTCCGCAGTGTAGAGCATGCTCTCGGCACTGTTCCTCAGCTCAACCTCCTCCTTCCGCTTCAGATCCTGCTCCGCGAACTGTTCCGCCTCCTTGACCATCTTCTCCTTCTGGTCTTTGGACAGCTTGGTGGAGGCCGTGATGGTGATCTTGTTCTCCTTTCCCGTCCCTAGGTCTTTTGCGTTCACGTTGAGCATTCCATTCGCGTCTATATCGAAGGTTACCTCGATCTGAGGCACGCCTCTGGGCGCGGGTGGAATGCCGGTCAGGTTGAACATTCCCAGCGAGATATTGTCAGAGGCCATTGCTCTCTCGCCCTGGAGAACGTGAATCGTGACGGTCGTCTGGGAGTCGGCTGCTGTCGAGAAGACTTGGCTGCGTTTTGTAGGAATCGTCGTGTTCTTCTCCAGAATCTTCGTCGCGACACCGCCCAAGGTTTCGACGCCCAGCGACAATGGCGTGACGTCCAATAGGAGGATGTCTTTGACCTCGCCGGCCAAGACTGCTCCTTGGATTGCTGCTCCGACTGCGACGCATTCCATGGGGTCCACTCCTCTCTCAGCCTGCTTTCCGACTATGTCCTCGACGAACTTTCTGACCAGTGGCATTCGTGTCTGGCCGCCGATCAGGATTATTCGATCTACGTCTTTCGCCTCAAGCTTGGCATCTTGAAGGGTCCGTCGGATCGGCGTTTCGACCCTCTTGACGATCGGACCTGCTAGGTCTTCGAGCTTCGCTCGAGTCAGGGTGACGTGGAGGTGTTTTGGTCCAGAGCTGTCCGATGCTATGAAGGGCAGATCAATGTCTGTCGTGAGGAGTGTGGAGAGTTCGATCTTCGCTTTCTCGGCCGCCTCCTTCAGCCGGGTCATGGCTGCACGGTCGTTTCGGAGGCTTATGCCGGTCTGGCGTTGGAACTCGGTGAGGAGGTGTTCGACGATGGCGTTGTCTATGTCGGTTCCGCCGGTCTGGGTGTCTCCGCTTGTGGATAAGACTTGGAAGACTCCCCCGCCGAACTCCATCAGCGTAACGTCGTGTGTTCCGCCTCCGAAGCTGAAGACCATGATCTTCATCTCTTTGTCTCCCTTGTCGAGGCCATAGGCGAGACACGCTGCTGTGGGCTCGTTGATTATCCGGTCTACTTCGAAGCCTGCGATTTCTCCTGCGTCTTTTGTTGCCTGGCGCTGGTTGTCGTTGAAGTGCGCGGGGACTGTGATGACCACCTTCTTTACCGGCCGTCCAAGGAATGTCTCAGTGTCTCTCTTGATCTTCTGGAGGATGAATGCGGATATCTGCTGGGGACTGTACTCCTTTCCGTAGATCCGAACCTTGTAGTCGCCGCTGCCCATTTTACGCTTGATCTCCCGGATTGTCCCCTCAGGATTGGTGGCCTCCTGTCTAATCGCGGGTTCTCCCACGATCATCTGTCCCTCCTTTGTGAACGCGACCACCGACGGGAACATCTTCCCTGCGGCAGTCTGGCCTTCAGCGCTAGGAACGACTAGGGGCCGCCCAGCTTCCATTACCGCGGCTGCGCTATTCGTCGTTCCCAGGTCAATACCTATGATCTTCTCTGTCTCATGCTTGCTCATTCTCTCATCTCCTCTCCGCCTTCAGATTCCTCTAAGGGTCTCTTCTCTGCCACTTTAACTATACTCGCCCTGAGGACCTTGCCTTTCAGCCGGTAGCCCGGCCGGACCTCCTCCACAACGGTTCCCTCCTCGTCTGAAGCGATTCTCATGGCCGCCTCATGATAGTCCGGGTTGAACTTGGATCCCACGCCGGGAATCCGCTCTACGCCCTCCTTGGAAAGGAGGGACTGGATCCGCTTTAGGATCATTCCGACCCCATCCACTATCGCGGGGTTCTGCTTGCTCTCTTGGGCCTTGGCATATGCCAGTTCGAGCTCGTCTTTGACTGTCAGGATATCGGAGAGTAGTCTCTCGTTCCCGAACTTCCTGACATCCCCTATCTCCTTCTCTACTCGCCTCCTGTAGTTCTCAAAGTCGGCCTGGAGATACTGGAGTCGGCGTAGAAGATCCTCTGACTTGTCCTTCTCTAGTTTCAGAGCCTTCTCCAACTCGGACACACGGTCGTCCAGGTCGGTTTGTCGCTCTTGCTCCAGATTCTTCTTCTGCTGGATTGGCAGGGTCTTCGGCGGTTTGTCCTCTACCGTTTCCGAAGATTTCCCAGCTTCTTTCTCATCCAATATGTAGCTCACCAGAGACCACTCTTTCCCAGTCCGCTCGCCAGTTCTTACTTCGTCTGACAACCCAATTTTTCTGGGAAAAATTAAACCTTCTGACACGCCGGGTCCGGTAGAATACGTTACGAGTTTCTCTATAGCCTCGCCCGTAGGGTTACGCTCTGTTGATAGGCGGGTTCCAGCGAAGGCTCGCATATCTGGCGGAGAACAGTCTTGGGCCTATTTGATCACCTCAAAGCTCCGAAGGGGAAAGTCTGGATCAGCTTCGATAAGCCTACCTTCGTAGAGGGAGAGGCTGTAGTTGGAAAGGTAAACGTCGAGGCGGGCGAGTATGTCCAATCACTCGGGGTTAGAGTCGAGGCTAGAGTGTTCGAAAATTATACAGAGCTCGTATGGGTCACCATCAACAATACGCGGGTTCAGGAGCATCAACGCAGGCAGAACGTTCTCTTCTCTAGAGACGTCCAGGTCACCGGGCCCAACGATTTTGGGAGTGGTCCAACCCAAACATTCCCTTTCAGCGTCGGAATGCCGTCCTGTCGCCCAACAAAAGCTGGAGGATCGATTGAGAATAGTCTCAAGGCTGTGGTCCAGGTCAAGGGCCGGCCGGACATGACTGGTCATACGCAGGTTGCTTTCATGCCGGGCAGCAGCATGCCCCAGCCGATGCCGGGGTATATGCCTGGAGGATACCCGGTGCAGCAGGGCTATGGTCCGCCCGGATACAATCCGGGTTATAATCCGAATCCGGGCTATGGGATGCCTATGGGTCCCGGGTATGGACAGCCGATGCCGGGGTATGGTATGCCTCCACAGCAGCAGATGCCTCCCCAACAGGTCGCCCAGGTCCGTTGCAAGTATTGCCAGGCTCTCATGAACCAGAACTCTAGCAATTGTCCCAACTGTGGGGCTCACCAATAGGACCAGCATACTAACCAGTTTGTTTTTGCTACTGTCAGGCCGCAGTGGATACTAGAACGACACCTGCGATTATCAGGACTGCGCCTGTACCAGAGTAGAGATTGAACGGATCGTTGAAGAGTAGTACGGACAATACGACCGCGACTATCACTTCGATGGGTAGGATTATGGAGGATACTGTGGGCGAGACTGTTTCGAGTCCTTTCATGAAATAGTAGTAGGCTCCCACCGTTGCGAACACAGCGAGGTAGCTAATGTAGAACCATGCTGTCATCGTAAGGTTAGGTGGATGGCCCAGATCCAGAAGGGTTGTGGGTAGCAGGAGAAGGCTAGTCGTGACAAGTAACGCCCCTGTGACTGGTCTTCCGCCGCGCCTTTCAACGATGCGCTTTGAAAGAACGAAAACCAATGCTATGGTGACTGCTGTTGCTAGGATCAGGATATCACCAGCCAACTCAGAGCTTCCTAGCAATAATGGTTGGCCCCTGGTGACCACTAGGGTTGTTCCGATGAATCCTGTCACTACTCCGGCGATCTTTCTTCCACCCATTTTCTCTTTTACGTAAACCAGTGAGAGTATGGGAATCATGAGCGCCGCGGTGCTGATTATGAGCGCCGCGTTTGACGAGGTGGTGAGGACTTGTCCTTGGAACTGAGTAACGTATCCTGCAGCATTGATGAGTCCTACAGTCCAGATTGCTCTTGACTTGAAAAGCTCCCACTTGACCCATCCTTTTCCTCGGAGGAGTAGGAGGATGAGTCCGGATGCTATCGCGAACCGCAACTCTACAAACAGTTCGGGAGGAATGTTCAGGTCAAGGCCCAGTTTGATTACCGGGACGCTGGTCCCAAATAGGACTCCTGCGAGAAGGGTTGCTGTGAGCCCGTCTCTCTGAAGCATTCGTCTAGAGCCAGCGGAGAGCCATCGGGAAAGATCGGGTTAAGCTAACTGTGTGGGCAGTTTCCTGTACCATTCTAGAGTCTGTTCGAGTCCGTTTCTCAGCGCGAGGACTGGTTTGTAGCCGAGGACCCGGCGTATCTTGCCGATCGATGGTCTGGTTCTTCTCGGCTTCGCTTCGAGAGGCGTCCTCGGGGGCAAGGTTTGGAGTCTAGAGGCGGATCCAGTGATCTCTTTGACCATCTCAGCAAGCTGTCGGACGGTCGTTTCGTGACCGGTCCCAACGTTGAACGTCTCGC
This sequence comes from archaeon 13_2_20CM_2_53_6, assembly GCA_001915065.1. Classification (GTDB taxonomy): domain Archaea; phylum Thermoproteota; class Bathyarchaeia; order 40CM-2-53-6; family 40CM-2-53-6; genus 40CM-2-53-6. The sequence continues at coordinate 6,300 of MNDT01000062.1, read as the reverse complement.
CTACGGCCTTCTGACTGTTCACTGCCAAAACGACGGCCTCGCAGTAGTTGCTGACATGGTAGAAGTTGTCAGCGTCTCTGCCACCATTGTATAACGGGATTGGCTCGTTGGCGAGACAGGCTTTGATGAATCGTGGAACAACCCTGGTCGGCTGGTCATTGGGCCCGAACAGGTTCCAGCTCCGGAGAATGACGGTAGGCAGACTCTTGTGCTGGTGAAAGCTCTTGACGAAGTGTTCTGAGACGACCTTCGAGTAGTCGTAGGGTGATCTCGGATCGTACGGGTCATCTTCCTTGACCGGAAGTCTTCTGGGCGGACCGTAGACGTTGTTGGAAGAGGCGTAGACGAAACGTTGAACTTTCTTATCCGCGGCCATGCTGAGGAGGTTCAGGGTGGCGAAGCAGTTTACCCTGTAGCATGTGTACGGGTCGGCGAGAGACTTGGGAATGTTTACTATCCCAGCCAGATGGACTATGGCGTCGAAGTCTTTTGTTCCTAGAGAGTCGTTGACGAATTCGGGGTCCGTGAGATCGCCGTTAATGTCCGACTTGTCAATGTCGGTTCGCAATATCTCAAGGTCTTTGGCCTGAAGATATGGTACTAGGTTGCTCCCGACAAAACCGTTTGCGCCAGTGACGAGGATTCGCAAAGTAACCTTGAACTCGCGCGAAAGATTGGCCGAGTATTAGAATCATGACCCACTTAGCCGATTCACACACTGGCTAAGACACACACTCATTCATGTGACGAAACATGGCGAAGGTAATGGAAATCGCGTGTGTACGCTAGGCTTATCTTCTGGCAATGCCCCTATCCGGGCAGGCATGAGTGAACTTGAACTCCTTCCCAGGAACATGGTTGAATGCGCCTGGTGTAAGGACCCTAAGCCGGTAACTGAGACTACATGGTTCATGCCTGAACCTGGAGAAAAATCGGTGCGACTCTGCGGCTTCTGCTACGAGGAAGCTCGTAAGCAGGTGCGCCTAGTACGGTACGTGAGACGCCGGGGAGAGTTCCCTGTCGAAGCCGCATCCTGAAACACACCCCGTCCGACACGATACAACCAGCGTCTAGAATGCGAAAACAAGTAGGATACCGTCTGAATTTGTGACACCGCATCTTCGATGGCAGCGTTCACTCTGGGATTCGCGGTCTGATAGCAAAGTATTATGCCTCGGGCTGAACCGCTCGCTCAACCTAGAGCAGTATGACTTCTAACATTGTGGTTCTGGGTTGCGGGCTCGGCGGACTCAAGGTTTCCGGCCTAGTCTCGAAGCAATTGGGCCGTTCTGGAACCGTCACGATAGTTGAGCCACGAGCAAAGATCCCGCTTCCTTCATCACTTCCCTGGCTTGCTTTCGGCTGGCGTGAGCCGAACAGTATTCTGAAGGATCTGAAAAGCCTCGCAAACAGAAAGAATGTTCGGCTGGTTGCCGAGAAGGTTGAAAAAATCAATGTCGCAGGACGCATCATAAAGACTCAGTCGCACGAGATCTTGTACGACAAGCTTGTCATTTCCCTAGGCGCCGATCTGGCCTTCGACGAGATACCTGGGCTGGACAAGTACAGCCACACCATGTACTCCCTTGAGGGGGCTTTGAAACTCCGGGACGCGATCAAGAACTTTCAAGGAGGCTCGATCGTCATTGGGGTCTGTCGAATCCCCTACAAGTGTCCCGCGGCACCCTACGAGCTATCGCTTCTAATGGAGGAGACCATGCGACGAGCCAGAAAGAGGGTTGACATTCAACTCTTCACACCTGAACCACACCCGGTCCCTGCGGCGGGAAGCGTCATTGCAAAACAGGTCGAGAGACTTGTCGCCAGTCGAGGGATCAAGTATCTTCCGAAGACGAAGCTGGTCAAGGTCGAGCGCGATAGAGTGGAGTTCGAAGGTGGTTCCGCACTCAAGTACGATCTTTTCGTCGCAATCCCGCCACACCGCCCACCCAGGGTCGTGGTGGAGGCCGGTCTAACTGGGGAGTCGGGCTGGGTGCCGGTCAATCCTCAGAATCTTGCGACTCGGTTCGATGATGTGTACGCGATCGGCGATGTCACGTCGATGGAGACGCCCCACGGTCACGCTCCATTCCTTCCCAAGGCCGGCGTTTTTGCTCAGGGCCAGGCTGAGGTCGTGGCCAATAATATTGCCGTATCGCTTGCGGGCAAGGGAGAGATGAGGCAATGGGACGGGATAGGCTCATGCCACTTGCAAGTGTCCAAGTCGGAGAGCGCATTCCTCCGAGGGAGCTTCCTATCGAATCCTCCCAGGCTAGAGTTTCACCCTGCAAGCCGGAAGTGGTACCTGGACAAGGTGAGACGCGAAAGAGACTGGCTGAGCTGACCGCAGGTCTGGATGATTCATCGGAATCTTGCCAGTCTAGCAGCCGCCTTCCGGATCGTTTCGGGTTTCTTCGAGAAGGAGAAGCGTAGGTTCAGCCTCCCCCTGGACGGGCGATGGTAGAAGCTGGACCCGGGAACAGCGCCAACCCCGACACGGGATATTAGGTGCTTGGCGAGTTGTCTGTCGTCTCTGAAGCCGGTATGTCCGATGTCAGTCCATATGTAGTACGCGCCCTCGGGACTGGTGCATGTGAATGAAGCCTCCTCCAACGCTTGCAGCAGTAGGCTCCGGGTTGTGCTGTAGAGTCGTCGGAGATTCTCGTAATACGACGCGGGCAGCTTCAGAGCTGTTATGCATGCCTCCTGTAACGGTGCGGGAGCGCATACGGTTAGAAAATCGTGGACCTTTCTGACCGCAGCAGTCAGTTTCCTCGGAGCTATGATATAGCCGACCCGCCAGCCAGTCGCGCTGTAGGTTTTCGAGAACCCTGAAATGGTGATGGTACGGTTGTTCATTCCGTCGAGACTGGCTATGCTGACATGCCTTCGACCGTCGTAGGTGATGTGCTCATAGATTTCGTCCGTTATCGCGAAAGCGTCGTAGTCTCGACACAAATCTCGAATCAGCTCTAGCTCACTCTTCGAGAAGACTCGGCCAGTGGGATTGTGAGGAGTGTTGATAATGATCGCCTTGGTCTTTCTGGAGAATGCTTCCTTAAGTTTTTCCTCGTCTATTTTGAATGAAGGTTCGTCTAGTTCGACGTATCGACACTTTGCGCCGGAGAGGATCGAGTCCGGACCATAGTTCTCGTAGAACGGTTCGGGAATCACAACCTCGTCGCCGCGATTCAGTAGAGCGAGGAGGGCGGCTATCATGCCTTCAGTTGTGCCGCATGTGACCGTGATGTTGTCTTCTGCGTTGCACGGGATATGGTTGTATGTTCGCATCTTCTGGGCGATGGCTTGTCTGAGGCGGATTGATCCGTGAGTTGTGGAGTACTGGTTGTAGCCTTGTCTGATGGCCTGGGCCGCGGCTCTCCTCATCGCAACAGGAGGGTCGAAGTCGGGGAATCCCTGCGCCAGGTTTATCGCCCCGTATGCTTGGCATAGTCGCGTCATCTCACGGATTACCGATTCTGTGAATGTCGCGACTCGCCGAGAGGCTTCCTTACTCATGCCCGCTGCGAGAACTCGACGGCTAGTAAGGCTTCTTCTGGTTCGTCCGAGAAAAGGTGGGTGGGGTCTAAATAAAACCGGTCACGCGAGATGGAGAATAGCTATGGCCTACTGTTCCGTCTTTCTTTATCGCGTGCCAAGACGGAAGGCAGAGGCTTTCATCCACGCCCTCAGACCCATAATGAAGCTGTTCGAGGATGCGGGATGTCTATCGGACGAGCTCCTGCGTCCAAAGGACGTGTCGGCAAAGTTTGGAGGAGTAAGTCTTCCGACGGCCATAGACTTGGCCGCTGATGAGGAGCTCTGGATTGAGATTGCCAAGTTCAAGGATGCTTCCCACATGAAGGAGGTTCACTCGCTGGTCGCGAAGAATCCTGACCTCGAACGGCTCCACTCCAGGTTCGATCTCCTCATATCCGGAAAACATGTGTATCATGCCGAGTTCGAGTCGTTACAAGCACGCACTTGAGGTCCGAGCGAAGGGACGTTGATGCGAAACGAGTCGCGTGTTTCTCGTCGTTTCACGGCGTCAGTAACACTATTCTGAAAGTTCAGCCTAGCGTGTTGCATAGTGACGTATTTGCCAAGGACACAGAAGGCAGCCAGTTCATCTAGAAAGACAACCGCAAAGAGAGGTTCTTCGAAGAACACTAAGACACGGAGAGTCAAGAGTCACGCTAAGAGGTCTACGGCGACTAGACGAGTAGCCAGTCGCAAATCCTCTGGTCACAGGACGGCGAATGGTGCGACTTATGTTTTCGAGTGTACGAGACAGGGTTGTGGATATCGAATCGTACGCGAAGAAAATGCAGAGGTGGGGCAGTTGCGGTCTGACCTCAAATGTCCAAAATGCCACAACAGCGAATTCAAGTGTCTTGGTAAAGGAGATCTGCCTGAGACCTTGGAACTGGCTATTCCGGCGACGACGATCGACTTCGACAGTATCAGGCCGGTAGACCTAGGGTCGAACTAGACTTACGAGTCTCTGCCTAGGCTCAGCTTCTGAGCTTCTGCAGTTGTCTCATTCTCCGAGCGCGTCTCTTGGACATGCGATCAAGCTTCTTCAGCTCACGATCCGATGTTTCCAGTTTGGGTTGGCCCATTGAGTCCAGCTCATTCTGCCAAGGGCGGAGCATGTACTCGCCTACGATTCCGCCTCCCATAGGGTTCGGGAATACGGTGGGATGCTTGCTCCATTTTCTGTAGTTTTTCGACTGGTTTTGGAAGAGGTAGAGAAACAGGCCGTCAAGGCCTACCGTGATCACCAGCAGCGAGAGCCAGTCGAGTCTATAGACTAGACTCACAACGACTGCTGCGAAGAAAGCGATCATCGTCGAGGCCATTATGTCGGAGGCTTTGAAGCCCAAAAGCTCTCTATGCCTCAATCATACATAGTTCTATTTGTGGAGTATAAGCTCGTCGCCCGTGCAGGGCGAGCTTCAGGAATGACAAACTATCCTCCTCTAACCTTCAAAAGTGGCGCGCGAAGACAAAAAGTCTTGGAAAAAGAAGACTTAACAGAATCCTCGCTGTCTCCGGCGACCAATGACTATTGCTGAGCTTTCTCCTGAAAAACTGAGACTCGAGTGTCCGCCCGGCCAAGTGGGATGTGAAACCAGTGCCGAGCTGGGTCCGGTAGAAGGCATCATCGGCCAAGATCGGGCCCTCAAGGCTCTCAAGTTCGGCATTGAGATGAAGGGTAAGGGCTTCAACGTTTATGCTGCCGGTCCACCGATCACGGGAAAGAGGCCTGCGACCAGAAGTTTTCTTGAAGCCATCGCAAAGACGAGGCCTGTCCCGTCCGACTGGGCTTATGTGAACAATTTCCAGAACCAGTACGAGCCGAAGGCGTTGATGTTTCCTCCCGGGAAGGCGCGGGTCTTCCAGAAGGATCTGAAGAATTTCATAGAACAGGCGAAGCGCGCGATCCCTGCAACTCTCCAGAGCGAAGAGTTTGTCTCTCGAACCAACAACACCACGAAGAAGGCTGTAACGGATCGGAACAAGATTCTCAATGATCTGAACAAACGGGCTGAGACTCTCGGATATACGGTCAGGATGACCCAGCTTGGCATCACAATCGTCCCCGTCGTCGCTGGGAAGCCAGTGAGCCAAGAAGACTTCGACTCTCTACCAGCCCGAGTGAAGAAAAAGTACGAACAGACTCGGGACACGATGCGGGCCGCGTTGGACAAGGCGGGGAAAGGAATCAACGATCTTGACATGACGACAGTTGAGGAGTTGAAGAAGCTGAGAGATGATTCAGTCCACTACGCCATCGGCGGTCTCATGAACAGCCTCACGTCCCGCTACCAGGACCTTCCCAAGGTTCTTCAGCATCTGAACGAGGTGCGCGATGATATTCTCGAGAATGCGGAGGTCTTCACGGAAGGGGGCGGGGCGGAAGAGAAGCCTGACGAGGAGCAGCGGAATCCTGTAGAGAGCAAACTCACGGACCACGCGTTTCGAAGATACGATGTCAACGTGATCGTTGACAACTCCGAGTTGAAAGGCGCCCCGGTCATCGCCGAGGACAATCCCACCGCTACTAATCTCTTAGGCAAGATCGAGTACGAGTCCAGGTTCGGAGCTCTCGTCACAGATTTCACCCTGATAAAGGCAGGCTCCCTCCACCGTGCGAATGGTGGCTTCCTCGTCGTCGGGGTCGACGAGCTGCTCAAGAACCAGTTTTCCTATGACGGTCTGAAGCGGGCCCTCCAATCCGCGAGCCTCCAGCTCGAGGATATGGGTCAGAGGCTAGGAGGAGCCCCCACCAAGACC
>MNDT01000001.1 GCA_001915065.1 archaeon 13_2_20CM_2_53_6 | reverse complement strand
AACGAGACGGTCAGCGAGGGGAGTGCCGTAGCCAGGGCCCATGGCGTCTCGCTCAGCCCGGACCCGAGCTCTATGCTGCTTCAGGTTCTCGCATCCACTAGGAAGAACAGGTCTTCAATGCTCCAAGACATAGAAGCTGGAAAGAGAACCGAGATTCGACAATTGAATGGATGGATTGACTCACTGGCTAGGAAGCTCGGGGTTGACGCTCCCTACAATCGTATGCTCACGGAGCTGGTGCTCGGCTTAGAGCAATATCAGAGTCAGTAGCAGCTATCGTTTTGTTTAGTACAGCTTCCTGGAGTCAAAGTGGATCTTTCCACTTAGGAGGTGGATAGAGGAAGCCCTCTACAGTCGACATTCCCCTTCACCCTACGAATAAAGTTTGGACAAGCAAAGCATTGGACAAACGAGACCGTCTTGTTTAGAACCGGACAAGCAACAGCCTCCTTCTTCATCCTGGCTATCTGCTTCCCGCCAGCGACACCCTTCAGTTCATCAACGTACTGTTTTGCAGTTGGCGGCGGCTTTTCCGGTGAAAAGATCTCGACGACAAACTTTGCAGGTGGCGGGTCGTCGGTCATAGATTCTCAAGACCTATTCGTCCCACCGCTTAATTATCCTTTGTTACCAAATACGTCGGAAAGTATTCGTCAAGGATCGTGAAGTTGCGATATGTGTCGTCTGGTTAGACGATAAGACATACCATTGCATCCTTTGTCAAATCTTCTACAATTCATTCATCGGACTAAGACCCTATCGTACTTTGCGACCAACGCCGGACCCGCTTTCAAGATCGCGAATAAATGTCGCTCAGAAGAAAATCAAAATATCCTCTTCGAAAATCAATCTGGGCCAGACTAGCGCGTTCGGACCTACCGAGGACTCCGCATTGATTCCATGCGCAATATGGAATCCTTATACTCAATCCCCCGAGGCTTGACTCGAGAATCTCGTTGCCCAGACCACAGAACAGTGTCCGAACGGCGGTCGTTCTCTCGGGCGGGGAAGGAATACGACTGTTGCCGATCACGAAGGACCTTCCTAAGGGGCTCGTCAAGGTTGGAGGCAAGCCTCTCCTGCAATGGGTTGTTGAATGGCTGAGGGAGAATGGGGTCACTAGTATTGTAATGGGCGTCGCCTATCTGAAGGACCATATAATCAGCTATTTTGGTAATGGTGACAGGTTCGGTGTTGAAATCAAGTATAGCATTCATACGGTGCAAGGAGGGACAGGGGAGGGTTTCAGCCTGGCAATCGGCCGATACGTCCGTGACGACACTTTCTTCGCCCTTAACGGGGACCAGATAACCGATCTAAGGCTGGGTTCCTTGCTTGGAAAGCACGTCGAGAAGAGTGCAATTGCCACGATCGCTGTGGTTCACCCTCGACTACCTTTCGGACTTGTGAAGGTTGATCGCCACGACAATTGCCTAGGATTTATCGAGAAGCCTATACTCAAGGAACGATTCATCTCAACTGGCGTATATGTCTTCGATAGGAGGATTACCAGGTACCTGCCTCGTCGGGGCGATATTGAAAGAGTAACCTTTCCAAGGCTTTCCCGCTTTCACAAACTGGGAGCCTATCGCCATCCGGGCTCATTCATTACAGTCAACTCATTAAGAGAGCTCGAAGAGGCAGAGAGTCAACTGAAGGGGAACCACTTGAATTGAACGTGCTTGTAACTGGGATAACCGGCTTCATAGGATCGCAGCTTGCTTCAAAGCTGGTCGATCAGGGAGATAATGTCTACGGACTCGTAAGACATTCCTCCGAGAGAGAGCTGAAGAGGCTGGCGAGCATCGTCTCGAGTGTTCATCTCATTGAGGGTGACTTGGTGAGGTACCACTCGGTCCTCTCGGCAGTTGAGGCATCTGACCCGAACATAGTCTTCCACCTTGGAGCACTCACGCCAGTACGGCTATCATTCGACGATCCCTACCCGTACATCGGAATCAATTTCGACGGGACCGTGAACCTCGTGCATTCAATCCTGAAACAGTCCCCAAACACAAGGCTGATAGCCGCTTCCACAGCGGAGGTCTACGGCTGGCAACCGAGTGACCGACCTATCTCGGAAGATGCGATGCTAAAGCCGGCATCGCCCTACGCAGTGACAAAGGCGGCCGCAGATCAGTATATTCAGATGGCCAACAGAATCTATCATCTGAGGGGAACGATCATGCGTCCTATCAACAGCTACGGCCGGACTTTGGAGAGTGGCTTCTACGCAGAGTATCTCATATCCAAGATGTTGAAACGAGAAACTTGCTATGTGGGCGCGCCAGATTCGGTACGGGACTATATGTACGTAGAAGACCACGTCGAAGCATATTTGGATGTGGCAAGGACCGAAAAAGCTGTCGGAGGAGTCTACAACGTATCCCCTGGAAACCCGATCACAAACGCTGAACTGGCCAAGCGACTGTCTTCAATAGTCGGATTCAAGGGAAGCGTCGTCTTTGGGTCATACCCTCCGGGTTATCCTCAGCGGCCCCAGAGCCAAGACCCTGCATATCTCGTCCTCGACAATACGGCGATCAAGAGAGAGGTGAGCTGGAGGCCCAAGTTTACTCTGGACGAGGGTCTGAAGAGGGCTGTCGAGCTGTGGAGTTCGAGGTCTCTGTGATGATTGACCTGGCAGCTAATCTGGCTGCACCACGTTTTCGCGTTCCTCTTCTATCGCCAGGAACCCTGAGTAGCCGCATTTCTCGCACAGATACCTTGTTGGAAGGATCCATCCCTCTAGGGGGGCTCGTGAACGCTTTACACTTGCCCCGCAGTTCGGACACGACAGTGGTACGTGCGCTCCCCGTCGGATGGATCGAAACACGTCTAGTAGCGCGGACAACGAAACTAGCCTAGTGAAGCTCTATGCTTGCTTCGGGAAATCCGTAGCCCACTAGGACTTTCTTTACCTTATCGCGATGATCCCCCTGCAGAATGATAGCGTTGTTCTTCGATGTTCCTCCGCACGCACAATAGGTCTTGAGCTTGGTCGCAAGGTCAGAAAGATTGACGCTCTTACCGTCAATTCCCTCGACAATCGTCGCGGGTTTCCCCCATTTACGCATCTCCATACGGACCTTTACCGTCTGCTGCTCCATGCTGATTGTTCCGCAGACACAAAGATCCTTCGGCAGACCGCAGGTCGAGCAAACGTCGGCCATTCTAGAAGCCTAAGACTCCCTTCGATTCGTCCACGAACGTTGTAGGGTCTCCCAGTTATTTAAGCGTGCCCTCAATTATTCGCTAGACTCCAATAGTCAGAAAGAACATGAACCAGAATAGCCATGTGCACATAAGGACCATGAGAACGGTCGGCTTCTCTTCCATCCCGTCGCCACTACTGAAGACGCTCTGGTTGAGATAAAATCGGATTTGTAACCCTGGAGGAAGGAATCCTAGTACTACGCTGTTAGCGTCACGAGGCGGGTCATGGGGAATCCACGGAGTACTAGGGATTGCTGGAGGCTTCCAGGGTAGGCGTTTGATAGGGGCAACCGTCGAGTCGAATGTATAGCCATAAATATTCATCACTAGCCATGTTTATCCGTCTCAGTGGGAGAATGAGCGAGCGCATCTCCGTTTCAATCGAGCTGGAGTTCTTCAACAAGTACCTGTTCAATGCTCTGAAAAGGAGTTTATCCAATGCGACTCCTAAGAAGAAGCTTGACATTATCTACTACTATTCACGCGATCCCCGCGTCAGGTTTTCTATCTCGCTGAATGGTTTTAGCAGTGGTAGTTCCGCACCCCACCCTCAGTGGAGCACGGTCTTCAACAACATACAGAGCATGAGGCAATACCTCAGGTAACTGTGACCTTCAAGCCGATAGCCCGAGCGAGTCTTTCAGGCCTTTGTATCGATTCCGCACGGTGACTTCGGTTACATTGGCAATCTCGGCAATCTCTTTCTGAGTCTTCTTTTCATTTTCGAGGACACACGCGACGTAGAGTGCGGCCGCCGCCAGGCCCATAGGGTCCTTGCCCGCGACCACCCCCTTCCTCTTGGCATCTTTGAGGACCTTTATCGCGGACTGTTGAGTCTGTATTGAAATCTCGGCGCGGCTAGCGATCTTAGAAATGCATCTTATCGGGTCTTCGACGGGCATCGACATTTCAAGCTCACGAAGAAGCAGCCTATAGCATCTCGCAACGTCCTTCTTCTTTATTCTACTGGCCCCGGCCACCTCCTTTAAGGTGCGAGGCGTCTCCGCTGATCTACAAGCTGCATAAAGCGATGCTGCGGCAATCGCGGCGATCGAGCGTCCTCTGACAAGCCCGCTGTCGAGCGCTTTCCGATAAACTACCGCTGAATTCTCCTTAACGTTTGCTGGCACGTGAAGTTTGTCTGTAAGCCGGTCGAGCTCCGCCATTGCTTGAGCGAGGTTACGATCGGATGATGAGTGTACCCGCGTTCGAATTTGCCATTTGCGGAGCCTAAGCATCTCCATCCTCGTCTCCATAGGGAGCTGTCGCCCGTATGCGTCCCGATTGACCCTATCAATTACGGTCGACAGCCCCTTGTCATGGATTGAAAATGAGGTTGGAATACCGACCCGGCCCCGCTCGTCCTTCTCCTCCTTTGTGAAAGCGCGCCACTCTGGGCCCCGGCTCATCAAATTTTGCGAGAGCACAAGTCCGCAGTCCTGACAGATTGTCTCCCCTTGATCGAAGTCCTCTATGAGGTTGACACTGCTACACTCAGGGCAAACATGGACCCTTGGCGGTTTTCCGCTGGGCACTGTCGGAGTTGTCGTTGTCTCCCCCTCATCCTTCCCTTCTGAGTCCCTAGTCAAATGGTTCCTCAGGTTTACCGAGGCGTGTGAAGGCTCAGTTCGAGGAAAGCAAGAGCGAGGAGTCCAGAGCATATATAAGTCTTTCGACAAGTATATAGGGAAGGTCAGTTCCAGCCTCGAAACCTCTTATGAACAGGGATGGTGGCTGGCCCATCGTAGCCCGGTGGTGTAGTGGTCTAGCATAGCACGGACGTTACGGGCCAGACATTTCAAGCGTCCCTAGTAGGCTCTGGATCCCGCACGATTGGGTAGGAGTCACCTGCTGACGGGAGTTCGAATCTCCCCCGGGCTATTTCGCGAGAAGTTATCCGCCGTGTTCTTCTCGACCATCCAGGTTCCAATGTAGCCCGGTTCTCTTCAACCGGGGATCAAGTTAGCCTTGGCCGTCATCCAATAAATAGCAGAGATCGTTCATAAGCGATTAGGCTTTCCACAGGCCAAAATTCTAGCTGAGGTAGTCGGCTTGCATGTTTCGAAATTCGCGCACAGAACCATCGCCGTGGGTGGAACCTTTGACATATTGCACGTTGGACATGAGCGTCTTCTAGGCCGCGCGTTTGAGTTGGGAGAAACAGTATTCATCGGCGTTACCGGAGATCAACTGGTTGCAAAACTTCACAAGATTCATGACGTGCGGGCGCTTTCCGCAAGAAAGCGGGATCTTCGAAAGTTCCTCCGGTCGCGGCGTTGGTTGAGGCGCGCAAGGATAATTGAGTTGAAGGACCCACTCGGCCCCGCGGCCGAGAGGAGGGATCTTGAAGCCTTAGTTGTCAGCGAGGACACGCGCTCCAACGGTATGAGAGCGAATGCGCTCAGGAGGCGTCGAGGCTTGCCGCCACTTCGACTGTACACTGTAAGGCTGGTCAAGTCCAGAGACGGGAAACCGGTTTCGGTAACTCGGATACGACTTGGTAAGATAGATTCGCGCGGGAGATTGTCGGGCGCTCGGCTGCGCGACCAACGAGGAGAAATGAATACATCTCATGATGCTTAGTGTGGCTGCGCTTTCAGACCGCTTTCCGATGAATAGACCGCGACCATTTGTTCGAGTTCACGAAGAAAACCGCCGCTGAGGTGCCATCTCGAGTCCTTCTTCTCGATAAATCCTGCTCCGACAAGACCATGGATCATATTGTAGAATTGGCCGACGCTCATACTTCGCTTTGAAATCCAGTCTTTCCATGCCTGAATTGGCAGGCCCATCGGCTCGGACCTCTTGACTTCGTGCCAGAAATTCTGAGCCTCGCTCGCCAGGAAGTCGCTTTTCCAGAACACTCGCCGGAACAACTCTTCAGGGCCGCTGGGAAGGTTCCCGGCTTTGAAAAGGATCGTCGTTTTCTGTTTTGGAGGTCCACGGACAGCTCTACGCGGCATCAGCGGGTCACATTTTCGGCGCAGAGGCAACGCCATGTTTAATACTTATGGCGCTCCAGATGCAGACGTGTAGGTGGGCTGCCAGCAAGAGTGTGGGACGTCTTTACGTAAATAAAGAGATCAGAATATGCCGCCCAAACTCGAGCTTAAAATGCGGTCGTATTCTCCTATCCTGAAGCCAGCTCCTCCATGATCCTAGAAAGTCTCTCGGTCGAAGATTGGCCAACATAGAGGTTCGTTGTGGTAATGTTCTTGTGACGCATAAGATCACGTATCGTAAACGCGTCGAGGCCTTTGTCTTTGGCATCGGTCGCGAAGAATGCTCTAAGACGATGAGGTCCAACTCTCGGCCAATCGTCTATTCCCGCATTTTTGGCATATCTCTTCACGATTTGTTCGGCTCGGACAGCCGAGATTGGGAACAATCTATCTTCGTGATGCTCTTGGAAATGTGCTACCAAAGGCTGAGCGACGTAGCGGCGGAGCCCCCTGATCACTTCTCCTGGGATTACGACGAGCCGATCTTGGACGATTCCTTTGGCATACCCCTTTCCCTTCACCCAGACTCCATCGTCTCTAATGTCTTCGATTCTGATACCTGGTAACCCCCGCCACCCAACTATTTCCCCACAGCGTAGCCCATAACGCATCAGAAGTAACAGAAGGTAATCTCTCTCACTATTATGCTTGGCCAGATTCAGCATGGTGTGAACTTGCTCGCCGGTAAGCCAGACCTTTCGTTTTTTTTGGGCCAATCGCGCGATCACTGACTGGTTAAGGGCGAAAAATGATAATTTAGCGTTTGCTTTCTATGACAGAAAGCAAACTTTCCATGATTATTCGTGATGTGCCGTGTATGACTGCTGAGGATTAGCTCTAGAAATCCGTCATGGAAAGAAATTCTTGCTTCGTGGGAATTAAACGCTCCAATATTTTGGAGAGATACGATGACTCCAATATTTTGGACGTCGAGCTTCCATCTCTAAGTCGTGTATCTCGATTCTTTCCTTGGCCCCGGCTGCTGTGCTGCCCCTTCAGTCGGGACGCCTATGGGAGGAAGTGGTGGTGGTATTCCGAGGCTTCTTGAGATGATAATCGCGTCAGCCATTGCTATGCTGGAGACGGCTTGGATTACAGTCGCGGGGGGTGGTCTGTTCCTTTTGTTTTCGTCTATCATTTGGCTAACTTCTGCGCGGTCGCCGGCTATCTGGGCCTTTCCTTTGATGCTTAGCTGCGCGATGGATGGTGTGTAACTTACGGTGAATACGAACGGTGCTTCGGCCGTTGATTCGTTCTTCTGGTCTAGTCCGACGATGTTTATGTTTACTGCGATCTGGACCTGACTGGGCAGCGGGTTGTCCGCGGCCCAGTAGCGTTCTCCGCTGATGTTTGTTACCTGAATCGTTACTCTAAGCAACCTGTTATCGTCCTATCAAATGTTCCGAGCATAATATCACTTCTGGCGTTGCTCATTGGCGACCTCGGTGCGCCTCTCAGGTTTTCGAACTCTCTGGACAATCAGCCTTCTTCCATCAACCTTGACCATCAGAAGGTCGCCTTCTTTGAATGGAAAGACGGAGTCGTCCGTCAGCTTGGTGGGCAGATAGATCCTGGGTGATCGATAGACCGCCTCTCCGCTCTTGGCTGTCTTCTTGGCGACGGCGAAGCGAGTGACTATCTTCTTGACCATGTAGGGAATTGCCCCGGCACGTTTCTGGCATGGAGAACGTATTTGTGCATTTACTTAAGTAAAGGTTTTAGAATTTGCGCGCGTTTTGCGGTACCGAATCACTTGGAGTCACTTGTCAAATTGTGGCAGTATGCAGCGCAGCTGAAGGCTGAGGAAAGGAGGGGGTGGAAGAGGTTGGGGTTGACGAGGGTCGAATCCGTTGCAGACCACTCCTTCGGTCTAGCGATGCTGGCTTGGTTGGAAGCGGAGCGGAGGAAGTACGACGTTGGGATGGTTCTCAAGCTTGCTCTGATTCATGATCTGGAAGAAGCGATAACGGGAGATCTCACTCCTGCGGACAAGAGGATCCTAGGAGCCCCCGAGGTACACCGTGCGAGAAGGAGAGCTATGGACGAGCTGATCCAGAATCTGCCTAGTAATCTTCGAGGTTCGTACCGTAGACTGTGGACGGATCTCAGGCTGTTACGCACAAAGGAGGCGTTGCTGGTGCACGAATTGGATAAGCTCGAGATGGCATTTCAAGCAGCCAGAATTGGAAGGAGAGTCGGAAGAACTAGGGTGCAGAGCTTTTTTCAATCCGCTACTAGGGAGATAAAGGATCCGGAGCTGAGGCGGGTGTTGAATAAGATCGCAAGCTAGGCTGATGGGGCGAGCGCGACTCGTTCTTTTGCAGCTCTTAACAGGTCATCTTTGCGGAAGACTGTCTTGAATTCGCGCGTGAGGATTCCGACATAGTCGGATATCTCTTCTTCGCTCATGAACTGGAACATATAGTTCCCGTTGTACGGCGAGGCTTCGCCTTCTCTCTTCACGAATTCGATATGCATCAATGGGTCGCCTCTTCTGATGGTGATGGGCTGTCTCTCGTTGCTTAGGTTTACGAGTTCTAGGGCGAGTCTTCCGACGTAGCCGCTGTGCACTTTTGCCGCGTTGAGGAAGGAGAGTCCCATCCGGCCGTATTTGCTCTTGGCGGTTAGGTGGGCGACATAGTTGGGGGGGGTGAATACGACTTCGTGGGAGATGAGGTTCTGGTGTTCGAGATAGTGGAGTGTTCGCTCGTCCTTGACTGTGAGTATGTAGCCGTCGCCGTCTAAGAGGCTGTAGTCGAAGGGGTGGATGCAGTTGTAGCTCTTGATGAGTTCTGTGAGCTGGTTCTTGCCTATGATGCACATGTTCCCCGTCGGTTCTATCGGGGAGAATTTGATAGTTTCGGTCGCGGCTCCTAGGCAATGTCTCAAGCTGTCGTTGCGCTGACTAGGATTAAGGATAGGGAGGGTGTGTCCGCGAAGAGCGTCGCGTAGTCAAAAGCGACTATGAGCAGGAGATCGCCGTTCCCGTTGGGGGCGACAAGCATTGTCATGTCCGCGTCGAGCGCGGGGGATGCAGCGACTGGCTGAATTTGCCCGCTTATCAAGACGGTCGAGTTGGAGAATATGATTTTCATGCTGTCGTAACGGCCTGAGGGGACTGATGCGGAGGTAATGGTCTGGGGAGTCGTAGCTGTGCCTTGGGTCGTGGCTGGAGCAGAGGCGATTACGAATATGATGATGAGCAAGGCGATGAAGGGGGCCCGCCTCCAGGCCGGGAAAGAGTACATCGAGCGCGGACTCGACACTCGAAACGGGTATTTTAACCATCAGAACCGGAGATTGGGATACAAGGCGAGCCTTTCGAACGATACTTCTTCAACAGAAAGTCTCACGAAAGACACTTTTGCGTCGCGGGAATTTTTTTATTTCTAAATCCCTGGAAGGGGTCCTCTCGCCATCTGAAACAGAATTGGGCGAGATTATCGGTTTGTCGCGAAGAACGGGTTGAAGGGCGTCTTTCAGTAAGTGCTGGTGACGGGCCTGCAAGCGTAAATAAGGTGCTCTGTGGGACCCCCCTCCCGGATCCTTGATCCGGGCTTATTCTGAACGATTTGTCTGCGACAACTCCTCTCCTACGCCCATAGCGAGGATGACGACTTCCATAATCGAGGACATGGCGGATAAGTACCGAAAATTGGAGCAGCTCTCTCTAACCAACGCTCTATAACGTAGACTGAGCAAAGGCCGCGAATACAAAGGTCCAGTTCAAAATGTTTTATTCGCGCTTGGTCGATGCATATGAGAGCATTAGCAAAACCACCAAACGACTGGAAATCACAAGCCTCCTCGTCGGTCTGCTAAGACAGACGCCCCCGACCGTTATCGACAAGGTCGTCTACCTCACTCAAGGAAAGCTCTACCCGGACTATCTGGGAATCGAGGTCGGAATCGCGGAGAAACTGGCGATCAAGTGCATAAGCGCCGTAGCCGGAACAACCGAGCAGAAAGTGACCGCCGAATACAAGGCCAAGGGAGATCTAGGAACTGCTGTCGAAGAACTCCTCGACAAGAAGACGCAAGCCGCGCTCCAGAAAAAACCTCTCACAGTGGAGGACGTCTACACTGGGCTGGACCGAATAGCCCGGTCGGCCGGATCAGGCTCCGTAGAGTCGAAGATTCGACAGCTGACAGGAATGCTCGGCAAAGCCTCCCCGGTCGAGGCCAAATACCTCATCAGAACCGCCCTAGGGCGTCTACGTCTAGGCGTAGCGGACATGACCATACTCGATGCCCTCTCACAGGCATTCGCAAGCGGGAAAGCCTCGCGAACGGTTCTCGAGCAGGCCTACAATCGATCATCAGACCTGGGACTCCTGTCAAAAAGGTTGGCTGCTGGAGGCATCAAAGAGATCGAGTCTTTCAAGATAACAGTAGGGATTCCAGTTCGCCAGATGTTGGCTGAACGGCTCCCCGATGCGAAGGAGATTCTTGAAAAGATGGACGGGACTGCAGCCGCCGAGTACAAATATGATGGCTTGAGAATTCAAGCCCATCTCTCCCCCGAGGGCATTACCATGTTTTCACGGAGACTGGAGAATATCACCGAGCAGTTCCCGGACGTCCAGAAACTGCTGAAGCAGGGAGTAGGGACGGGGGAGATCGTTCTTGAGGGCGAGACGGTCCCGGTCGACAGCGCGACTGGAGACCTGCTTCCCTTTCAACTAGTATCACAGCGGAGAGGTCGCAAGTACGAGCTTGAGAAGACGATCGAAGAAATTCCCGTTGCATTCTTTGCCTTCGACCTTCTATTCGCCAATGGAACTGACTACACCGGCCAACCATATCCCAAAC
>MNDT01000010.1 GCA_001915065.1 archaeon 13_2_20CM_2_53_6 | reverse complement strand
AGCCCGACCACGCCCACAACAGGCCAGACAATAACGTTCACAGCCTCGGCAAGTGGTGGAACCTCGCCCTATAGTTTCAGCTGGAGCTTCGGAGACAGCACCATAGGGACAGGTAACCCTGTAACCCATTCCTACTCTGCGGGCAGTTACACTGTCCAGTTGACAGTCCACGACTCAGCCAGCGCCAGCACCACTGCAACTCGCACGGTCAACGTTGGCCCGCCTCCCCAGCCTGACTTTGCAATTTCTGCCAACCCAGGCTCTTTGACAATTCTGGCCGGCTCCTCCGGCAGCTCAAAGGTCAGCCTCAATAGCCTGGACGGTTTCTCCGGCCAAGTTACGCTGTCAACCTCCACGGACAAGACTGGCCTTACAATATCGTGTAGCCCAAGCAGCCTCACTCTGATTGCCGCTGGGTCCGCCAATTCGACATGCACCTTCACCTCTCCGACCATCGGAACATATGCTGTAACGGTCACTGGTACTAGTGGTTCGCTGTCTCACTCCACCAGCATCGCCGTAAGAATAGTGGACTTTACGCTCTCCGCCCTCCCCAACTCGATTACGATCATACACGGTCATTCAGCAACAGTCAGCATCAACCTGTCCAGCGTTAACGGGTTCACCGGGACCGTAAGCCTGACCCAATCTGACTCTTCCATCAACATTAAGACATCACTAAACCCTAACCAAGTCACGCTGGCTCCAGACGGAACAGGATCATCATCACTCAAAATAACAGCGTTGAAGAAGACAACCCCCGGCACTTATCTTGTGACCGTAACAGGGACAGTCGGGACAGTATCCCACTCCGTGACCGTGACAGTCAACGTCACCTAGCCCTCTCGTCTGAAAACAGACGATTGACATGCCAAGTCGTGGACATTCGAGCGTCCACCTGTTGATGATCTGATGTGGTCGAGTCGAGTCTTGTTTGTCTGCAACGAACGGTCACTGGATCGCCGGTGTGTGGCGAACCATTATCTGTTTTTATCTTCAGCTAGGCATTCAAACTAATGGAGTGAGAGAGTTGGAGGCCGGCGGAGACTCGACATCAGGGTAGGATCCGCTAGATTGTAGACACCGGGTATCGATCACGCAACCGCGTCTCCGCTTATCTGTAGTCTTAGTCCGAAGCGGCCGAGCATGGTTAACAGGATTCTTACAAATGCGATTCTCCGCCGCTGTCCCGAACTGATCTTTTGCGTATCCGCTCGTCTTTGGGTATCAACGGTCAACCATCCGAGGCCCCTCGCGAGCGCGAAGCACAGAATGGTTCAAGAAAGTATCAAGTTATAGATTTCGCAATACCAAGAACGACAGTCGTTGCTGAAGTGTTCTATTGTACTCTATCCGAACATGGTTGTTCGAATGTGCGGTTTCCTAACACATTGTGGACAGACTCGTCAAATACTCCTGTGCGCAACTGATGCTCGGATGAGTGAGGGCCAGCCCGTGAACATGCTTCGGCTCGCTAGGGGAAACCGGGCCACCGCGTTAGCCGTTGCTGTTCCGCTGGTCATTGGTTTATTGGTTGTTGCTCAGTTGACAGCCGGCATAGGCCCGATCAGGATTCAAGCTACGAGTCTTTCTCCACTAGCCCAACAGGCAACGTCGTCCTCCTGGAACCCAGCAACAAACTGCAAGGCCGTGATGCTAACATTGGAACAGTATCTCGGGAATGTTCCGAACCCAACCCAGACAAAACCTAACGCAGGGGCCGACTACAGCGGAGGAGCCTTACCTTTGGAAGGCTCTAAGCCTCCGGGTACAAGCCCGCCCTCCTCGTCCTGGCCCTACCAGAAGCGATCCACCAGTCCACCATGCACTGTCACCCTGGCCAACGGTACAGTTCTGCCAACACTCGTCGAGATCCATGGAGTCAAAGTTCCTGTCCCTCCGAGCAATGATGAGTGTGGGAGCCTCTACCCTGGCGTCTGTGACATAACTTGGAACGCATGCAATGCGAATCTTGCGCCCGCCTGCAGCTCTACGTATCCTGATACGATGCACAAGGTCCACACGGAGATCGACATGAACTGGGAAGAGAGCGGTATCGCTCCATCCGCTCCTACGTCTGGGAGTATTATTGATGTTCAGGGTTTTGTCTTCTGGGATGATACTCATGTCTCTGACAGCTGGCATAGTTTTTCAGGCTGGGAGATCCATCCTCTCAGCGCGTGGAGGCTCTCCTCCTCCAGCTCCGCATTGACAGCAGGCTTCACCTATAGCCCGACCACGCCCACAACAGGCCAGACAATAACGTTCACAGCCTCGGCAAGTGGTGGAACCTCGCCCTATAGTTTCAGCTGGAGCTTCGGAGACGGGTCCACCGGGACCGGCTCGTCCACGAGTCACGCCTACTCCTCAGCTGGAGCATACACGGTGGTTCTGACTGTCAAGGACAGCGGTTCACCGCAACAGACAGTATCGTCCCAGCAGACTGTCTCCGTAACGAGCCCATCTCCGCCTCTCAGCGCCAGCTTCACATTTAGTCCGTCGTCACCTGCGACGGGGCAGCAGATCACATTCACTGCTTCATCAACGGGTGGAACTGCTCCGTACAGTTACAGCTGGTCTTTCGGAGACGGGTCGACTGGAACAGGCGCCTCTGTAACACACGCATACTCGTCGGCAGGAACTTTTACTGTAATTCTAACAGTGAAGGATAACGGTTCGCCTCAACAGACTGTGTCATCCCAGAAGTCTATCACAGTCTCGAGCCCGACCCCTGCTCTGACCTCGAGCTTCAGCTATAGCCCATCTTCGCCCCAGGCAGGACAACAGGTCACGTTTACCGCTAGCGCCACTGGTGGAACATCTCCGTACTCTTACGCTTGGAACTTCGGTGATGGATCGACTGGAACAGGCGCATCTGTGAGTCACGCCTATGCTGCGGCTGGAACGTTCAACGTTCTTTTGACAGTAAAGGACAGTAGCTCGCCTCAACAGACCGCATCGTCTCAACAGTCTGTCTCAGTATCCAGCCAGCCTCCTGCGCTGACAGCGAGCTTCACATATAGTCCGTCCTCTCCACAGGTAGGACGGACCGTTTCATTCTCTAGCTCAGCGTCAGGAGGGACGTCGCCCTATAGCTACTCTTGGAGCTTCGGTGACGGATCCACGGGGACAGGCTCGTCTGTAACTCACGTCTATGCCTCAACAGGATCATTCACTGTTGTGCTAACCGTTAAGGATAGTAGCTCACCGCAGCAGACCACGACATCCCAGCAATCCATAACAGTCTCTAGTGCACCTCCCGCGCTGACGGGCAGCTTCAGCTACAGTCCTTCTTCGCCCCAAGCTGGTCAACAAGTCACGTTTACAGCCAGCGCTAGCGGCGGGACTACTCCTTACACGTTCAGCTGGTCCTTCGGAGACGGATCAACAGGAACGGGATCCTCTGTGACGCACACTTATGCTTCAGCTGGATCGTTTACTGTATCCCTGAACGTCAAGGATAGCAGTTCTCCTCAACAGACGGCGACGTCGCAGCATACTCTTACGGTCAGCAGCCCGCCTCCAACTATAGCCACCAGCTTCGCCTACAGTCCGTCGTCGCCGGAGGTAAGCCAGCAGGTCACATTCACAGCCACCGTGTCTGGGGGAACCTCGCCTTACATCTATTCCTGGAATTTCGGCGATGGTTCGACCGGAACAGGCTCGGCAGTGACGCACACCTACTCATCAGCAGGAACCTTCACTGTGGCTCTGACCGTCAAAGATAGTGGCTCGCCTCAGCAGACCGCGTCGTCCCAGCAGTCCATAATCGTCTCCAGCCCGCCTCCCGCGCTGACAGCAGGCTTCAGTTTCAGTCCTTCTTCGCCGCAGGCTGGACAGCAAGTGACATTCACCGCTTCGGCTAGTGGTGGAACAGCTCCATACTCGTTCAGCTGGTCGTTTGGAGACGGATCAACGGGAACAGGCTCATCTGTAACGCACGCGTACTCATCAGTAGGATCGTACACCGTCACGCTGACGACCAAAGACAGCAGTTCACAACAGCAGGCAGTAACCTCTCAGAAGACTGTCACAGTCACAAGCCCACCACCTCCACTATCTGCGAGCTTCACTTATAGTCCGTCCTCTGCACAGGTAGGACAGACCGTTTCGTTCACCGGCTCAGCATCAGGAGGGACCTCGCCCTATAGCTACTCGTGGAGCTTCGGTGACGGATCCACAGGGACCGGATCTTCGGCGACTCACTCGTATTCATCTTCAGGATCATTTACCGTTATTCTGACTGTCAAGGATAGCGGATCAACACAACAGACGGCAGTGTCCCAGCAGACAGTCTCCGTAACTAGTCCCCCACCGCCACTATCAGCTAGCTTCACGTTCAGCCCATCCTCGCCTGACGCTGGACAATCAGTTTCCTTCACGGGCTCTGCCTCTGGAGGAACCTCACCCTACAGTTATTCTTGGACCTTCGGTGATGGAGGAACAGCCTCCGGAAGCTCGGTCAAACACACGTACCAGTCAGCCGGCACCTACACTGTAACCTTAACGATTACTGATGGAGGAGGCCAGTTCGCGAAATCATCTCAGACAATAATAGTCAATTCCAAACTCTCTGCAAGTTTCACCTACAGCCCGTCGAGTCCTCTGCCGCTCGTGCCTGTCACATTCTCTGCAAGCGCCAGCGGCGGGACTCAGCCATACAGCTATAGCTGGGACTTTGGCGACGGGTCTACCGGCAGTGGTCAGTCAACAAGTCACTCATACGTGCTTCCAGGAACTTACACTGTGACCCTAACGGTCACCGACGCGAATGGCCAGAGCATCACAACCTCCCAGACCATCACCGTTCTGACAAGTCTTGCCTAGAATCTTACCTGGGAGTCAATTGGAGATGTCGCGACCCCAGCTATTTCCACATTTTTTCTGTTCATGAACCGTCGTGAGAACGATTGCGCATCCGTCCGACATTTCGGTGGATTGATCGAGAAAAGCAATGTTTAGTGATCAGTTGGTCGGATGCGAAAGCGGTTCTGTCCCTCAAAACGATGATCGACCAAAAGTGCCATTAGAGTTGTCACAACTGCCCACCGACGTGAAGGGCTGACATGTGCTTCACACTTCCAGTGTCGAACCTCGGGCGTGGGCGAAAACGCAAGCTCAAACCCCTTTTGTGCGAGGGCGTACCCTTGACTCCTTCCCCCCTCATACCCTGGACTTACAGACATGGTCTATCGTCTCGGTGGGCTGTTTGGTTCTGTCAACTCTTCGGTTGTTAGTTGATTTGCTCTCATCAACCAGGGGGTTACCGTCGTCGGATTCCCCTTGACTTCCAGAATGCTATTTTGGAGAAGCTCTTGTCGCAATTATTAGCCAACGTCCCGCAAAAATTCTAAGTCTGTGATTGCTCTTACTGGAACCTCTTCTTTGAACCGGTTGTAATGTACGTCCTCGCATAGAAATCCCTCCAAGTGAGAGCGCCGTGCCAAGCTTCTGTAGGTGGAAATGTGGACTGCGTCCGCCGCATAAAGATCGGTTGCCCCTATGATTTTTTCTGCCTCGGAAATGATCTTGTCCGATACTGAGACGAAGGCGATTTGGTGACTGCGAAGCTCTCGAAGGTCAAGTTCAACTATCTCCTTGGTCTTACCATCCTTCCTTAGGGCTCTAGCTACCTCCAGAAGGCTCCATCTGGACGAGATGCCATACCAGCTGGATTTTTTATCAATAAGGCTGACGAGCCGAATAGCCCGGTCACTGCCGGATTCGGCCTTGAAGAGTTTGACCAATATGCTAGGCTCTAGGTAGAGTCTCAGGCGTCTTCCTCTCTTCGAGCCTCCTCGACCAGCTGACCCGCGGTCTTCCCAGAAACGCCTGCGCTCTCGTTGATGAGACGTAGCATCCTGAGCCTGGCCTCAGTCTCGAGGCTTGTCAGGCTGAGATAGAGCCTGATGGCCTCCCTGACGAGGTCGCTGCGGTTGAGCAGTCCTCGTCGTCGAACTATGGCGTCTATACGTTTCAACTCCTCGGATCCAATCTTGGTCGCCACGGTTACCTCTGTCATAAGACGAACCCCACCGGTTTACCATGGTAAACCAATATTTCAATCTAGCGGACCAGCGGACGAATGGCCCATCTGAAGGCTCACAAATAGGAGCTTGGAGCCTCGGGGCGAGAAAGCAATTACGAGTTCAAACCCTGTTCCTCGTTTGGAGTAGTTTGGCGTTGTTACTCAGACGAACCTGTCTGCCCCCGTGTTATGGACAGCGTTTTTTGCCCCACAGTTTGATAGTTCCAGCAGTTGCTCTAGCCGGTGCGGTATAAGTCCATGCGAAAATGATGGATAGCCCCACGACTATGCCGCCTGCAGCCCAGAGAGTCCAGCTTGGAATGCAGAGTCCGCCGAACATTGGGGGCTGGTATGGCAGTGGGTTCGCTATTGGCGGAACCAGACATAACAGTCCGAGAGCGCTGACAGGTGACATTGCATAATTAACGACTGTCGTAGCTCCGACTGAGACGATAACGTTGGTTCGGAAGACGTTGGAGTATCCGGGATAAGTTGCCCAGATCGTGTAAGTTCCGGGCGGGATGTTGCTGAGAATGAATCGCCCATTGGTGTCTGTCGGTTCCTGAATCTGAGCTGGCTGTCCGGAGCAGGGTCCTCCGACTCCAATGCATGCTCCAACTAGCGGAGAATACTGCCCGAAGAGATTCTTGCTAGAAGCATCAATTACCTGGCCTGATACGAACCCCGATGTCGTTCCACCGTTGGGCGGTATTCCTGGATATTTGTACAGCCAGGTTGCTAGGCTCTGTGCGCCTATGATGTCGTAGACTATCGGTACGTTTACTATCAGCGCTGGAGGAGTGTTGAAGCATTGGTTCAAGCTGTCCATGGAGCAAGTGGTCGGCGTCGAGGCATATTGCACTCCTAGATCTTGAGTGTCCACGTAGGTGAACACTTGGGAATAGGTATTTGCCACGACCACTGTTGACATTGTCTCATTAGTTAGCTGGGCGAGATTCACGAGTTGGTCGACCGGTGGAATAGTTGCTGGGTTCGTTAATTGGGCGTCTTGAAATATTGGAAGCTGAGCATGCGGTTGCCCTGTGACGCCGAAACTGCATGAGTTGCTTCCCGTGCAGCCCGCTGTTTGCACGCCTTGTCCTCCGATCCAGGCTCCGATTATTCCATACCAGCAGTTTCCCGAGGAAAGGTCTTCCTGGTTGCACGTAAGTCCGCCGAATCCAACCACGTTGAGGCCGAAGCTGATTCGCGTATTGGTCAGAAGAGAGGCAGTGTTGATCTCTTTCTTGAACGTGGGGAGTGCGCTGATCAGGGAGGGCATGGGGTCGCATTTGTCTATTGCGAATAGTCCGCAAACGTTGGCGCTCGAGCCGGTGCAGACGTTGGTGACACCGGTATTTGTCTTCGTGCAGACGAGGGTTATGGTGGGGGGTATGATCTGGACGGCTAGACTCGTGATCTCTCGATAAATATACCATGTCTTTTGGGTGATCTGTGTTCCGATCTGGACGAAGGTCCCGTTGTGCTTTTTGCCGTTGATGATCGGATCAACTACAGTTGTGTTGCTTTCGGCGGTTACGGATGAGCTGGAGATGCAGGCAGTTACTCCCGAGATGCAGGGTGGATTGACGGCCTGCGCTGCCTGCACCACGGCATAATCTGCGGCCCAGCAACTATTGGAAGGAACATTACCCTTATCGGGTGTGCCACCATTGTAGTTAGTGCAGGTAGGATCTCCGGCTGGGTTCGCGGAGGTCAGAAGGATTCCCCCATTTGCTCCGGTGACGCCCCCTTGAAGGTCGAAACCTCTAACGTCATAGCACCGGTTAGAATTGTCAAGTCCCTGGAGACTCGTGGGTTGGCCGCTGCAGTAGTCCGGTATACCTGTGGGTAGCTTATAGCTCCAGTTTGCGAAGTTTATGCCACAGATTGCCGAGACACAATCGTTGTACGCGACATGATCCGAGGCGAGTCCAATCGGGATGTAAAGGGTTCCTTGGTTCGCATTGTAGAGCGTATAATCGGGGCAGGATTTTCCACAGATCAGGTTTCCGCTGGCGGTGTTGGAGTAGATTGCAATAGGAACCTGATCTGTTCCGGATGCACCTCTCATGACGTAATGGAAGTTGGAGTAGCCGAAGCTGGGGTTGTAGAACGGATTCGTCGGAAATGTGGTCATCGTCGCAAGGAAATTCTCTGCAGGGGTGTTCTGGGTCGTGATGATGCCGCTCGGGCCCACGATGGCTGTGGCGAGAATGAGGGCGGATAGGCTGCTATTCAGAACGGTTCGTCTCTTCATCTTGTTTCTGCCTCTTTCAACCATGTTTCTCTAAGACTACTGGGTTTGGTTGGCTTGGAAGTAGCGTGAATGATCCCTCTTGGAATCTGGATGTCCGACCGTCCCTTTGATAGAGAAGTCTCCAAATGTCCTGCACGAAGAGTTACAAATTGGATGAGTTAATGAAAAGGAGTAGACCAGTCCGAATAGTTACCGTGAAACTAATCGGGATGTAAAATGACAGGCGGCCACGAAACAGAATCTTACATGCAAAGAACTACTCTCAAGCTGGACAAGACGATTCTCTTCTAGGCTAGAAACAAGGCGGCCGAAACGCCAACAACTGCTCTGGAAGCGCTAGAATTCAGGTTGTGGGCAACACAATTCGGGTTTTGCAGGCCAAGCTTAAATAGTTATTACGTTATAACAATTCTCATGTCCCGCGTGTTGACCGGAAAAGTCAGGAGAGTAGGGAATTCCATGGCAGTAATAATACCGAAGGAGCTGTTAGAGGAATCAGGTGCTAGCGAAGGAGACACGATTAAGCTGTCGCTAGCGATTCCGAAGGCTACGCGCGAGGCCGGGTTAGAAAGTATCGCGGGAATGGACCGAAAAGCCCGGCCGTTTGCAAGAGAGAAACGGGACAGATTCTAGTTGTTACTCGACACCAGCGCTATCATCGAAGTCCTGCGACATCCTAGAACCTCAAAGGAGTTCAGACTAGTCCAGAAACATATTGGGGAGGAGAATCTCTTCGTGCTTGTAGTCCAACTCGCCGAACTATCCGACTGGTGCATCGTAAACAATATCCCTGTAAGGGAGAGGATCGGAGAAGTGAAAAACCTTGCGAATATTATTCCGCTCGACGAAGACATCTGCTTAGAAGGCTCAAAGATCAAGAATGAGCGACTGAAGAAAGGCTTCGCAAGTTTCGCTCTCTTAGACGGACTTCTGCTTGCGGCCGCTAAGTCGGTAGGGGAGCGAGTGCTTACCTTCGACCGGGACTTTGCGGAGGAAGAAGACTGTTTGGTCCTTCCGTAAAGGGTTCCGGTTGTATCTCCATAGAACGTAAGGGATTGAGGACATTGATTCCGAGGGGTATGGCCCAAATTCTAGGCTAGCAAAATCTTGTCATTGAGCTTTGTCGGTGCCTCAAGTGAGCCTCGGGCGTGGGATCAAATGCAAGTTCAAACCCGCTTTCCTTGTCACTCCCTTCTGAATGTACAAGAATCTGACTTTACATTCGAGTCCGGGGGTGGGCGAGGCGGCTCAGATACGGAGCCCTATCATGGTATGGGACGTCGGTTGCAGGGCCAGATGGTTCCAAGGCTGAAGGGGCTGACGGAGGCGAATTTATCGCGTAGAGAAAACTGG
The DNA here is from genome assembly GCA_001915065.1 of archaeon 13_2_20CM_2_53_6. Lineage (GTDB taxonomy): Archaea > Thermoproteota > Bathyarchaeia > 40CM-2-53-6 > 40CM-2-53-6 > 40CM-2-53-6. Next base: position 53,151 of record MNDT01000010.1, on the reverse strand, counting down.
AACGACACAGAATGGATGATTGGGGGAGTGCTGGCCGCTGATCCAGTTCCGACATCAATTCTCGGGAGGTTGATTCTCCATATTCCTCGCCCGAAAGTGGCCGCCAGCAGCGCTCCGTCCGCGGCGAGAGTCAAATCGTACACGGCAGTCTTTGGTAGCCCTCGTCCCAAGATCGACCAAGAAACTCTTCTTGCTTGACCGATGGCATTTACGAGGCCCATACCTCCCGATCTCTTTTGCTGGACAAATACTCCTTGGTCAGTTCCCACATAGACTGTTCCTCTCGAGCCCACCGCTACTGCGTTTGCCGGAAAGTCGGGGAGACCAGCACTGATGTCAGCCCAAGAGATCCCCGCATTGGACGTGGCGAATATGTGCCCGCCTCCAAAGCCCGAGAAGGTCGCAAAGGCCTTCTGAGGGTCTTGGGGGTTGATTGCAATCTTGGTTAGGAAGTGGCCGGGTAGAAGTGTATCTCTTTCACTGAAATTGGAGCCTCCGTCGGTTGAAACAAACAGCTTGCCGAGCTTGGTTCCAACATAGACAACCCGCCCTCCTGATGGAGCGACTGCAATCGTAGAGATGCAATCACTAGAGGCTGGAGCACAGTTAGCGCCTGGAAGTGACAGTCCGGGTGACGGAAGGAACCAGTTGTCTCCTCTATCTGTAGTCTTCCACAGCCTGTAGGTTCCTAGATAGAGCGTCCCGGGACTAGCATGGTCGATCGCCATGGGAACGAAGGGCTGTGAGCTATCCAGTGCATTGCAGGGCGCTACACATAGCCCATTTGTCTTGGTTGTCCAGCTTAGCCCTCCATCGTCAGAGCGTAGGGGTATCGTGAAAGCCGCGTACATGGTCGATGGCTCGACAGGATCAAACCCAGTGAAACCAGCATCGCCACCCAGAGCCTGCCTCCACTCTAGTGAGTTCCCCAGACGCAGGGTTATGCCATTGTCCTGGGTCCCGCCGAAGAAGAGGTTGGGGTCCGTGGGATGAGCGGCCACTGAGTAGAACTGGGTTATTCCGAGGCCCGAATTAAGATCTGTCCAGCATGAGGCAGGAAGACAAGTATTGGCCTCGGCAGAGTAGTACATTCCTCCATCGTTGCCGACGTAGACTCTGGTCTGGTCTTCCGGGCTGAAGGCAAGAGCATGTTGGTCGGGATGAAGAACGAGATTCCCATACCCTCCTAAGTCCACCCAGTTGTTTCCGCCGTCCGTTGTCAGGAAGAGATCATTTCCTCCCAAGTACACCGTCTCCGCATCCGTCGGGTCTACCGCGAGAACGAGGTTGTAGGCACAGCCGTTGAAGGCGCCGCAGAAGTTTGTGGGGGCGGGCGTTGGAACCTCCATCCAGGTTGAACCACTGTCACTTGTTCTAAAGAGTCTACCCTGTCCCGGAAATGGAAGGGACAAGTCCTGCAAAGCCGCGTAAAGAGTTCCGGAAGATGATGCAGATACTGAAAGGGCAACTCGTCCAACTGAATTTGGCGGAGGCAAGCCAGTGGACAGCGCTTCCCATGAGACTCCCTCGTCCCTGGATAAGTAGACTGTTCCGTCCACGGCCGCGTAAACCTGGGATGTGTTAAATGGGTCCACAGCAATATCTCCGGCTGTTCCTCTGCTCGAAGGCATGGCCAGGCGCCACGAATTCCCAGCATCCAGTGATACGTACAGCCCGAACGGTACAAGCGGGTCGACCAACCCGCAACTAAAGGTGGGACTGTTCGAGAATCCTTGACTAGTAGACGCCATGACAATGTTGGGACTGTCCGGGCTGACGACGATCTTGTTCAAGCTAGACCTCCCGAAGGTTGAAGCGCCCAGCTGAACCCAGGAATTACCACCATCCATAGATTTTAAAAGACCTGCTCCGTAATACGCTGTGCATCCTCGGTTGCCTTCTCCAGTGCCAACATACAGGCTTCCGGAAGGATCTATTGCAATGCTTCCAACAGCAAGAGACGGTTGATCATCAGTAAGAGATGTCCAGTCAAGTCCCCTGTCGGTGCTCTTCCACACTCCACCTAGGGCTCCTCCAACGTAAATCCTGGACGGCTGACCAGGGTCAACCGCTATTGCGGTCACCCTCCCACTGCACACGGTAATGCCCCCCGGCAAAGGACAGTCCCTGATGGAAGAGGGCCCGACAAACTGCCAACCACCAGGGTCTGGTCCTGAGCCTGGTTGAACCGTGACAGCCGCGACGGACAAAGTCTCAACGGTCAAGAGTTGGGTTATCACCAGGCCGATAATAATTTGTGGAAGAACATTCTTCCCGAATCGCATAATCCAATCGGCCGACCTTTCTGGCTATAACGCTACCGGCATCCCGAGATAGAAAAGGCTGGAGTATTTCTGACTTCAGAACAAGATCGAATTTGAGAGGCACGATTTCTTTTCTTCCGTTGTGCACGAGACCAACCCACTTCGCCAGGCAGACGATTTCGTCACGTCTCTTCCTTTGGAGCGTCGGGGATGGGATCAAATGCAAGTTCAAACCCCCTTCATACCATAAGAACAGGCGCGTCAACTATTTCAGACCTGGATCAAAGAGTGCAGGGAAAGGGTCAATTGACCTATCTTTCCAACGGAGGGATTTGCTAATGGAGATCGCCCCAAGGACTAGAAACTCTTGGAAGAAGCGCGTTGCAACTTTCGTCGGTGGTGACACTGGTATTTGGAGGGTCACCAACACGAAGGCTGTCGCAGGGCCCCCGCTGAAAAGTGTTGACAGAATTGAGGTAGTTGAAGGCAACTTGGCAGCACTGCCCAGTGGGGGCAAGTGGCTGATACGCGGAGTCACAAGCAATGATCGCTATACAACGCGGAAGGAGCATGAAATGCTCTTGTCCCGCCAGCCTGCGCTAGGACGGCCAGAAGCCACCCATGCCGCTCTTATTCCGATCACGAAGTCGGAGTCTTGGTGGCAACTCAGCCAAAGTGAGAGGCGGGGGATATTCGAAACCCGATCTGGACACATCAGGGTCGGCTTGAAATACCTCCCAGCAATCGCTCGTCGCCTGTACCACTGTCGCGATCTCGGCGAGCCCTTCGATTTCCTTACATGGTTCGAATATGCTCCAGCGAATGCAGACGCGTTTGAGGAACTCGTGAGTATCCTCCGACAGTCCGAGGAGTGGAGGTACGTCGAACGAGAGATCGATATTCGACTCGCGCGAGAAATCTCCACTTAGCAAGGTTTCGGCGGCAGGTACGTGCGGTTGGCTTGATGGTACGAATTCGCTTGATGGCATTCCGACAAGTCCATTATTGCGATCAAAGGGGATTGGTTGCTTTGCCAGGACAAATCCACGTTTGAGACAGCTGCCAACCTACGCAGTGCCCAATTACGCGCTACACAATGGCGAAGATGAACGGACACTCGCAGGCGGAGACTAATAGAAAGAACGAGAGGAGAAGAATTGACGGACGCAAAAACAAACAGACCGAATAGGCCGAACAAAAGATCGAACAAAACCGCCGAACAGAAACGAACACCACCGAACATCTAGATGAGATTAAAATCGTGTCTAGTGGTCAGATCCTAGCTTTTTGGCGGAAAGGCCAACTAACACCACGAATTTTCAACCTGTCGATTTACGCCGAGAAGCCGCAGTCTTGGCTCGGCGTCTGTCGGGGAGTCTGAACCGTCACCAACATCGGTGCCCTAGAAGGAAAACGAACGCTAGATACGAAGCCCACCATTCGGCCAGTATGCTAAACCTGGCTACACCACCGGAGCGAGCACGTCTCCGATAGGCTAACCATTTTGGTATTGTCCCAAGAAACTTGGGGGACTCTGGTGCTCTCAAAACCAGAGAGGGTTTCGGTTAGCATAGTTCTTCAAGATCAGCACGGCCAGTCCGGCACATTGAACCGGGTGGGTTCGCAGCCAGCGACTTCAGTGACAGAGGGGGCGGCCCAGATGTTCAAAGAAAAAGAGGATGGAGAGGTTTGTGTATTCCGTCTGAGGGGTTCAGCTGACGGCTTGGACCGTTATCAGGATCGTAATGTCAGGAGTCCCGTCCCCATTGAGGTCCAAGGGGACCGGCGTCGTCCCAACGGGGAAAAGAGGATCACAGGGTGTAATACTCGGTGGTGCTACCCCCCTTATCGCCTGAATCTCACCGCATACCATTGAAGAGGTCCAAGTTTCAGGGTGGAACTGGAGGATCAACGCTCCATTGAAAGCAGAGAGAGCGACATTACCCACCGCAGTACCATCTGAGAAGAGAGCAAACCCACCCCCAACGCCTTGTCCATTCACATGCACAATGAACGCCACTTGGTGCCCACTCGCATGTGCCGGTGCCGCTCCGAAAGCCAGAACCGCTAATGGTAGTAGAAATAGAATGCTTACAGTCTTCAAGGTTTTCATTCGTCTCATTCGGCTTCAATGGGTATTTAGCACTGTCGTAATCCAGAGGATGACTCGGACAGCGGAAGCTGTCTAAAGGGAAAATGGGTAAGTTCCGATTATTACCCTTCGCCCAGAAGTTCGCAGACCTCTAACGCCCTTCTACTTGCTCGTTCCCGCAGATAGCCCATGGGTGACGGCACATTCTGCAAGTCCTGCTTCAAAGAGATAGAGGACGGGGAACCACGGTTGTGGACGAGGTTACGTGCACCCGCTAAGCAATCCGAGTTCAAAAGAAAGAGAAGATGGAGAGTCAGAGGATAGGTGCGTGGCTCTTGGCGACGAATGGCCTGTTTTTATCCTGTCTAGGTGTTGATGTGGAAGAGTGTCTTGCCGATCACCGACTGCGAGAATCCGCCGGAGGTTATTCCTTCGACTGCACCTGGTGGAGGGCTTCCCACCAAACATGTTATGGTCGCAGGTATGTTAGCGGTCGTTGCGCCTGTAAGGCTGCTCGTCGCTGTTACGGTCAGGGTCAGCTTACCTCCCTGAAGGCCGGGGCTGGGGCCACCGTATGGTGTGAAACCGATGAACGTCGTTATCACGTATGTTCCCCTGTCGACAATCATTCCGCTTGAAGTGACTATCTGATAGCTCCCGCCGCCGGTTATTGCTGTAGTGGACGTATCAAATGCGCCTGAACCCGTGACTATCAATGTGTCCCCCGCTAACGCGGGAGCACCTTCAGGAGCCATCGCAGTATTCGGGCCAAGAAGATTGAATGAATAAGATGTTGTCAGAGCCGAGGCCCGAGTCAAGAAGACAGGAGCGACCACCAGCAGAAGTAGCAGAGTCATTGACGCAGTCAGATAAGTCGATCTTCTTCTCTTAGGATCAATCATTTTTCTTATACCACCTCCATTTCTTGGGGTTCTTTTCTCATCACGCCCCTCCTCGGCGCTCCGCCAGAAGAATCGTATAGGGCCCCGAAAGAAAGGGGCTAGCAACCGATATGATATGGCAGTCTTGTGGTCGCTCTCCGTCAGAATTTAATACTGCCGGTATTCCAGGAGTGAACTTAGAAGACACCGATATAAGACAGGCGTCAACCGGCGAAGGCAGTCACGGGACCCTTTTCGCGCCAGCACACTCGGCGGAGTGGACCCTTGTCAATACACACCAGGTCATCTCTTGTTTCGCAACCATCAATCTGGATCAGGGCAGTCCCGACATCCTTGACTGTTGAGCTGCCATCGGCGAGGGTGAGCCTTCGCCGGGTTTGAGGCTTGATGCCGAGCTTACGAACCACTTCCGAGGGAAGTGCCGTCGCGAGGCTCCCGGTGTCAACCACTACGTCTCCAATTTAATAGCTCAAAATGTCGATTTAAGGGGCGTAATTGAAGAGGCCCGAAACAAAGTATGCAAAGAGTGGAAATGTTCGCATCGCATACCAAGTTACGGGCGAGGGACCCATTGACTTGGTTTGGGCCCCGGGTACTGTTTCGCACCTTGACTTGGCCTGGGAAAGGCCCGAGACTGCCCTGAACATTGAACGTTTCAGCTCGTTCTGCCGGCTAATCCGGTTTGATAAGCGGGGAACAGGATTGTCAGACCGTCCTGCTGGAGCATCCACGTTGGAGGAGAGAATCGACGACATAAGAGCCGTCATGGACGATGCGCGTAGCAAGCAGGCTGCAATACTCGGATTCTCAGAGGGGGGGTCGATGGCTTGTCTATTTGCCGCTACCTACCCGCAACGAACGAGAGCCCTTATCCTGTGGGGCGTACAAGCTCGCTGGATTAGAACAGACGATTATCCTTGGGGAATAACCAAAGAAGAAAGCGACAAGCAAATCAACGAACTCGCTGAGAACGGTGTTACCATCGACTACCTAACTGGATGGGGCGCGGGCATCCCAAAGGACACTGATACCGCGACACTTGAATGGCTCTTTCGATATTTCCACGCGGGGGCTAGTCCTTCATCACTCGTCGCCCTCGAAGAGATGGGGTCCCAAATCGACATTCGCGGAATCCTACCAACGATAAGAGTGCCAACCCTGGTAATGAACAGAACCCGAGACCCAGTCGCTAATCTCGCTGCGGCCCGAGATCTGGCAACAAAGATTCCCGGTGCACGATTCGTTGAATTCCCAGGCGATACTCACTCGATGATCGGGATCGCAGAAAAGGTCGCGGCGGAAGTGGAGGAGTTTTTGACAGGTGTCAAGACGCAGGCTCCTCATGATCGCGTATTGGCCACGATTCTCTTCGTTGATATTGTGGATTCTACCGGGCGTCTATCGAAAATGGGCGACGTTCGGTGGCGAGAACTGTTGGAGAGACACAATGACTTGGTCCGCAAGGAGCTTCATGAGTTCCAAGGTAAGGAGGTCAAGACGACCGGAGACGGATTCTTGGCAACGTTTGACGGACCCACCCGTGCAATTCAATGCGCGCGTTCGATTCGCGATTCCGTCCGCGAGATTGGTATTGAAATCCGAGCAGGCATCCATACGGGTGAATGCGAATTGCTGGACGATGATGTCGGAGGCATAGCGGTTCATACCGCTTCGAGGGTGGCTTCGAGGGCCAAGGCGAACGAGGTCCTAGTCTCCAACACGGTGAAGGATCTCGTCGCGGGCGCAGGTCTAGGATTCGAAGATGCCGGGACGCACACACTCAAAGGGGTCGATGGAAAATGGCATCTCTTTAGGGTCCTGTAAAGAGCGATAAGTCCAGTCTGGCTCGCCACGCCTCCGACACCTCTCTCATTCTCTGGCCCAAATCTGATAAGCTGCGTGAAAAAAGGGAAGCGGTAAACTAACCCGTACGGGCCAAATCCCACCGGTCCGCATTCGTAAGAGTGCATGTACTCGCCCCCCTGGGCCCCTCGCGTGAAGGCAGGAGATCAACGAGTTCAGAGTCCAGACGGAGGTCTGAACTGGAGTTCAATGGAGAACAAGCTGCTAACTAATCCGAGCAGAGGTCAACCCAGTGGCGGGGGAGGAGTAAGAGCGTGCTTGCAAGCTGCACACTGTTAAACTGTCTATTGAATGGTGTGTCCCCTGACGGAAATGCTGGAGCGCAGTTTCGACTTCTTTCTGGAAACCTCTTCTCCAATCCCTATTCGATTGGTTCTCAGGAATATCTAGTTCCGGGCCGGGCCTATCAAGTATGGCGTTTATCTCTTTGATCTTCTTCAGGTTTCCCAATATCATTCGCCCGTCAGGCGACTGGGAGAACTTGTAATCGGCCTCCAGCTTCCTAAGCTTGTTCAGGAGTGCCACTGTAATCTCGCCTTCCGAGGACGAGGACGGTTGCTGCCCAGATCCCGAGTCACGGGATTGGGCTCCCTCTGGAACGGAGGCGGCTATCTTGTCGACATGTTGTGTTGGCAGAATAGGCTGCAGAGCCACGGTAAACGGGTCAGGTTTCATCCCCCTTGTGTACTTTCCTACGACTCCGAGAGACCGATTCAGCATCTTGGCTATTTCGCGATCGGAGTAACCAAACCGCTTGTTAGTCTGAATTATGTCGATCTCTTCAAGAGGCAGCTTTCTAGAGGAACTCCGCTTTTTACGGGATGGAACCGGGAAGTTTCTTTGACTTATCGAGCCGTTTCCAGCTGACAAGCGATCCACCGAATCGCCTTGAAAACTTGAGTATTTAGCATCGAGCTAAGTCGTGAGGAGGGACCGATCATGTTCAGTTGACCTTTCGACTTCTATACTGATTGCCTCGCAAACGAGTCGTCAGGATCTGATCCTCAACTAGATTTGAGTTTTCGTGTCTTAGTTCCAGCTAGGATTCTAGTCTAAGCCTTGTGGGTATCGGCGGCCGAAGATTTTTCTATTCATTCCGGCGTTCACGTGAACGTTCACGCTCGCAGGCCATTTTGGCGAATTTTTCGCAGATTCTGCGCATTCCGTGCGCTTTTGTCCTGAGTTCCGCCACGATGCAATAACTCGTACAGGTAAGAGAATTGGGGACACGCTCCTAGGAGACCCCCGACGCCCCTTGGCGTCTTACGAAAGAAAGCAGCGGGATGGCAACTCCGAAGACAAAGACCAGCTAACTCGCAATGATGCTGTGTCGAGCAGGCTACTAAGATAGATGAGAACCCTGGACAATATCAGAGGCAGAGCCAACAAGCACCTGCGAACTACAAACCAAGAATGGAATTCTCAGGATCCACCCACGAACCTCGTATCTATACGGTCGCACCGCCTTCAATGTCTCCGAGGTATTACCCTGGTTCATAGACAGTTTTGGACACTAGAGTTGCGGCCTCGGCTGAAAGTCTCTGCGAGAGACTTGGGATCTCAGATGGAATGTAGCAGTCTGAAATCTTAGCCGAGGATATCTGTCATAGCTACGGCGCCAATGTCCCCGCAACAGTAATCGGGCCCGCTTGAGATTGGAGCGAGGCTCCACAGGTTTTCTATCAGCCGTGGAATCGAGTAGTGGCCATAGTTGAAGAGCGATAGATTATGCTGGCGGTCTCATCCTCTCTCATCTTCTGAATCTCCAGTGTTCTTCAGCAACCCTTTTTCCACGTCTTCCAATTTTCAATTGGCAACGAAGACTTGAAGCCCCCAACTGGGAGTTGGCGTGTCTTACAAATCATCGTTACGATTAATCTGGCGTTCTGGATAGGGGTAGCCATCCTAGTCTGGTTGGGTCTTAGTTTTGGGAATGGCTTTTCTTGGGCGATTGTTTTTCTTGTCCAGCTCTCCTTCTAGGTAATTGAATTAGCCTATCTGAATTTCTACCATCTGCCCCAGAAAAAGAGTCCACACAACCGTGACGACTCCGAGGAATCGGGTTAGAACGTCCGGCAGTTTACCGGTATCAGTGTCCTGATAATTTAACAGCGAGCTTAGTTCGGTTTCGAAGAGTTAGGCTGATGTTTTGAGCCCTTTCCATCAACTTGTCAAGGATCAGATGACAATAGCGCCGGAATTATCTTGATCGAAGACCCCGTGCATTTTTAACCCTACCTAGAAGGTTGCCTTCATGAATGACATGAAGCTGAGCGACAGAAGTTCGGGCCTTCTTGAGAAACTCGTCGGTGAGGCTATGACCCTCGGCGAACTAGAGTATCGACACAGGCTTGCCAGGGGCACGATCGAGAGTATAGAGGCGATGGAGAGGCGTGAGTCCCTAGCGTTGAGACAGGGGCACCGTAACAAGCTACCGGCAAGTGATCTCGCAGTCATTCGAATCGTCAACAGAGAATATAGAAAGCAACTGAAAAATAGGCTGAAAATCGAGAGAGACGACCTTGAGACGATTCAGACTATGATAGAGCTGGCTAGGGGTCGGCTCGCAAAGACACAGAATAGGCTCGGCATTTCATGAAGGAGAAAGAAGGCCGGAAACGGTCATGGCGAGACTGCTCAGCCTTGGAACTCGTCTTTGGAAAATGTGAAAAGCCTTTCGAGTTAGCAGTAGCCAAAGACCTCACGGGTTAGCCGTTCCGAACCAAAGGCGGTAACAGCATCTTATTTTCCGCGATTCGTTAGCTCGCTAAGACGGTTATGGACAAGTACCGGTGTACCGCTCCGTCATGTGAATTTATTGCGAACTCAGTCAAAATTGCCTATAGCCACAAAGAAGTAACAGGACATACCCTAGAACGGATGGGAACCGAATCGCGGCTTAGTCCAGCTCAGGCGGTAGGCTTTGGCCACGCCGTCATGACGGAAGGCTGGTTCAGATACTTCCTAACATTTACTGATGAAGGCATACTCTGGGAGAAACAAACCTGGAGTCCGAAATCTTCCAAAGTTCCTGCTCGTGTCGAACATGACCAGATTTCCTATTCAGCTATCAAATCTATAACCTATGAGGAAGTAGATCGTGGGCCTAGGGGCCTGTTTGATAGAGAACATCTAATCTGGAAAGGATGGTACATCACTCTAACCAACGGAATGCGGTTCCCAATCACCGACGATGGACAGCACGGACAAATGATTGCCGCCATCAAGGAACAGATGAAACTCTGGGGTAGAAAAGCCACAGCGACTTCTTCTCCAGCGGTTTCAACTAGGGAAGTCATCAAAGAGATCAAAGAGGTTGTTCTAATCCAATGCCGAAGCTGTAGTGCTCGCTATCAGCAGGGAACACCCAGATGTCTAACTTGCGGGGCCAATCTATAACTCACAGACTACCCTTACACTTCACAAAGCTAGGCGAAGCGTCAAGATTGAGGCTTCAAAAGTTATGTTGGAGCTTCAGGTTACCCTTCCAGCTAAGGTCCTAGAGCTCTTGCAGAGAGACGTTGACCTCAGCACTCTTGTTATTGCATCCACAGTGGCATCCGCAACGATCGGGATCGGACTTCAGATCGGTCAGAACTTATCCAGTGAATGTTCGCGATTCTTGGATCTTGTCGTCACATTTACGACAGATGAGCTTCACGTTTTCGAGGGTGTAGCCGGCCATCGCGTCTTTTCTGTCAAGTACGGCTCCGTGAGCTAGTAGTGGAAGGGATTCGCCACACTCCGCGCAGGCTCCTCTCTGTAGTCGTAACAACTTGAGTTTCAGTCTCTATCCGACTGTGTTGAGGGCTTGCCGGAGAGGGTTTTCGCTTGTAGTGGCGAGAGATCAGATATGTCGAGGCTCCCGTTCCAAAGGCAATGACGCTAAGAGTTACGAGAATGCGGACTGTCGGTTCTATCGGGATATTTGTCCCAGGATAGTAGATGGTCCAGGTTGCGTATTGTCCAGTGCCGAACGGTGGGCAAGACCCGATGTCTTGGGACTGGAAGATAACTGCAACTACGATGAAGAGAACGGCCATAGCGATGAGAATCAATGACGCCATTTTTTCCGGATGCATGGACTCGAATAGTGAGTGAAAACCAAAGAACCTAATGTAACGACGAATAGCGTGGCTGGTTCTGGCGACTTTATCTCAGCAGTTTTGGCTGTTGTACGTCGGAGTGTAATAGCTTGTCTGCCATGTCTCGTCAAATGAACTTGAAGGATCTACGGCGCCCGTAGATACGTTTGTCACGTAGGTACCACAAGTTTTTTGCCCCCCGCAGCCCGCGGTGCAGGGCGCGTTTGTCATGTTGAACGCGTAGTAGAAGCCCTGCGTAGTATACTGGTAGATGAAGGTATCCACGGGTGGATTCAAGCCAGAATACAATTGTGCGGAAAAGAAGTGCGCGGTTGCGAAAGATGCCAGCGAGGCGCAATCGATAAAGCATTCTTTACTGTTCTCTTGAACGTAGTCGGCGAAGTGGGGAGTATTCATGTTGAGACTGTTCTGAGTTGAAATGCAGGATGTATTGCTTTGATAGTCATAGACCTCGAAGTCGTAATAGTTGCTTTGTCCTCCATAGGCGGCCTCGTTCTCAGCATAAGCAAAAATCTTGTCCGCGCCATTTACGATGACGTTGTTCGAGCCTGTACATTTGACAAACTGAGGATTGCCACCAACAACCCCGTACCAGGCGAAGTACGATGCTGCGCATGAAGCATTAACCCAGTCCGCCCAAGTACCGGCTTGTGCGAGTTTGCCGTCGGATTGGTTCCAAGTGTCTTGAAGGCCAACCCACGTGGCGAAGTTGCAGGTATAGAAATCGGCGCACCCTCCAGGTGGATACGTGGGCACGGGCTGGTAGAAGTATGTGGCCGCTAAGGGGACCACGCCGTTTTGATTGCCATTCGTGTACACTTCGTAGCCCGCATAGTTGTAGGAGGTGGAGAGTATTCCCGGGACAGGCGCTTGTAAGGCGTCTGCTATTTCTTCCCAGTAGCCAGTGTTCCCGCTAAATGCAACTGCCAGGTTTGTTACGGCTGAACTGACAATCTTATACTCGGTAAGGTCGTTCGTCCCATCGGCATAGACTATGCGGGTAAACCCGGACCCCGAAGTCAGACCACCCAGCCGAGCAGCACCGATTATCATGTCGTTTGCGTTGGTAGTGGATACGCTCTTAGTAGGCGTGTTACTATTGCCGCTAGCAGTTCCAGGAAGCGAAATGTTGGGGTCAAAGGGACTGTTGAAGCTAGTCCCGCTTACGCCGAAGGCCATGAAGCCGTTATACTCGCCTCCATACTGAGTGCTCGCACAGCCCGAGATCGATTCAGTAATGGTATCAGAGGACAGGGCGCTGGAACTCTTGGCATAGAACTCTTGAAGTTGGTCACGACCGTTGTTACCGAACACAACTGCCGTTCTGGCCGTCCATGAGAGTCCGGCTATGTCGGAGACAGAGAAGGTGCAGCTCGATTGAAGATCCAGAGCTTCCATAGTGTAGACTATTATTATGTCATACGCGGATGATGTAGTCAAGCTAGCAGCACAAGAGTTGGTAGAGTGTCCACACCAAGCCGAAACAGAACCATCGACTGCTAATCCACCTGACCCTGTTGCAAGGGGAGGGTTAAGTTGTTCGCTCACACCGATAACAGACAAGGTTTGCGGAACCTCCGAGACCACAATATTCCCCAGGTAGCGTGAGGAGTTGGTGGCTGAGAACACTACATTGAAAGTCGTGTTCGATGAGACGCATGCTGAGGGACTGTTCCATTTGTCTATTTGAAACGCGCTGGAATATGTCAGGTTCTGAAATTTCGTTGATTCCTCCATGAAAAGGGATGATTCTTGAGCAGCCTTGATTGCAGCATCAAGGTTGACTTTCGCATACTCGGCGATTGCAGGCGACCCGCAAGGGAGCTCCTGCTAGAGGCCCCGAAGATGGGGCAGACAAGATGTCTTGTGCATCTGGCGAAACTACTGGCATAGAGGAGAGCATCATGGTTCCGATTACTACAATCATGGTCGCGACCAATAGCTTGCGTGTGGGTTTCATTTTTTTATTCTGACCCTGACTCTTCTTTTGTCTGCTTCATCGGTTCTTGGTCGGTTCCTTACAGCACCCGGACATTGTTAACCCTTAGATTTGAAAAGATGTCAAGACTGAAAGTGATGCGAGACTGATTGGTAACCGTACCAATGAACCCGTTTTCTGGAAACGTTTGGAAGGCCGAGCGTGGGGAGAGCCACGCTGTCTCGAACGACCTTAGCAGACGTTTTGCCCGTAAACATTTAACATTGTCGTCAAGTCGCTGTCAAACCGCAATATCACTAGCTCAGATTCGAACCACATATCCATGTGGGGATCGCAGAGCAAAACGAGAGAATGGTTGGTGTAAGTCTGTAACGATCAAACGTGGGCCAGTAACCGGCCGCCGAACAACTAACCTTAGAGACAAGAGGGGTCGTACCCGGCTCTAGCTGTCCGAGATGTCGGGCGATGAGCGGCCGGGGCATTTCCATTCTCATAGAACGCGTGCTAGATTGAAACACCCCTTCCCCTCGAATCTTGCGACAGGTTACGAGATCATTTTCAAGGGGCTCCAAGCCAGCGAGAGTCAGTGACCCTCTACGAAGGAAATCATAGAAATCCTCGTCAAGCTACGCGAGACCCTCAAAGCGCTCCAGGACAAGCTTGGAACCTAGTCGCTGGTCAGAGTCGTGGCGGGCTCTAGTGTAGCCAGCCTGTTTCCGGGTCTTCCCAGTAGCCCACACTAGTGAGAACGAGCAGACTGAGGCTAGCTCGGCCCTTCGTAGCGATCACGCTGTCGCTCGCCCTGTGCCCTCTAAGCTCGAAGAGTACAAGGTCAGCAGGCTTCTGAGTCTGCCAGTGTTTGAAGGCTGGTTTGACGTCAAGTTCCTTCCAGGTCTTTGCCGGGATCTTTGAGACTATTGAGTTGGTGTTGATGACCGCCTCTACTCGCCTACTGATCTTCGGATCGTCCCACTTCGCGACTCTAACGGTCACGCGGTCCCCGTTTCTCAACAGCCGCATTCTTTACCACAGCCTTCCCTCGGGCGACTATCCGATCTGCTGACTGTCACTTATCCCAGCCCCCCACCCACTCAACCATCTCCTCTTTGTCGTGTCGATCGAATGGCAGTCCTAGGTAGTGATTTACAGCGACGAAGGTCGTGTGTCCTTGCGAGACGACGATCTCAGCGAACCGTTCTGGATAGGACGAAACTAACCATGACTCCCAAGTCTTACGCATTGTCTTGGGTCCGAGTCCAACAGGGTCGAGCTTGGAATACTCTGCTCACCGCTCCAGGTTATGACTCCAGCCGCTCCAAGACGGAAGCGCCGTCGAGCCACTCCTCATTCTGCTGTAGACGCTGCGCCTCAACGTAACGGAGACCTGTGAGTAGCAACGCGTCGAGCCTAGTCTGGTTCTCCTGACTTCTGGCTCCCTTCCAGAGCAGCTCGTATTTCGTGGGGCGGAGAACCCTGACGACGCCTTTGATTATCGGTTTCGGCATCTCAGTATCAACTATTACTGATACTTCCTATAGCGCTTTTCTAAGTCGCTCCTTCTCAGATGCGAGTAAACCGCCGGGTCGAGGTATCAGTTCTAACGTAAAACTGGAACGTTGGCTCTTCAGTCCTTCCGAGCCGATTTTGAAGTCTTGGGGTCGATGTCCTTCATGTCGAAACCTTTACTAGCTCCAAGGTTCTGTAGTCGGTTCCTGTATTCTTCAAACGTGAATACGGCGTTGCGCTCTGACACGCTCACGTCTCGGATTTCTTCATCAATCTCTATGAGAGCAGTCCTGATCAGGGCGTTCCATTCGCTTATCGTCTTCTTCTGGTCTTCCCGAATCATCCTTAACAGGTAGGCGAAGTGGTTCCGGCCGGTTGCCATAGGCGAGTCACTATCTCCTCTCGGCGCTTCGCTTCCGGTTGGCCCTCATCCAGTCGGGAACGATGACCGCTCTCACTAGCTCCTGGACGCTGACACCCCTCTCCTTTGCCAGACGCTTCAGCTCAGAGTACACGTGAGAGTCTAGGGTTTGCATGTACTTAGCATTCGACATTCTCTTCAGCCCGCATAGCCTGAGACTTCCGCCGAATCCTAACGCTATATCTTGCTTTCGAGCCCTGTTCAGGTCTTGGTTACAAAACTGAGTTAAACCCGGCCGGTTTTCAAGCTCGTTAGCATGCCTCGGAGTAAGATGGCCGCATCACAAGGAATACTTGTTCACGACGGCGCAAAAGGGATGGTTTCAGAAGGCCGGAGCTATTGTACTTGTGGAAAGTGTGACCACGGCTTACAGAGTCCCTGTCTCAGCAAGGCCTGCAAATGTTGCACATCTAGCTTCAAACAAGCCTGATTGGGTGTACCTGTCAAACCGGTTGGGTATGAGGCGGTCCTGATCGATGACTATGGGCTTTGGTCCCATTTGCAATCAAAGGTGGTTTCAAGCTCGTCTTTGAGGACAGAATCTCAGCTCAGCGTGTGGGTTCGGCCAAAGTTGAGGACGCTGATGAGCGCTAGCTTCCTGGGGGTTTTTCCTTCAGTCTACGAAAGATATTCTCCAATCCTTTCTCTAGTGGCTCAACTCCCATCTCATCGCCCATGGCCTTGACAGCCTTAGTGAAGTGCATTGTCAAGACATCCGGAGATACATCCATGCTTCCTGATGGCGGACGAGACTGCTCTGGAATCGTGTTCGCGTAAGCAGGTGTCCGGAGTTGGATACCTATGGCCGCTTTGACATAGGCTTCGTAAGCACCGGTAATCTCCGGCTGAACCTTTGACAACCACATTCCATTCATGTTAATCGTCTCGGAAAGCTCTCTTATTGGCTGGAGGACGTCTCTCTCGAATTCTTCCCTACTCTTCGGGTAGGAGAAGGTTCTTTGAAAAACTGAGACGTGACAGCGCACCATCACACGGTAGGTCGCTTTCAGGGCCTCGTATCGATCTTGAAGAGGCCCAAAGGCGATGTCCTCTCTCTTTTGGTAGGCCCTACCCCTCTGTTCTAAGAGGTGCGTGACGACAACACCGAGAAGGGTGCCTGCCATTGTCCCTCCAACTCCGATTAGGGTGTCAATCTCACTCAAACGAAAGGGTACCGCCTTTTCTCTGGTACGCTTTACCTTAAGTGATCTCTGGCAAACCTAAAGATGGCCCATTCCCGTTCGCCTGTTTGTGTCACGACTGTCGGATCTTGGATCAATGTTTACATTTGGTTATCTGGAGCTTGCCGTACGGTTTGACTCGGAACTCGTGCTGGAACCGTAGACAGTCGTTGGTAGGATAAATCCCCCACCTGTCCAGCGGATAGGTCTGCTCGTGCGAATCGCCATTCCGGCGTACCGTGACCAGCACCATGTCGTAGCTAGTCCCAAGGCGAAGAATTCTCCCGGCAAACTCTTCGGCCGTCTTCAGCTTGGCCAGATATTCCAGTATTTCGGCACGGCCGCACGATGGGAGGTCGTCTTCCAGAGAAGGCATCGAAGCCTGATTAGCTCAGAAGGTCTCTTAGGTAGAAGAGTCGGAGCGAAATACTATCTGAGTTTTCGCGGCTCGTGCTTCTCCGAGCACTCGCGACACAGGGCCAATCGATACGTGTTGCCCTGTAGACCCTTGACATCTGCGCCTTTCCTTTTGCAGCCACAGTGGCACTTGCAGCGGTCAGGATCGGGCTTCATTTGGACGATGAGTAGAAGTTGGTTCGGATAATAATCAGAGCTTCAACCCGGTCCCTAGAGTCTCGCTCCGCAGTTGGAGCACGACTGGTTAGTGTCAAGATTTAGCGTTCGACAGTGTGAACAGCGTAGCTTGACGACTTCCTTCTGAGTCGTGACCTCTCGAACAACTGATTGCTGCACTGGCTGCTGTGGCTGAATGACCACTGTTGCGCCCTGGTAGGGGGCGATCCTGGCCTTGAGTTCTCCGATAAAATCGCTGTTGTTAGTATCAGCTTCGAGGTAGAAGGGCCCCTCGCGAGTTGTCACAGTCCAGAACTTCCGGATTAGATGCTTCTCAAACTTGATGGATCGTACTGAAGAGAAAGGAATCTCCTTGTTGTTCTTGTTGATTCCAAAATGTCCCGAGTGTTCGAGCAGTATCCCACTCTCTGTCAACGTGACGGTCGACCCGGCCGACGTTTTTGCCTGCACTCCTTTCCTCTCCCTCTTTACAATCTCTAGGCTTCGTAGCCTGAGTTCATGATCACAAGATTTGTTGAGCCTATTTTCTTGATAGTTACTCCCAAACGCTCTCAAAAGTAACGAGTCGGAACAGGTCTGTATCGTGAACCGCTTCTTTACTTCGGAGGTTTCCCGGTGGCGGATCGTTTCATCCTGTCCCTAGTCTCTTGGTTGACCAACTGTTGTAGTGGCCCACACTTGGGACAAACGTACATGTCAGCGCGGACCAGCGCGAGCATTACCCTGGCTGATTGGTAGTAGGTTCTTCTAGAGAAGATGCCTTTGATTTCTTTCAGTGATGAAGCAGGGGGCAAGGGGTCATGATGTCGACCTTCCCCTCGTGTCTCCTTATACATTGTCCGTTATTGGTCAAAATTCTAGAAGGAGTCAGAGGTGAGTGCTACTGCTGAGATTGTGGTCTACGTGGATGGACTCTGCGAGCCCGTGAATCCTGGGGGAACGGCAACCTACGGTTACGTCGTTAGAAACGATGCTGGCAGAGATATTGCTAGGAAATCTGGGGTTGTGGGGAAGGGAACGGGGATGAGCAACAACGTGGCCGAGTATGCGGCTCTCTGCGAAGCACTCCGTTATCTGATAAGGGAGAAGATGACACTGCTGCCCGTCGAGATAAGGAGTGACTCCAGACTTCTCGTCAATCAAATGAAAGGCGAGTGGAAGTTTCACAAGGGACTCTACGCCCAAGAATACAAAGAGGCGAAAGGCCTAACCAGTCAGTTTGAGAGAGTCAAATTCAGATGGATACCTCGTGAAGAGAACAAGGAAGCAGATGCTCTCAGTCGAGAGGCTTACTTCGCGGCGACGAAGAAGTCAGGCAGAGTTTAATCTCGCTCCAATCTTTCCAGCTAGGAGCGTGAATTCCCCTACGTGCCCAACGCAACTAGCGCGAACCGTTACTGGTTATGTGCTACTTTCGTAGCAAGCAACGTTAATTTCATGCGGTAGCCCCAGATCGGCTTCGTTTCGGCCAGACCCCTCAGCAGAAGGGCGTCAAATTCGAGAGAAAACAGTCGGTGTCCCTTTGTGGAGTGACTTCTTTCTCCATAGAAGTAATAGTTGACTATGGCGTATCCGGTGAAACATCAAACGCGGAACATTGGCACACGATTAGGTTCGGATTCGTCTCTCCGCTAAATCCGACCGGTGTCTGGCCGCAGATTAAATAGTGACGCAGAGTAGAGATCGATCCATAGTCTCGAGTGAAACCTGGTGAGTCAGGAAGCCGTCCGAAAATACGAGGTTGTAGAAGACCTCCCTGGCGTAGGTCCATCCACCGCTGACAAGCTGAAAGAGCTGGGCTTCCATACGATCGAAAGCCTCGCAGCCGCTACAGTGAGAGAGCTCGTCCCGGCAGGGATCGGAGAGAAACAGGCAGCCAAGATCATCGGCATAGCCCGCGACAGCATCTCGCTTTCTTTCATCAGAGCAGACGAGCTGATGAAGATGAAAGCGAACGTCGTACGGCTTACGACTGGCAGCAAGGCCTTCGACGAGCTCGTCGGCGGTGGTCTAGAAACGCAGACGATTACAGAAGTCTACGGCGAGTATGGGGTAGGAAAATCCGTCCTCTGCCATCAGCTCGCAGTCAACGTGCAACTGCCATTGGACAAGGGCGGTTTGAACGGTGGCGCGCTCTACCTGGACACGGAACAGACTTTTCGTCCGGAATGGATCGTGCGAATGGCAAAGTCCGCCGGGTTGGAGGCCATCGATGCGGCGTCAAGGATAATCTATTCCGAGGCATACAATTCAGATCACCAGATGCTCCTACTGGAAAAAGCCGACCAGATAATCAAAGACAACAATATCCGCGTAATAATAATCGATTCGCTAACATCTCACTTCCGAAGCGAATATCTCGGGCGGGAGATGCTCGCCGAGCGGCAGCAACGGCTGAACAACCACATGCACCGTCTCATACGGCTTGCGAGGGGATTCAACGCCGTCGCCATAGTAACCAACCAGGTCATGGCCAAGCCGGACCAGTTCTTCGCCAACCAAGTAGACGCTGTAGGAGGCCACATCGTAGCGCACACAAGTCACACGCGGGTCTTCCTCAGACGAGCAGCCAGCGGTCCAATAAGGATCGCACGCCTTGTATCCAGCCCATATCTTCCCGAAGGTGAAAGAATATTCAAAGTCACGGAGACTGGCATTGTTGACGTGTCCGAGGAGGACGAGGTCAAACGGCGCCGGTGAAACCGGAAAATCCTATACCGAAAGACACGGTCAACCGGTACTTCCAAAACGTTGAGACGCGCGCCTGGACAGACGCCGAGAAGGAGCTCGATACGATCCGTCAGAAGGCACAGAATACCGCATGGTACAAGGGGTACGTCAAGGCCCTAGAAGGACTACTCCTCACTTACAAGAGTAATGATGACAAGTACATCTATCTACCACGGGCTCTAGCAAACCGGACGGAAGAGTCGATAAAGCAGCTCCGAGAAGAGTTCGAGAAGTTCGCTTCGAACGAGATACATGGAGAATATGATCGGGGATTCTTTAAGGCACTAGAAGACTACGTCACGGTCCTGTCTGCGCTAAAGACGGGAGGACCTCCCAGCCCAGTAACTCCGCCAGAACTAGGGGAAAAGATGGAAGAGGCTAAGAAGGATGAGGGTTTAACACAGTATTTAGCAGAATCGTCGTGAAAATCATCCAGATGATATAGGAACCCATTCCCAGAGTAACATGCTTGTTCGGACCCTTTAACTCGTCGGGTCCATAGCCTAGAATGTTCTTGACGAGTATCACCGAGACAGCGTATATGCCGATTCCGACACTGATCAGAGCAAGAGTTCCGAGAATTACCCCTCCTTGTCCAAATCCGACTATGTTGTAGACAACCCCCGCGAGGACGCCGAAGCCTAGACGTAGCCAGTAAACAATCGAGGTCGGAGGCAGAGCGAAACGACTCGGCCTGACCTCCCTCGAAGTCTGGACCGCCAAGTTGGACCCCGCGCTAGACAAGGCTCGGAAGAGTGCCAACACTCTGGATGCTGATAACGTTTTGCCGGAGAGCAGCGTCAGACTCGCACGAAGATTTTATACAAGTCGGGTCGCTGCGGTTACTGCCCTTGTCGGTGCACGAGACAGAGCCGGAGGAAGTGGTTGTAAGAGACATCATGTCTCGGCCCGTCATCACGGTGAAAGAGTCGGACACGGCCGCAGATGTGGCCAAGCTAATGGCCAAACACAACATCGGCTGCGTCCTTGTCTCCGGCAAGAAGGGAGAGACAGTCGGGATAGTCACGGAGCGAGACATCGTCCAGAGGATCGCGGCCAAGAATCTCTTGCCCTCCAAAGTGACAGTGGCCGATTCGATGTCCAAACCAGTAATCACGATCCAGTCCAAGGCGACTGTGACAGAGGCTGCGAAACTCATGAACCATCAGAAAGTCAGAAGACTCGCGGTTATCGAGGACGGAAGACTTTCCGGGGTCTTGACAATGAAGGACATTCTGGAAGTGACGCCGGCAATAATCGATCTCGCCTCGGAGAAGACCAGGGTCGGCGTGGCGAGACCCCGTCCTAGTCGGTCGAACCTATCTGGCTACTGCGACGAATGTGAAATGTGGTCAGATAGCCTAGTTCAGAAAGACGGCATCTTCCTCTGCCAGGACTGCGCGAAGGAACTTGGCTCCGCGGAAGAAGAGAGCTGACTCAAACCCAGACTTGGAAGACCAGAATATTCTGGTCAAGGATGCAAACATCTGGACTGGACACGGGTTCACGAGAGGCTCGATCCTCATAGAAGAAGGCAGGATCAAGAAGACGTCTCGCAGAACAGACGCCGGAAGCCATGAAGCAATCGACGCGTCCGGTTTGTGCGCTCTGCCTGGTCTTATCGACGTCCACGTGCACCTGCGGGACATGGGGCTAGCGTACAAGGAGGATTTTGCCACTGGCACTGCAGCCGCCGCGGCCGGAGGATTCACCACAGTACTGGATATGCCAAACACTCTACCGCCCACCGATACACCTCGAAGACTAGTGGAAAAAGAGAGAGAAGCCTCCAAGAAAGCGCGCGTCAACATCGGGTTTCATGTTGCGGCCGTACCTGAGGCCAAGACGACACAAGCGCTAGCCCGAGCGGGGGCCTTCTCGCTCAAATTATACATGCCAAAGCCCATCGCACCGTTCAATGTGGAAGATGATGCTCAGATACGCCAGTTGATGAATGATGCAAGGGAGGCAAGAATCCCCGTAACGGTTCACGCTGAAGACATTGTGTCTCGCAATGAGACACCCGCGATAGACAGTTTCCGACAGCTAGCCGATGGTCGCCCGCCGATCTTCGAAACAAGGGCCGTGGAAAGGATCGTTAGGATCCAGAGACAGACTGGGTGCAAGGTCCACTTCTGTCACCTGACTCTCAAATCGAGCCTGGACAAGATCGCCGCAGAATCTTCCAGTTTCACGAGTGAGGTCACCCCTCATCACTTGTGGCTATCACAGGGAGTCTTGGAGAAGGTCGGCTGGAAAGCATGGATGGTGCCCCCCTTGAGGTCGGAGGCCGAAAGGCGGCGCCTTCTATCGGCCACTTGCTCCGGTGCCTCGGATGTAGTCGCCAGCGATCACGCCCCCCACACTGTTGGAGAGAAGGAACGACAACCAGGCAACAGCCTGCCAGGGGTTCCGGGACTGGAGACAGAGTTGCCATTAATGCTGACGCTGGTCAGCAAAGGAAAACTGAACCTCTCACTCCTCCTCAAACTCTTGGCCGATAATCCGGCCAGAATATTCGGGCTTCGGTCAAAAGCAAAGCTTCGCCCCGGGTACGATGGCGACGTGATTCTGGTTGATCTGAAGAAGAGATCTCGAATCGATTCTAGCAAGTTTTTCTCGAAAGCCAAGTTTTCACCATTTGATGGGATGACTACGAAGGGCGCATTAGTCTCTACGATAGTCAGTGGCAGACTCGTCTATCACGACGGGGAGATGCTCGGGAGAGAGGGCTGTGGCCAAGTGTTGCGGAGCAGCTTCTCCAGTTGAGATTTGTAGTCGACGGAATGTTAGGTGGGCTAGCGCGCTGGCTCAGAATGCTAGGATACGAGACTGAATATGACTCAAAAGCCGACGACAATACTCTGCTCGAACTATCCAAGAGGCAAGAGGCGTTCCTCCTAACCAGAGACGAGGAACTCTACAACCGGGCAAGAGCCAAGAACATTAACTCGGTTCTTGTAACAGGAGAAAAGGAAGAAGTCCGGCTGGGACAACTAGTGAAAACGCTAGGCATCTCATTGGAGATCAATATGGCCACGACGAGATGTCCAGAATGCGGATCTGATTTACGGGAGATTTCAAGGGAATCAGCCCTCAACACTGTCCCAGCCAAAAGCCTCAAACTCTACGACAAGTTTTGGAGATGCACAAATACTGGCTGCGGTAAAACGTATTGGGTCGGAAGCCACTGGAAACAGATACGTCACAGCCTGCAAGAAGCGCAAAGGATAGCATCACCGGAGCGAGCAACCAGATGCTGACCCTAGAAGAAGGCGAAGTGCTGGTCAAAGCTGGACGCGTAGCCATAGAATCGCATCTGTCGGGAGTCGAGACTCCCAGCCCGTCCAATGTGGGTCGCAGACTCAATGAGGAGAGAGGGGTCTTCGTGACCCTCCTCGATCATTCGAGGGGCAATGGTCTGAGAGGTTGCATCGGGATTCCTCTTCCAACGCGTCCCCTGCTAGAACAGGTAAGGCTCGCAGGGGTCGAAGCCGCGACCACCGATTTTCGTTTTAGGCCTCTAACCCTAGACGAATTGAGGAACAGGATTACAATCGAAGCCACTGTGCTCTCGACGCTAGAACCCCTCTGGGTTAGGAATCCTCTCGATCTGAGAGAGAACATAACCGTAGGTCGGGACGGACTGATGGTCGAGGGGATGGGTAGTCATGGATTGCTGCTGCCCCAGGTAGCCGTCGACGAGGGATTCGACAGCGAGGAATTTCTCTCCCATTGCTGCCTGAAGGCCGATCTGCCCCCCGATGCGTGGCTTACGGGGAGCCTACGGGTCTCACGTTTCCAAGGCCAAGTTTTTGCCGAAGAGGAGCCCAACGGCCGAGTGTTTGAGAGACAATTGAAGCCGAAGAGAGGATGAGGAGAGAGGGTCGACTCGCGTGGACAGTCGCACCCAGAGAGTACTTCGATCAATTCGACCAGCGACTCGGCTGTTCGTGAGTGTGTGGGGTGAGAGTTACACGATGGTAAAACGCAAAATTGTAGATTCCTCTCCAGAGGACTTGACCAATCTACAACGCCTGGTTGGCCCGGAGAACATTTTAGCCCACTGCGCCGGCGTCAACTACCAGGTCTACGTGACAGAATCCCGGCTTCTAGTGGGCAAGAGGTTTGCGATGGGAGAGAACTTCATGAACGTGCCAACATCCAACATCAACACTCTAGAACTGATCACCAAGAGCCTAATCCCTCCACTGACTTTCGCAGTCCTCGGAGCAATAGGCAGTTTCCTGATATGGTGGTTCCCTACGGCTCAACGGCTGCCGCTGTCCATCTTTCCATACGACCTCAGCCTCATGGCAGGACTAATCATCATTATTGCAGCGCTGGTTGTAGCATGGTGGAGGCTCGGTATCGCTGTACTCAGGATTCGGCTAAACGGCTCGAAAGACCCGATTACGGTAAAACTGGTTAGCACCTCGAAGGCTGAAGAGGTCTTCAAAGCCCTCAAAGGCTAGCTGACCGACGCCCACCTTCGTTTTCCTAAACTACGAACGGCCTCTGATTCAAGCAATCCCGTCCGGCAACTTACCCAAAGACATTGTTCACTCCAGACACTCCACTCGTGTACCATGCGGAAGGAACAACCTTTTTCACCCTCTTTCCTCCAGAAAATCGTAGCTGTCGAAAACGGGATCGCGAAAAAACAGCGCATAGAAAAAACCAAGAATTCTTTTTTCTAAAGCCCAAGCTGACATGGCGTGCGCGGCCGCCACGTTCTATCTAACCCGAAACGCCAATAACTCATGCTTCTTGAGCGTCCGTTCGCTTCGCTTCTTAGATTCAGCATTTAGATACCCGAGCCTGATCGGAAGGGCAGCGACGTCAAAAGATGCCAGCTCGGTCCTTTGAGGTCGGAAAGATTCCACCCGAAGCGCTTGTCAGGATAGTCTATTCCCACGTCGGTAGACGGAACCCGAGGCTACTCATTGGACCAGGGATTGGCAGAGATATCGCCGCGGTTAGATATGATCCGATTCTGATACTCACGACTGACCCAATAACTGGAACCAGCACTCGAATAGGAGAACACTCCGTAGAGGTCAACGCCAACGACATTGCAACCGCGGGTGCAAAACCGGTCTGGTACATGTGCACAATTCTGCTTCCAGCCGGATCGAGTGAGAAAATCCTCTCAGATATTATGAAAGGAATAGACCGGGCGTCTAGGAGATTGGGAATCACTGTTGCACGAGGCCACACAGAGGCGACTCGGGGTCTCGACAGGCCGATAATCGCTGGCTTCATGATCGGTGAGAGGAGGGGAAGGGTCTTTCGGGCCGAGGATATTCGTGTCGGAGACATGATTGTTCTTACAAAGACCGCCGGCATAGAAGGGACCGCGATTCTGGCTTCCGACTACGCGCATCGACTAAAACAGATTCCCCCAGAGGCCTTGCGGAGGGCTAGGAGGTTCTCGAGTCAGATCAGCGTGGTAAAGGAGGCTCTAACTATCGCGAAGGTTCCTGGAGTTCGGTTGATTCACGATCCTACTGAGGGAGGGATCCTGAATGCAAGCTGGGAGTTGGGCGAAGCGTCTCACTTGGGAGTAGAGGTCTGGGCTGACAAGATTCCTGTTGCCAAGGAGACATTGATGATTTGTTCGAGGCTAAGGCTGGATCCTTTGAAGCTCATGAGTTCTGGTTGTCTGCTAACGGTCGTGGATCCCAGGCATGTTGATAGAGTGGTCAAGGCGTTGAGAAAACTCCGAGTTGGCGCATCATTAATCGGGACAATCACGCCTATTGCCGAAGGCCGCCACTATTCAATTAACGGGGAGAAATCCGATTTGCAACCGGTCCCACAGGACGAGCTGTACAAACTAGCCTGAACTCTGCGAATTTGCTTTGAATGGCTCTCGGATCCAGAGTACGAGCATCATCATAACCAAGGAGAGCCCTCCCATGAAGAACCAGCCCGGTGAATAGTTGTTCCCATACGCTTTCACAAAAAGTGTGAAGATTATCGGGATTGGGTAGCTGCCGAGTATCTGGACCGAATTGATGATACTTATCCCGAGAGGCGCATATTCACGGCCCACTTCAGGGTACTGGCTTGCACTAGCGTACATTGTCGAAAAGACGATTGAGTCCAAGAAGCCTACTAGAGGAATGAGGAGCCACAACTCGATCGGTTGAGAGATTCCGAAGAGGATCACTCCTACAGATGTGAGAATTCCCGGCACGAAGATGAAGATCTTTCTTCTTCTGAACTTGTCAGACAATCGGCCTCCGATCGGCCCCCCGAAAATGCTGGCGAACATAATCAGAGACGCCATGATCCCTGAGATGTATGGAGAGATTCCAAAGGTGTCCTTTGTGTATGCTTCGAGAAAGCTTGAAGATGAGAAGATCGATCCCCAGAGACCGAGAACTCCAAATGCGATCAGCCATATGCTCCGATTCTTGAATACTGGTTTCATGGATCGCCGTTTTGCCGGTGCGACTGTCCGGTCGTGAGGAATAACAATCTGCCCAATCAGGACCGAAATTATCCCGATCAGTCCACCGAGGACCAACCCCTGCCTCCAACCAAGCAGGTCGGTGACCAGTACCCATCCGAACAGGCCTAATGCGCCTCCAATGTTGAAGCAGCTATTGTAGAGTCCTAGGACAAACCCTTCCTCTTCAGGCCTGAACAGGGGGGTAAGAATGCCTATGGCAGGCGCGAAAAATAGTGCCGCACCTAGACCTAGGAGGAATCTCGACACAAGTAGAGTAGGAAAATTTGGGGACAATCCTTCGCCAATTCCAGACAAAGATAGGATGAGCATTCCAAGCTGGGACGTGTTCTTCGGTCCCCATCTTGCGGAGACTATTCCAGCAGGTATCTGGAATATGCCCGCGCCAAGAAGGAAGGATGAGGTGAGAAGGCCTTGGGATGGTAGATCGACGTTCAGTGTTAACGCAATTAGTCCTGTTGCGCCTAGTAACGGGGCGATGTTGAACCAGTTTATGGTATAGATGACGCGTGAGGTTAGGACTGAGCCTAGGACGAGCCACCGCCTGCTTGAGCCGGATTGTAGAATCTCAGCCTGTTGTTCCATGGGCGGTTTTTCCGGTTAGGTCAACGTGTCCGAATGTGTTTCGTAGGTTGTGAATGGGTCCTCTCTCATTCTTGCCCGGAGCTTCCGGGTCTCAAGATCCACTTCATCCAGTCCCATGGGACTTGTCCGCAGGGCCAGAGAAGTCATCGGACCCGATCTTGCGATGGGAGGTCGAGTGAATAAAACCGTTCGCTTGCCGACGTGGTACGCGTTCGGTTGTAAGCTCTAAAACTAGCCTTCAGCCAGCTTCTGGAGTTTCGTAGCTGCGTCTCTCAGTTTTGTCTTTACATCTGAAGTATAACCGTTCTTTGCCGCGAGCAAAGCTACATTGTTTAGTTCTGCTCTTATGACGGAGAGCGGGTCCTTCTTGTCCGCCCTGATCATACCTCCGAAGCAGGTTTGACAGACCCATGCGTGGAAATAGGGGTCGTATTCATGATAGGTCGCCTCCTCGCAGTAGCGGCAGTAAGGATGGTTCGGATCTGATGCTTGCGACAATTGGAAACTGGCTCTAGGCTAACGGTTTGACCTAGCGAGATAATAATCGTGTTCAACTGAACGACGAAGGAACTGGTGACAGTCCACACGGACGTTTGACACCGCGCATAGTGCAATTAAGTGAGCACCTTACCACTACGCAAATCGGAGGTCTCGACTCTCGGCAGGAATTACCGTCACGCCTCTGGCCTTTGAGAGTCTCGGCGTGCGGTCAATGTGCACCCAGGTGCGAACCCGGGACGTTACGGTGCTGTTGGACGCGGGGGTAGCGCTGGGGCCGAGATTCCGGCTTATGCCCCATCCCAAAGAATTCAAGGCGAGGGTCGAAGCACGAGAGAGAATCGACGCGGCCGCAGAGAAAGCTAGGGTCGTGACAATCTCGCACTACCACAATGATCATCACACGCCCAACTATGTTGATCCCGTCTGGCTCGGAACCAGTCCGGAATTGTCTGAGAGAACCTATCGAGGAAAAATTATTCTTGCCAAAGATTTCAGGAAGAAGATCAACACAGCTCAGCGGCGTAGAGGCTGGATGTTCAAACAAGCCGCTGAGAAATGGGCAGAGAAATTCGAAGCCGCTGATGGCCGAGTTTTTGAGTTCGGAGAGACGACAATTCGCTTTCCCGAACCCGTACCCCACGGCGAGGACGAATCGGGGCTCGGCTGGGTTCTGCTCTGCATCGTGGAAAAGGGCGATGAGAAACTAGTCTTCGCACCCGATGTCCAAGGACCCGTGGCTGAAGGAACTGCCAGGATGATCATTGACGAGAGGCCTGATTTGCTGATAATGGGAGGGCCCCCGACATACCTACAAGGATTCCGAATAGGAGAAGAGTTCTTCAAGACCGCGGTGCATCATATGAAGAAGATAGTGAGTGAAGTTCCTACAGTAGTCATCGATCATCATTTGCTGAGAGATGAAGGATGGTACAAATTCCTTGAGCCGGTCAGAGAATCCGCAAAGAAAGCCAGTCACAAATTGCTCGTCGCCGCCGATCTTCTTAAACGGGAGCCGACTCCGCTCGAGTGTCGCCGAAAGCAGCTCTATGAGGAGGAGAAGCCCGATCCCGACTTCCTCAAATGGACCAAGCTCCCCAAGGAGAAGCTAGATGAGACCCCGCCGCCGGTCTAGGCGGGATCCTTGCTCTTCTTCGAGTAGAATTCTTTTAGTGTATGAAGCATCTCTTCGTCCTCGTACTCTTCTATTATGATCCGGAGTCCTTCTTCACTGCGGTCCTCAACGAGCTCCTTCTTCGCGTAGACCTCGCAAATGTAACTGTCTTCTTCAAGAAGTCCGAGTCCTTGTTGGCCTTTGCCTAGCACGTCGAAGATTATCTTCATGAGATTGTCAAGGTCCTTCACAGCCCGAGTATTGGTAGTTTTCGGGGATCCCTTCCATAGAAAGAAACCAAGCGTGACGGTTACGAGACGCCCTTTGAGTGCTTCCTTGAATTTGTCGATCTCGCTTTGCGACACGCGTTCCAATATTGCGGTCCGAAGCTTTCCCTGTTTGTCGCCTATGTCGTGACCGCTCCCGGTTGTCGGAGGCTCGAATGGGATTACGGGTATGTCCGCGAGTGTCCGACTGGAAGCTACCTGTTCCTTCTCTTCAGACTCTTCTCCAGCCATTTCGGCCTCGTCCTCTGGCAGCTCTGACTCTTCATCGACCATATCTGATGCAAGGAATGTGTCCATGTAAAAGCACTCCGCTCGGGGACTGGCTAGCTGGTATGTCTGAGGTTACGAACCATTGAGTTTGATATTCTTATATCGACTGGTTCGATTCGAGTTCTTTGGGCGGTGGTGGGGGACTGGGAAGCTGGTCGTTTCCTGTTACCCGAAATCGACCTATGCGGGGGTCCGCCAACGCTGGTGAGCGGTAGCCTCGACCAGGCTGAAGACTTGGCTGTCAACCATGACACTCTGCCCTACCAGGTCGGCGGCGGAGGAGCGCTCTCTGAAGAGAGGGTTGTTACCTCCTCACGGTCGAATCCGGCGAGGCCCGGAAGGGAGCAGTCGTAAGGTCGACGTTCGACGCAGGTGGGATCCCAGGGTGGAGAAGACGACCGGGACACCCTACCTGGAAGAGATGCCCATTACCACGGAAGCCACCACCGTCCATCCGAATAATGCCACTATGATTACTGGGCCTGAGACTACTGGCTGGTCTGGCGATCTCGGAAACATCATGCTCCTTGAAAAGCGGAGGCCTAATTCGATCTGAGAATTTGGATTGCGAGCCCACTCGGGTCTGTTCGGAAGCTTCAGAGAGATCTTAGGTTTCTCTTCTGGTCTCTCTTCCTCTGGAGCTTCGGATATGGACTCTACAACTACATCTGGCCGCTTTTTCTCAGAGAGCTAAATGCGGATCCCAGCCAAGTCGGGCTGGTCTACTCCATAGGATTTGTGGCCCTTGCCGCTAGCATGATCCCGGGAGGAATCCTTGCTAACAAGTACGAACTGAGAACGCTCTTGGTTATTGGTTGGGCAATGAGCCTGCCTGCTCCACTTCTCTACTATTACGCCAAGACATGGACGGATGTCCTCCCTGGAATCATATTGTTGCAGGCTTCCGGTTTCAACATCCCAGCATTCAACGCCTACATTGCGGGCGCGAGTGAGAGGAATAGAACGGGGTCCAACTTCGGTGTCGTCTGGGCCTCAGCACCTCTGGGTTTCGTATTCTCTCCAGCGGTTGGCGGTCTTCTTCTGACTTGGATCTCGATTCGCGGGATCTTCCTTCTCTCCTTCGGGTTGTTCACAATATCGACAGTCGTCCTATTCAGGATGCGAACGCAGCCATCGACTCCGAAAGATGCTCGGGCATACAGGCTCGAGGTTCCGAAATCCTTACCTGAAGCAACTCTTCTCCTATTCTTAACAGGGACCGCAGTTGCATTCAGTATCGCATCGCCTTTCGTTCCGCTGTTCTTCCATGACGTTCTGATACTCTCCCCTAGTACGATACAGGGTCTGGGTTCCATCCAGGCTCTTGGGCAGACGGCTTTCGCGATTTTACTGGGGCGAAGAGCCGACGTGCGAAGCCGTGGAGAGACGATGGCACTTGGACTAGTCGTATCGGCCACAGGTCTTGCTGGCATCGTCTTGACGAGGAATCTTCTGTTTGCCTTCCCGCTAGTCTTCCTCTTTGGAAGCTCAAGGGCGTCGAGCTACATCGCCTACTCGATTCTCGCTATTATCAGATCAGGTGCAACAAGGGCGGGCCAGTATGGCTTCTATCTCACGCTCGAGAACTCTGGTTTGATAGCCGGATCCTACCTCGGAGGAGTCCTCTACTCCATAGGCCCAGGAACGGGCTTCCTAGTGTCAATCGTATTGTTTCTTCTCATGGCTCTAATAGCCGGGGTCACCAGTTTCAAGGTCAAGGATTCATCCGACGCCTCATTGGCCGGCAAATCGCAGGCAGTAGTCGTTGTAAAGTGACGAGGGCCCTAGCGATTGGAACGAGATAAGCAAACTTGTCTCTGACGCGACAGATGTCAAACAGGGTTCTGCTATAGACCAGGGTGCGGAGAGCTAAGGTCTTATAATCCGATATCGCTTATCCGATATCGTCTCGGGATCATGTGGGGACATAGACACTGGGGAGGGATGAGGCGTGGATGGCTCAGACCCTGGATCATTTCAATAGTCGGACGGTCGCCTAAGAATGGCGCGGAAATTATCGACGAGATTGAGAAGATGAGCTGGGGAGGTTGGCGACCATCTCCCGGGTCGATATATCCCCTCCTAGACCAGATGACAGTCGAGGGCGCGCTTAAGAAGAGAGAGGATGGACGCTACGAACTCACCGACAATGGAAAAGATGAAGGAAGCTTCCCATTTGGATTTCCGTTCGGCCAGAGACCCACCTCTGTTGAATCGATGGTTAGCGAGATGCGGGATTACGTCTCCTACTTCGAAGACTTGGCAAGGTCCAGTCCGTCGAAGATGGACCCGTACAGAGACCGGCTGAGAGAAGTAACGGACCGGTTGTCCAAGCTTCTCTAATCTGGAAAGCCACCACTAACGGTTCATTCTTCCGGCGCGTCTGTCCCTAGACAGTCTTAAGCGGAGTCGAAATTCCGATCAAACCTGAGAATGAAGCTAGGAGTATGCGTTCCGAATTACGGCGAGAGCTGTTCCGTTGAGGCACTCCGAACGGTTGCAGCTGAAGCGGAAAAGCAAGGATACGATTCCATATGGTGTACCGACCATGTCCTGATGCCGAAGAATAGTGGGACGCCTTACGAGAGAATCTTCGAGAGCGTCACAACCCTCGCCTATCTTGCCGCCGCGACAACGAGGCTGAGGCTGGGGATCTCGTCCCTCATCACACCGATGAGGAATCCCATAATCGTGGCCAAGCAGCTCGCAACGATAGACAATCTGAGTAATGGAAGACTCATACTAGCGATGGGCGCTGGCTGGAATGACACCGAGTTCTCATATCTCGGATCAAACTTTCACAGCCGGGGGAAGAGACTGGACGAGTCGATTCGGCTGATCAAAGATCTGTGGGCGGGAAGGACCCAATTCGAAAGCATGGTTCTCCGTCAGAAATTCAAGGACGCAGTCTTTGAGCCCTCTCCCGTCCAGCAGAAACTCCCGATATGGATAGGAGGATCTAGCCACGCTGCTATGAAAAGGGCCGCCACCTTGGGTGATGCTTGGCACCCAAATGTCCTACCTCTCGACAAGTTTTCGAAACTGGTCTCGGAGTTCAGAGAGAGCGTCCCGGAGTCGAAGAAGAAAGAGATCTGCGTGCGTATAGGTCTCAATTCCGGAGCCGATAGATCAGAGTACACCTCACCATTAGGCGAGAGGAGAGTCATGCTCTCGTCCAACCGAGGAGAGAACAGGAATGTGATGAAACGGCTAGAATCGCTTGGAGTTTCCTACGCGGTTATAGCCCCAAGCCCGGACGGCAGCGGCTCTATAGCCGACGAGCTCAGTGGGCTGAAGATGATCGCGGAGGATTTTCTCTGATATTCCTCTAGCCACTTTATACATGTCCATCCCAAGTTGCTATGGGAGGCCAGATGCGACTAGCGACGCGTTAACGTCTGGATCGCATGAACCTTGAAGGCGGTAGTCTTGGCCGGTGGAGAGGGGACACGTCTCCAGCCTCTTACATTCACCCGGCCGAAGCCGATGCTTCCCCTGGGTCCAAATCCGATCATCTACTATGTATTGTCACACCTCGTCAAGAGTGGATTTCAGGACATTATCATCATTCCGGGATATTTGAAGGACCAGATTATGGGATACGTGGGAACCGGGTCGAAATTTGGAGTAGGAATCACCCATGTGGTTGAGCCGGATGGAGTTACGTTTGGAACTGCGGGCAGTTTGAAGCTCGCCTCACATCTCCTAGACGATACGTTCATGGTGGTCCAGTCGGACGTCATTAGCGAAATACCGCTTCAGGAAATGGCGCACTTCCATTCCAACCATGGAGGTGAGGTGTCGATCGCGCTGACGACTGTTGAGGATCCGTCCTCGTACGGCGTAGCAGTTCTCGATAAGCATGATGAGATAGTGAAGTTTGTCGAGAAACCTCCAGCTGGAACTGCTCAGAGCAATCTCGTCAGCACAGGCTTCTACATTCTCGAACCTGAAGTCGTCGACTATATCGAGAATGAGAGGTGGGACTTTGCGAAAGATCTCTTCCCCTACCTTATGCGACTAGGCCAACATCTCTTCGGGTACGCATCAGATGCGTTCTGGGTTGATGTTGGGGAGTTGAAGGGCTACTTGAGCGGTGTTAACTGGGTCTTACGAAACCTCGTCAAGGAACCGCCGCGGGACGCAAGGATGATTGGAGATCCAGGCGAAGGCGTGTTTGCCAGAGGGGATGTCACGATCGGTCGGAGAGCCGAGATCAGGGGTCCCGCTTGGGTCGAGAATGGCGCATCACTCGGGGATGACGTCCAAATCCGGCCGGGTACAGTGTTGAAGGAGAACGCGCAGTTACTAGCTGGGACAAGCTTCGAGTCTGGAATCGTCTTCGAGAGAGCTGTTATTGGCAACAACTGTTCCGTAAAATCGACCATCATTGGGGAGAGGGCGATCGTGGGGAATGATGTCTCAATAGACAGGGCGATCATCGGGCAGGGTTGCAACATCGGCGAGAGGGCAAAGATTCTGCCAGGCAGCAAGCTCTGGCCCAACACAAAGGTACAGGCAGGCACCACAGTCGATGGTGTCATAGCAGTCCCACAAGACAAGTCATTCTATTTCGACACTGGTCTCGGGCAGTACTCGGGAGTATTGGCATCGTCCATCGAAGAGTTCTTGGGAGCTCTCAAGATCGTCCCACTCGAAGCTTTGGAATATCACATAGGGCGCAGGGATTTCGAGAAATGGACCAAGGACGTGCTCGGGTCGGTCCTGCTTGCGGACAATATACGAACCCTGAGAAGATCCCAGCTCAAGGGCGAAGACCTACGACTTCAACTGATCGAAGTCGTCCAAGAGTGGGCCCAGAGAGTTTCCTCTCCGCAGCCCAGCCCCAACGAGGAAACGAATACTGAGAAACCCGTAACTAACGTCTAGATCAGAGATACTCACGAAAGACCTCCGGTGGAGGGGCTGTTCTGGGCCGGGTTCTACTGTGGCTGGGCCTTCGGCATAAATTTTTCTTTGCCCACTGCAACAATGAACAGGATAATCCCAATGGCAAACAATTGCAAGCTTATTGCCATCGAGACGACCGGGTCTAGTCCCTGCTTTGTGATTCCCAGCTCATAGTTGATGTAGGCGGGGAGGATCATGAAGGCTGCCGCAATAATGACCACTGCCCCCCGGACTAACTTACCAACTTCTGAATCTCGGAAGCTTGCGGTGCCCATTTATGACTGGACCATCCTAAGGCTAACAGCCACCTCGTCTTCCCACTATATAGACGCTTATTCTTTCGACGCGACCTTTCGTGCTATTGTCACGTATGCTGTGTGTCCGATCATCCGGGATTCTGGCCGCACTTTTCCAGTCTCGGTCTTGAACTCTCTCACCAGGAGCTCGACTGCCTCAAGGACAAGAAACATGTTCTTCCTGAGAGCTTCAGCCAGCTTCTCCAGCTGATTCACTGTAGGGGTGAATGCCGCCAGCATTCCGCCTCCTACCAACGCTTCCCAAGCAGGCGCTACCATCTTCCAAGGATCGCCGAGATCGATGACCGCCGCGTCCGCGTTCCTCTCCAAGAATCCCTCCGCGGGATCAAGGTTCCTGAATGTCACCAGATGGGACAAGCCTCCCTTCTCCACATTCTTCTGGGCTGCCCTCAAGAATTCTCTTCGGTTCTCGTACGTGTAGACTCTCCCATCCGGCGCAACTGATTGCGCGATTGCGGCGGTCAATGCGCCGCTACCGGTCCCAACTTCGACGACATTGTCTTCATTCCTTAGGCCCAACATGTAGAGGGCATATCCAATGTCCTTGGGATACAGTATTTGCGTCGGCCTGTCGAAGGAGTCCACCAAGTCCGAAAGTCGAGGATTGAATACTGCAAGTGATTGACCCAGGCTGGTCTTGACTGAGACTCCCGACTCGATCCCTACGAGGTCTTTGAGATCAAGATATCCACGATGCGTATGGAACCGGCCCTCACCTGCTCTGGCAATCCAGTGTCGTCTGGGGTCTTGGTAGAGAAGCACCAGATCGCCCTCCCGAAATGTCGCTGTCAAAGCTGGATCTCCAGGAGAATCTGGTCAGATTAAGGATTCCATAGAGGAATGGCTGCCAACTACTGATGACTAAGGCCCCAACGGGCCTTCGATCCTGTTTGTCTAGTTTCCCAGATTCTTTCGGAAGAATTCCGTAATGGTGTTGTAGCAGTGTACTCTGTTCTTGAACCGTAGCACGTCGTGCCCCTCATCTTCGTACACTTGATAGTCGACCTTGACGCCGTCCTTCCGTAGATCTTCTACCAGTTGTGAAGACTCTGGCTCTGGAACTCGGGGATCATGTTTTCCCTGAATAATCATCAACGGACTAGACAAGTGGCTCATGTAGGTCTTAGGCGACCTCTCCACTAGGAAGTCCCGGTCCTTCACAGGATCTCCCAGAGTCAGCCGGAAGAAGGTCTGCCAGGTCGGTGGAATGCGCGAGATCCAAGCCGGCAGGTCGTATGGGCCGAACATATCAACGGCCGCCCTCCATAGTTCTGGATGTCTAGACGCCAGTGTCAGCGTCATATATCCACCATAGGATCGTCCAACAACGCCTCGGCGGCTCGAGTCGATCCGGGAATCCTTCTCCAGACGCTTGAGACCTTCAATATGGTCCAGCACGTCTTTTCCGCCCCAGTCCTTGTCCACCCACTTCATGTAGCGCATACCATAGCCCGTACTACCTCGCACGTTTGGAACGAAGACCGCGAAACCATTCAATGTCAAGTACTGGATCAAGGGCATCGAGAACCATGTGAAATCCGGCCTCTCCTGTCCTTGCGGCCCTCCGTGAACATATTCGACCAGAGGTCTCGGACCCTTGTAACCGAGTTTTGGGGAGGGGAGATAGAGTCTTGCAGAAACCTCCAGTCCGTCAAACGATGTATAGCTGGCATCTTCGCCGGGAGAAAGATACTCATCCGGAATGCCAAGGACCTTTTCGCTTGAGAGACGTGTTGCCGTAGACTTTCCTCCGCTTGGGATGAGGTAGAGCTGTGAGGGGCTGTTGGCTTTCGTGAAAGCGAAAGCATACTCGACCTGCAGGGGATTATGATTCGTTACCTGCCATTCAAGACCCAGTACCACGCCACCCGATAATGGTGGGGTCCCAACCAGGACCCGGCCTACTTCGAAGGCTGGTGATGCTCCTCCGTGGAACGCCCCTTCGTACGCCCAGGAAGCTCCATCGATATTGTACTCCAAGACGAACCGGTTGTCCTCAACTTTCCGCAGTCCGACCATCTCTCCTTGACCAGAATGCTGCAGCCCCTTCACGGGAATGTCGATTGGCTGGGATGGATTGTCCAGTGAGAGGTAGGTCAGACCCCCGCTGTCATGGAAGATAGTTGACGCGAATAACAATCCCTTGTCGTTGTCAACGAAACTGCACCAACCGATGCCACTCGGTGGAATCTGCTTTCCCTCCCTCTGTTCGAGAGGAACGCCGTAGAGCAATCTCCTCTCCGTCATACCGGGCTTCCGATAGTACAGGACGACATCTCCTGCCGTGTAGTTGTCCGCAAGAATCACGGTCGAATGGTCAGAGCTCACTCCGTTGCAGATGTTCCCGTAGATGCTTGTCCCGAGTGAGCTGACCTCACCGGTCTCCATGTTGACTTTGAGGCATTCGATATCGGGTGTCTTCCGGTTGTCCCGGAAGAAGTAAGCGATGTTCCGGTCCTTGTCAAAATGCACGCAGGCAATCTGTTGATCTCGATACTTGTCCCCGAGCAGCGATTCAGGAATCCCACCGTTGAGAGGGATCAGACTAGGCTGATAGTTCTCATCGCCCAGTTTATCGATCATGACCAAGATTTTTCCCAGCTTGGGAATAACGTGGTAGTTGTCGCCAGGCATCAAGTGTGGATTAACAAGCGCCATCCCGCCTGGAAGCAGAGGTTCTGGAATGCTCCCAATCTTGTCCATGGAATACAGGCTCAGAACTCCACTCATGTCCGACAGGAAATAGATACGATCATTCACGTTCTCGGGTTCAAGCAGAAGCCTCGCTGAGAGTAGCGATTCGATTGGAATTGATGGCTTCTCGGGAGCAGGTCTTTCGAGAACTTCAGTAACGGTCAAACAAACCGGATGAGTCTACGACGCTTTTCCTAATCAACCTTCCCCGTTTTGCCAGAAGCGACAGACGAGTTATCTCTCATGAACCAATCTATCAGCGATAGTCTCTACGCAAGGAAGCATAATCGAGTGGCAGTGGCGAAGCCAGGTAAACACGTCTCCATATCCACTATCGGGGAAGTCCTTGACTTCGCCATCTCTCCCAGCGTAGGATGTAATCTTGTCAACTCGTCCTTGAGACTTGGGATATTTTTCCAGAATCTGGCGAACATGCCGGTTCTCCATACCCAAAATCAGATCCGAGCCACCGACGAGTTCCTCGGTTAGCGATTGCGAGGGTCGATTCTCGACAAGGTGGTAGGCGGGACCGAGTACTCGACGAAGTTGCGAGTGCGCTTTACTCCAAGGGCTCGCAACCAGACCCCCGGATGATACTTCGATCCCGTCAATACTCCTGTCAGCTAAAGTCTGACGCAGCAACGCCTCAGCCATTGGGCTACGGCAGATGTTGCCGTCACAGACGAAGAGAACTTTCATCCCGTGCAACCCCGGCCGGATCAAAAGGGTCAACACGAAGAATTAGAGGTTCTGTTTCCGCGAACGTTTAAAATGATGGAGACGGACAGCTCAAGACGCTGGATCGTTTGAGCAAAGATCTGAAGAAGCTTCCCGAGATTAAGGTGTTCGGCAAATGGTCGACAGCCGACATTGAGGCAAAGGACCCAGGGCTCAAACGATACATTTCCGCGAGACCCATACTCCTTCCGCACACCAGTGGACGTCACGAGCACGCCCGCTTCCGAAAGTCAACCATCAACGTTGTCGAACGGCTAATCGACGATATGATGCGACCCGGGGTAGCAGGCGGCGGCAAGTCCCGCGCCAGCAGCATCGTCAAGAACGCCATGGACATCATCGCTATCCGTACAGGCAAGAATCCTATCGAGATTATCGTGCGAGCCATCGAGAACGCGGCCCCTGCTGAGGACGTTACTAGGATCGCCTACGGTGGAATCGTCTATCCGATCTCAGTAGACATAGCCCCACAGAGGAGAGTTGACATTTCTCTTCGACACATTACCCAGTTGTCCCGTCAGGCATCCCACAACAATCCTCGGACGGTCGACGAGTGCCTCGCTGAGGAACTGATTCTCGCCGCAGCTAGGGACCCGAAGAGCGCATCCGTCCGTAAGCGGGACGAGATAGAACGTATCGCCCTGGCCTCACGCTAGACTACTGTTTTGAGGCCCCCTCTTCTCCTCCTATTCCTCACAATGTCCCCCACGAGCAGAAAGGCTCCGCCAATGAAGACTCCAATTAGAGCCGCCGCCAGGTAGCCGTTGAGAAGATACTGCAGCCAAGACGCTTTGACCGAGATCCAGCTCTGCTGGAACCGGTTTGACTGGTATTCTGCAGAGAGAGCATAGATTAGGAAAACAATGAATCCGAACTGCAGGAACAGCACTACCTTCCCCGCCAGCATGTGGCTGTTTCCTCGTGCCATTTGGTCAAGCCTTGCCAAAGGATCGTTCCTATAATCATTAGGAGCGTGCGCGAAGGAACTTACGGTGACGAGTCCCACCTTTATAGGCCCAGGCTCAACCGCGATTACATCTTGTCTACTGTAGAGAAGATAGCTCCCGCTTCATCCTCACTCAGTTCTGCTATCGAGAGAGCTGGCACTCTGCTTCAGAGCGGAGCCACGGATCAGATCGAAGGATATCGCGCTCGATTCGAGACGCTTGAGGGAATGTATGAGCGAGTCTTCGAAAGTTTGATCAGAACAGACTTTAGCTCAGAATCGTGCCATGAGACGGCGAAGCGTTTCTTCGGGACCGACCGGGTCTCGTTCGCGGCTGTTGACGGAACCGACTATGCCCGTCCACTCTTCGATCTGGTGGTCTTCTTCGGCGGCTCCTATGCTGCCCGTGGGACGATAACCTATCCTCAGAAGAGTCCTCCTAGAGTTGAGTACGAGGATCACTTTCTCAAGAGCGGTCGCGCACTGTCGAGTTGCGTTCCGGTCTACGTCAACGAGGTTCCGGAGATAGACCAGAGCTTCATCCAGCCGGGTGAGGTCTCCGAGATTTCTCTAACTCGTCCGCTTACGGACGAAGCGATCGCGAACAACTCGACGGTTGCCAACTGGATAATGACGTTTTCCGAATTCTACCTCGCCTACCGGCTCTCACGGGAAGAGGATGGACCAAGGATTCTCCTGTTGGATAGAAGCCTGGCCACGATGCTGGCCAGCCTCATCTATGACACATCTAGGAGAAAACTCTGGAAGAGCAACGGGGCGCTAGTCGGGCTCGAAGTCGACGACGTACCGATAGACATCAACGATCTCGCATATGCAAGACATCACTTGGACAATCCCGCGCTCGACCTTCCACCGCCCCGCGGAGATTACCTTCGATACCGATGCCTCCTTGAGATCGAACGAGCCGGTTTCCTCACATCAGCCGATCTCTATTCCAAGCTTAGAATCAAGGAGGATGATCGGCAGAAGCGCGTCGAACGGTTCCTCGGGAAACTGATCAAAGAGGGATTTCTGGAGGAATCCGCGGGAACATATACGCTCAGAGAGCGGTATAACAAGACTTGGCCCCGAATCCGGAAGCTTGTCGAAACCTACGGGCGTAGAATGTTCGAGGAAAAACCAAAACAGAACCCGCTCCAAGTAATGAAGAATGGAGACCTACACTGGCTAACGACCCAGGATCTATCGTTCCTTACGCTTTTCACGCTAGACCTTTTGGTCGAGGAATGCTGGAAGAAACGAATCCTGCTTCTGGGGTTGACTAAGGATACTGCGGCCAGGGACTTCAAAAATCATGTCCTTCCAGTCATGGTATCTAACCGGCTATGGAGATCAGACCTCAGCCAGGAGCAGTTGTCTCGTATACCCAACACTGACCGAATGTTGCTCCAGACTCTCAGCGTATTCAACCATGAATCCATTCATGTTCCGTGGTCCTTGATAGAGTACGACTCCTCATTCTTGATGATAGTCCCCGACTTCGAGAAGAGGGCAGGCTTTGTCGGAGGCGCTATACGGAACAAGATCACGCCGGAACGCTTGTTTCTCAAGAGCTACATTCAGCTCTCACAGACAGCCTACGATCCACAGTTGAGAAGCAACGTACTGCTCCTAGATCGGCTGGTCTACCCAGATTTCGACTTTCGACCGGACACTACGACAAAGTTCGCCCACTCCTACGGTAGCGCCGATGAACCCGTTCAACCCATCATCTTCAAAGACAACCATGTCAAGAATCCGATCCAGGAACTCGTCATGATCACACTCGGGTCCATGACGAGCAACAGCGTCCCTGAGCTCTTCGGCCATAACAAACCACTATTCATCGCCGACAAGGTCGCCAAATGGCACAACGAAGAGATGCGAAAGATCATAGACACGACCGGGAAATGGCTTATGAACAATCCAAAGCTGCGACACTTTGTATTCTACATGAGCACGTTCCGGGAGCGAAGGAGCGAGATCGAGGGTGCTCGAAGAGATAACATCTAGATACTTCACAGACTTCAACGGCCGATTCAAGGCCCGCCTCGCCGCAGTCACACCAGCTTTCATGCCAGTCGCAACCCACGAGCTCACAGGCATATCCGCCCGATACGAGTGTAGGATAAAGGTCGAGTACCACAAGGATGCCATGGGTCTTATCGAGGAAGGAATGCTCATCGCGGTCCGAAATTTCAAATCAAATTCGAAGGATCATCGATATTCACTGATGGTGATTTCCCGGGTCTGGCCAGAACATTACGGGCTGAAGGGTCTCTCTGAGCACAGCTACTACCCCATGCAGTTCGAGATCATACAACAATCCGTGAAAGACTGGGACACAAGCGACAAGTCGACCATGATGGTTCAGATCAGTGCCCTTCCCATCAACTACGATCTCATTCTCAACGACAGTGCGGAGCCCAAGTATGAGAAGGGCTTCACATATCCGGTCATAGCCGCCGAGGCCCAGATTCTTAGCCGCGACATGATCAGCCACATGTACAATCAGAGGATACTGGCAAAGCTCGGCTTCAACCCGAAGACAACGACGAGTGACGCCTACAAGGACCCGAGAATCGGGACGATCCAGATGTTCGAGTCCATGGAGGAGAAGATCCCGATCTATCTCGACTTTGAGGCAATGGTCCGATACCACTTCGGAATCTTCGCGTTTACCGGCGCCGGAAAGTCGAACCTCCTCTCAAACGTGCTACGAAGATTGCTGATACATCAACCGGAGGTCAAGGTGATCGTATTCGACATTTCCAGCGAGTATCCCTTCCTCCTCATGGACTTGTTTGCAGAGGACAAGATCTCCTCCAAGATTATCCTCGAAAACCCTGTCACCAACGCAGAGCAGTTCTACGCCAGCGTCGTGAAACCGCGCGAGTACGAGGACGATGACCGGGTGCGGAAAGTCTTCGCCAAAATATTTGGCCAGAAGAAGATCACGTACTATCTCAAACCTGAATCCAAGATCCCGACATTTGGCGACATTCTCGACGAGCTCAACAGGCAGCGAAACGAGAGCTTGGACAAGCCCCACTATGTCAACGCCCTAGACCGGATCCGCCAGGAGCTTGTAGACTACAAGGCCGGCCACGAGGTGACGGACTCCAGACCTATCGATGAGGATTTCATCAAACAACTCGACGAGTGGGGACGAACAGCCATCGACGAGTTCAAGATCTCAGACCGAAGCGGAGTATACGCATGGGCCACCAGCCGGCTAACCCTACTGGACAATCTGAAGCGCGCGGAGAAGGAGAAGAGGACTACCGGAGGGCTCGACATACAGGGAATCAGAGACCTAGTTGAGAAGGAGTCCCGGCTCACCTGCATCTCGATATCGGATCCCTACGTCATCAAGGAGCTAGTTGTGGACCTAGCCCGCGAGTTCCTCCAACGACGAAAACGGTCCTTCAAAGTCAAGCCGTACGTGCTCTTCGTATTCGACGAGGCACAGGAATTCGTCCCCGACCTCAGCGGCTCGTCAGGCATCGACAAGGACTGCTCCAAAGTCGTAGAGACGCTGTTGAGACAGGGACGGAAGTACGGTCTCGGGGGGTGTCTCGCCACACAGAGGATAGCGTATCTCAATACGAACGCCCTCCAACAGCTCCATACCTACTTCATCGGGACACTGCCCCGGCCCTATGATCGGACGGTGGTGAGCGACACTTTCACTATCGACAAACAGATTCTCGAGAAGACCCTAGAATTCGCCCCTGGCGAATGGCTACTTTCAAGTTTCATAGCAACAGGAATGGAGAACGTCCCGATATTCATCAAAGCTGATAATGCCGAAGCTGAAGTGGAAAATACCCTTAGCAAGCTCACTTAGGCCTGCATATCCGCAGTTGTGCTTTCGACAGAGTATTCTGGGATGATCTGAACTTTGGCGACGAAAGTGGGGAACCATGCCTTTGCCTTGGGTCGAGTCTAAAACGCGGGGGGCTTGCTTGGGTCGAGCGCTGAGTCTAGGGGTTACTTGTGATCTTTCTTTTCGGTGTTGTCTAGGCTGATCGCGTAGGACAAGACTAGGTAGGGGTCGAAGGCTGGTTTGAGCATCTCGATCCCGTAAGAGTCTCGGACGGAGACCCATTTCTTGTGGATATGAGCAATTGGCTGGCCGGCCATGTCTTGAACGTAATAGTCGTGGGCCAAGACGTTCCCGTTTATCTTGGCTATCTCTTGGCCTGTCGGGTCTTCCATCCACCATGCTTGACCGACAAGTTTCAACAGCTTCTTCTTCACCTGAGCCACCAGTTGTCCCTGCGAGTCGTACACCTCGTACGTTGGGCGGATGGTCAGAACTTTTCCGTGGATCTCGCCTATTCTCTGTCCGTTAGGAGCC
Organism: archaeon 13_2_20CM_2_53_6; assembly: GCA_001915065.1. GTDB lineage: Archaea > Thermoproteota > Bathyarchaeia > 40CM-2-53-6 > 40CM-2-53-6 > 40CM-2-53-6. The sequence continues at coordinate 10,352 of MNDT01000010.1, read as the reverse complement.
TCGTACCAGAATTTCGGCCCGAAGCTAACTAACTGCTTCTTCACGTAGGCGAGTTGATTCCCGTTGCGATCTTTTATCCCGAAAGTGTCTCTCAGTGCGAGGATCTTCTGTTCGACTATGTAGCCGTTCCCGCTGAACTGGGGGACTAATCTTGAGAATATCGCGGGCGTCGCGTACGTGGTTGTTGATGCTAAGGATGCTCCGCATGTAGGACAGAATGACGACCCACTTCCAATAGCCTCGCCACAGTTGGGGCACTTGCTGCTTCCCATCATAAGACTCTGGCCAATCGTTGGGCTGGGGGCTGAACTAAAGAAGATTACAGTACTGCTGTTTGTAGGATGAAGTGAATCGCAGGTTATGACAAATTCGTGGATTATAGGCAAAAGCGCGCAGGTTATCAGACGATAAATTTACCAAATAGAGTATAAACCATAAGTTAGCGATTTGTCCTCACGGAGTTTTCACGCTGACCTGCACGCTGACCTCCACGATAACGAAAACGCTCGACCAGCGCATTCTGCGCCTTGGATCGCAAGACTCGCTCAGTTTGGTTTCAACTGGCGAGACCCTCCTCTAAGAAATTTCATCAGCGTTGGTCCTCGCGACGCAAAACCAGTGTATGAGGCGCGTCCAAGAAAGAGAATCATCAGGCACGTCCCATGATCGCAGACAAGCGTTCGATCGCGATCAATCCGCTCGCCACAGACCCAGCGAATACTAGAACGCGAAATCTTTCCGTTTTTCACTATCTTTTCTTTTTCTGTTATCTATTTCTCGACCTCCCCGGGGGGCATCCCAGAACTCCAGAAACCCATCACAATTTACGAGCATCAATCTTGGTGGACCGGGCGGGATTTGAACCCGCGGCCTTCCGGTCACCCGAGGAGAATTTTCCCCATGCGAACCGGACGTTCTACGGCCCAGGCAGCCCACGACCGCCCAGCATACCAGGCTGAACTACCGGCCCAACCCAACCAACGCCCGGCCCAGAAACCATCTAAAAGACTTTAGACACAGACAAGCCCCGGCAAATCCGGAAAATGTTAATTCCCGTCAGAGCCCAGCCCGCAAAACCAATGGGCCGGTAGCTCAGCACGGTTAACCAGGAACGACGCTCGGGCCGAGGAGCACACGGCTGATAACCGTGGGGTCGAGAACCACCAGGTCGATAGAGTTCAAATCTCTCCCGGCCCACCAAAACCATCCTACAACTCCACACCGAGCTCACGGAACGCCCCATCCAGCGTCTGATCGGGAGAAATATCAAACTCGGAAACGCCACCCTTCTTCAAGACTTCCGGCACCGTGAACAGATTGAACTCTTCCGCCTTGAAACGAGTATTGAGCCTTTTCGGATCTATCGGGAAGGATACTGGCGCCCCTGGTAGCGGTCGAAGCGTAAACGGCGCCGCGACAGTCTTCTGCAGACCGTTCTGGAAAAAGTCAACATAGACCTTCCCGATCCGATCAGCTCGGTTCCTCGAAGTCGAAACCTTTCTCGGAGCTAAATCCTCCATCAGCACTCCCAGCATCAGGACAAACTTGCGGATTGTCTCAATCGGATACTTTGGAACGATCGGGATCAAGAAATGGAAGCCGTCAGCACCAGAAGTCTTGATCAGATGCCGTAGCTTCATCTCTACCAACGCTGAATGAACCGCTTCGGCAATCTCCGTGGCGTCCTCGAAGCTGGCGGGCGGGTACGGGTCCAGGTCAACCAGCGCCACATCATGCCAGTCCGTCCTCGGAACCGTAGAGAGGAACTGGTTGATCTCCAAACAAGCCATATCGGCGAGCCAGATCAGAGTAGCCTCGTCGTTGCAGACGACGTGTCGGACGGACTTGTTTAGGCTGTGAGACCGGACCTGGGCGATGCTAACCCAGCTCGGATGGTTGGGCCAGTCTTTCTGGACAAACGATTTTCCGGGAACCCCGTGGGGAAAACGGTTCAGCATCAAGGGCCGATTCTTGACAAGGGGAACCATCCTCGACGCGACGGCAGCGTAGTACTGAATGACGTCCGCCTTGGAGATCTTCTCGCGCCTCCACAACAGCTTGTCGAGATTGGAGAGAGTAATCTTCCGCCCACCGACTTCCACAATGTCAGTTATCCTCTTCAACGAGAGTTCTTCCCAGTTGACCGGAGCTAGTAATGCTCATATCCGAGTTGGCTAGAAAAAGAATGTTCTCGGCTAGAGACAGGAGAGTGAGAATCTGCCCCCTCGGCCAATATGGAAAGGCGCGATAAGCTTCGGCCTGGTCAGCATACCCGTCAAGAGCTACGGGGCCATCTCAGAACACAAGACCGGGCTACGACTAATGTGTCCAAGGGACAAGAGCCCGCTGCAGTTCAAACGAATCTGCCCCAAGGAGGGCCGGGAGGTGCCATGGGAGGAGGTCATAAAAGGCTACGAAGTCCAGAAAGGAAAATACATTCCCATCACGCCGAAAGAGCTCGAGTCGATAGAGCTAAAGTCTGGACGGATGGTCGAGGTCTTTCAGTTCGTAGACGCTGAGAAAGTCGACGCGGTCTACTATGACAACAGCTACTATCTCGTCCCAGACGAGCACGGCGACAAGCCCTACTATCTTATGCTGGGCGCGCTAGAACAGAACAACAAGGTCGCGGTCGGCCGAGTCGTCATGCATGAGAAGGAACACCTCGTCGCGCTGAGACCCTACGACGGCGCAATTCTCATGACAACACTCCACTACACCGACGAGGTCCGAACCCCGAGAGACTTTCCCGAGCTGAAGAAGCCACCAGAGGTTGAGAAGGAGGAGCTCGAACTCGCAGGACAGCTCATCAAGATAATGAAGAAACCCTTCAACTTCAAAGAGTATAGGGACAGGTACCAGGAGAATCTGATGAAACTGGTCGAAGCGAAGATGAAGGGCAGAGAAGAGGTCATCGAGCTGCGAGTTCCCGAGATAAAGCCGACCAAGAATCTGATGGAAGCTCTCAAGGCGAGCATCAAAGCACAAGAGAAACGATGACGCTCTTCCAAGAGCGTCCGATAAAGCCGATGATGGCGAAGACTGGAGAGTCTTTCGATTCTAAGGATTATTTTTTCGAGGTGAAGTGGGACGGTCTCAGAGCGCTTCTATTTTTAGAACAAGGAAAGCTCGGACTTCAGAACAGGAATCTTCGAGACGTCACCGCCTCCTACCCAGAAATCCGTGGCGTAGCGGCAAAGATCAAGGCCCGAAAAGCGGTCGTTGACGGAGAAGTTGTCGTGCTAACCGAAAGGGGGATTCCGGACTTCGGAAGGATGCAGACCAGATTCGGACACAACGATCCGAGGACAGTGGATCTGGTCCGGGGCACGAATCCCGCCACGTACGTCGCGTTTGACCTTCTCCATCTAAATGGGAAAGACACTGTTGGGAATCCTTTGGAAGAAAGAAAGAAGATTTTGCGCGAGATACTCGTCGAAGGGCCCCACCTCGCATACGGAGATCATGTCGAAGGTGAAGGCTCAAAATTCTACTCTGGGGTATTGAAGCTGGGCTTCGAGGGAGTCATCGCCAAAGAGAGACTCTCACCGTATCTGCCAGGGACCCGGACGAGCTCTTGGATTAAGATCAAAGGCTCTCAAACCATAGATGCGATCATTGTGGGGTACACGATCGGTGAGGGTGCACGAGCCTCAACCTTTGGCTCGCTAGTCATGGCAATGTTCAACGAAAAGGGAAATCTCACCCACGTTGGCAACGTTGGCGGGGGATTCGACAACAAGACACTAGAGTCGTTAAGGTCAAGACTGGACAGGATAATTGCAAAATCCCCGATCATTAAAGGAACAGTCGAAGCTCCATCGCCGATTCTCTGGTGCAAACCCCGCCTGGTTTGTGAGATCCTGTACTCCAATTTCACACGAGACAAGAAACTGAGGTTTCCAAGATTCGAGCGACTCAGACCCGACAAGAAGCCGGAGGAATGCCGTCTGGACGAAGACATATTATCCCGATGAGGTTCGATGCCGGACCGCGGTCGTGATGATGGCAGAAGTCCGTACAGTTCGAATGCCCTCGTGCAACTGGTGCGGACGCATGATACTGCCACGCGAAGGGGCTGTCCATTTTCCGTGCCCCCAGTGCGGCGAGGTCACGATCTGGCGCTGCGAAAAGTGCCGTGGATTCGGCCGACCGTACAAGTGTCCAAAGTGCGGGTTTACTGGACCATAGATGACGATGACGCAAGTACTGGTCACGATCAAGATATTCCCCTCAGATGCGCATGCGGACATGTCGGTTTTGAAGGAGAAGATTCGAAAGACGTTGGAGGGAAAGGCCGCGATATACAAGTATGAGGAGGAGCCGGTCGCCTTCGGACTAGTCGCTCTCATCGCCCACGTTCTGGTCCCAGAGGAGGCTCAAGGAAGGATGGACGAGGTTGAGGAGCTGTTGAAGCAGACCGATGGCATTAGCGAGTTCCAGGTCATTGTCTCGCGCAGGATTGCCTAATACTTAACTTTCGGTAATTAAGTGACAGGAACTCTAAATAACCAGAGATTCTCTTACGTTTTGAGTTAGAGATGGGTCTTAGACTAACGCTCCAGAACGATGAGGAGGTTCTACTAGACCTGCCCTTGTCGGAGGTAGCGTGGAACCCTGCGACTAAACAGCTCATAACGAGGGAGTTGGATGATTCAGAGGCAGACTTGGACGCTTTGTGCGACATATGCGACTTTTTCTCGAATAAACGACGGGTCCAGATTCTCAGCCACATGGTCAAGAACTGTAACAATTCCGCATCATTTACGGACCTTCTGAAGGTCGCGGTGAATCCTAAGTATATCTCAGATCTGGTAAACAGGTCCTCGCGAAGAGAGCTGATAGTGAAAGAGGGCAGGGGGTATAGTCTCTCTCCGCTCGGACTGGGCAGCTTTCTATTGCTGTCTCTGGGGACCCGGAGGCTAATCAGGGAGACGGATTCCATTAATGATGACGATAAGTCTTTTGAGGGGCAATAACCAGTTGAACGTTAGGAATAGGGGCGTTTTGGGAGTCACGAGGGGTCGAGTCCTCGTCTCGGACGTGTTCGCGATCACCGTCATGGAGTTGGGAGAATAGCGATGTCAAAGGAAGTACAGCTGAGGGTAGCTGATGCTAAGCAGCGGGACGTGGGTCATGGCAAGGTCCGCATTGACAACGAGACGATGCAGAAGCTTGCCATAACGGCAGGGGACTTTATCGAGGTTCACGGTAAACGGACGACTGTTGCGATCGCGTGGCCTGCGTATGCCGAGGACCAGGGACAGGAGATTGTCCGGATGGACGGGCTTCTGCGTAGAAACGCGGGCGTCGCGCTTAACGAGTATATCACGATCAAGAAGGCGGAGGTCAAGGACGCTCAGACTATTGTCTTTGCTCCTACCGATGTCCGGCTGAGTGTTGACGAGGAGTTCGTGGGCTTCGTCAAGCGCCGGTTCATGGACATGCCGTTTATGGAGGGAGACATGACCCTCCTCAGCATATTCGGGAGTGCGGTCCCGCTCATAGCGACAAGGACCCGTCCGCACGGGCCCGTCAAGATCACCGAGTCGACTGTAGTCCAGGTGATGAGCGAGCCGACGCCCGAGAAGAAAGGCATACCGATCGTCACCTATGAGGACATCGGAGGGCTTCACGGCGAGATCCAGAGAATCCGCGAGATGGTCGAGCTACCACTACGCCATCCGGAACTCTTCCAGAGGCTGGGCATAGAGCCTCCGAAGGGAGTCTTCCTCTACGGTCCGCCTGGATGCGGGAAAACGTTGCTTGCAAAGGCGGTGGCTAACGAGTCGGACGCGAACTTCTACGTCATCTCTGGTCCAGAGATCATGTCGAAGTTCTACGGCGAGTCCGAGGCTAGGCTCCGCGAGATCTTCCAGAAGGCCCAGGAGACTGCTCCGAGCATCATATTCATCGACGAGATGGACGCGATAGCGCCGAAGAGGGAAGAGGTGACTGGAGAGGTTGAGCGGCGTGTCGTCGCCCAGCTCTTGTCTTTGATGGATGGAATGGGAGCGCGGGGCAATATCATTGTGATTGGTGCTACGAACCGGCCGAACGCGATTGATCCTGCTCTGAGGAGGCCGGGACGATTCGACCGGGAGATCGAGATCGGGGTCCCGGACAAAATGGGAAGATACGAGATTCTACAGATTCACACGAGAACCATGCCACTGGCTTCGGATGTGGATCTTCACCGGTTGTCGGATATTTGCCACGGCTACACGGGGGCGGACATTTCTTCGCTCTGTCGTGAGGCTGCGATGAAAGCGCTGCGACGGTATCTTCCAGAGATCAATCTCGAGGAAGAACGGATTCCCAGTAGCATCTTGGAGAAGATGGAGGTCAACGTTAAGGATTTCACGGACGCGTATCGGGAGATCACGCCGACCGCGATGAGGGAGGTCTACATCGAGGTGCCGTCGGTGACGTGGGCGGACGTTGGGGGGCTTACTGATGTTAAACAGGAGCTTCAGGAGGCTGTTGAGTGGCCTCTGAAGAAGCCTGAGGCGTTCACCCGGGTGGGTATTAGGCCGCCGAAGGGTATTCTATTGTTCGGGCCTCCGGGTTGTGGGAAGACGATGCTGGCGCGGGCGGTGGCGACGGAGAGCGAGGCGAACTTCATCTCGATCAAGGGACCGGAGCTGTTCAGCAAGTGGGTGGGCGAGTCTGAGAAGGCTATCCGGGAGGTGTTCCGTAAGGGGCGGACTGCTGCTCCTTCTATCGTCTTCTTCGACGAGCTCGACTCTGTGGTTCCGAGGAGGGGCATGGGTTTTGGCGATAGCGGCGTCTCGGAGCGGGTGATTAGCCAGTTGTTGACGGAGCTGGACGGGATAGAGTCTCTGGTCAATGTTGTCGTTATTGGTGCTACGAACCGGCCTGACATTATTGATCCGGCGGTTCTTCGTCCGGGACGGTTTGACCGGCTGATCTATGTGCCGGCTCCGGACCATTTGACGCGGCTGAATATTCTAAAGATTCATACGAGGAACATGCCGTTGGCGCGGGATGTTGATCTGGAGCAGATCTCTAGCCAGGCCGCCGGCTACTCGGGCGCTGATCTTGAAGCGGTCTGCCGGGAGGCGGGCTTGATCTCGCTGAGGCGGGATATGGATACGAAGAGTGTTACGATCGAGGATTTCCGGGATGGTCTGGAGAGAGTCAAGCCGTCTGTGACGCCTGACATGGAGAACTGGTATCAGTCGTTCACGAAACGGTTCAAGAAGGAACGGGCTCCCGTGCCGATCACGTAGATGCTGGGGAAAGGCTCGTCCTGGTGACTCTGGCATTGAGCAAGGTCTGGAGTCCCAGGCCCATATCCCTCTCGATCGTAGAGGTGTTGGAGAGGAAAGGTTCGATGACTGATATTGATCTTCAGAAGGAGCTGAGGTCGAACTTTGGCGAGGTCAGCTTCCGCGAGTTGAATACGAACTTGATGCGGCTGGAGATGGCTGGCGTCTTGTGGGTCACGCGGTTGATGAAGGGGAAGAGACAGGTCGAGCTGACCGGGAAGCCGGATATCGACTAGAAGAAATGTCAACTGCTTCAGCGACTCCACCGACTGGTGTTGCGGATGGTCAGAAGTGCGCTTACTGCGCCGGGGCTGGCCGGTGGTCGAAGGATGTTATTGCTGGGAAGCCGCCGGAGAGCGTCTACTGCCCACACTGCCACGGATCCGGGGCCAGTGGTAGCGAGGCGGCGGGGAAGGCCGAATAGGATTCTATCGATAGTGGGGCGTTTTCCGTGTTAGGATTATATTATGGCTTGGACGGCTAGGCTGTTATGACTGGTTCGCCCGATTCGCCCGTGAAGGTTGATGATTCCAGCTTCGACTCGTTCATCTCGAAGTATCCCTTGATCCTAGTTGACTGTTGGGCTCCGTGGTGTGGGCCCTGCCGTCTGGTCTCGCCGATCATCGACGGGCTCGCCAAAGAGTATAGCGGCAAGGTGGCGTTCGGGAAGTTGAACACGGACGAGAACCCGGCGACGTCTGGCCGGTTTGATATCATGGCTATTCCGACCTTGCTAGTGTTCAAGAATGGGAAGCAGGTTGACCAGATCGTCGGGGCTGTTCCGAAGGCGCGGATCGAAGAGACGCTGAAAAAGTACATGTGAGGACGGGTCCCGTGGCGCGGGTCCCGTAGGCCGCGCGCCGTGTCTCCCGGTTCTCTTTTTGAAATTAAGAATTCTTGGTTTTTCTGCGCGCCGTTTTTTTCCGGTTCCGGTTTTGACTGTTACGATTTTTTGGAGGGAGGCGGGTGAAAATAATTATTCTATCCACATGACCCGCGAGTGATTTTGTCTCGGTTAAGGACCCCTTTATTCGAGTTGCAGGCAGAGAGGTCGGGTCCCTTGGTTCATGGGACGTTGGTAGTCTAGAAAAGCGGAATCCGGCGAGGTTCTGATGATGATTCTGGGACTACGGGACGGGACCATCGTGTTCGCAGAGGGCCCTGGTGGAGCGTGGAGACGGGTTGAAAGTTTCGGATAGCGATTCGGAGCGGAAGGAGGCGTTGGCCGATCTCCGCCGGTTGACTAGCATCATCCTCGACAATCTGCAAGAGGGTTCTTAGAACCGGCTCATGGACCCGAAAGAGATGCGGCTGCTGGGCGGTACCGCGATCCGATCCATACGCCTCTACCTGAAGACCTTGGATGAAGATCAGACGAGACGCACTAACAGAGATCTTGTTGATTCTTCCGGAAAGATCCCGAGAACTCTAGAAGAGGATAAGATCCGCGCTGGGAAAGACTAGGGAGATCGACGAGGAGAAGCTCCGAGACAAGACAATCCGGCAACTCCAGACATCGGCCAACATGGCGTACAGGATGATGAGGGACGAGAGGATTGACCTGAAATCACGCCAGGGCTGGCTCAAGAGCTACACTGAAGCAGCTCGCACGCTAAGTCAGGTGCTCAAGGAGAGAGAGGAGAGAGACTGGGAGAAACGCCTCCGCGTGATAGAAGAGTACCGGAAGAGGGCCGGCGCAACGACCGGCCTTTCAGGAACGACCAGCGAAAACAAGACCGATCCTCAGCCGCGAGAAGGGTCCCAAGCCTAGATGAGCTCCTCGGTCCACACGAAGATACAACGAGAATTGGCAAATGTCGAGAGAGAACTCGAAGAGGACGGCGTGAGAGGCAAGCCCCTCATCAGTGGAGGCATCATAGACTTCTGCAAGGCGTGGCTGAAACTCGTTCCGACCCAGTATCAGGAGAAAATTCTACTCGACACAAGCAGATTCGTCGTCGCAAGATGGGCTCGGCAGACGGGCAAGTCAACCACGATCGCGGCGCTAAGCCTCTACTGCGCACTCCACGAAGGAGCGAAACGGGTCCTCATCCTAGCCCCTAGCCTGCGGCAGAGCAAGAAACTGATTCACCGGATCGGATCGTTCATCCCAAAGAATCGCTCTCACATCCTCGCCGGGCGACGACTCAAGACCAGACTGGAGTTTGTTAACGGCTCCAGCATCGAGGCGCTACCGAACAGTCCCGAGACGATAAGGGGAGAGACCTGCGATCTGATCATCCTCGACGAAGCAGCATTCGTCAGGTACGACAGAGAACTCTACGATGCGACCATATACGCGCTCACAACGACCAACGGACGTTTCTTGGCGTTGAGTACCCCAGGCTCAAGGGACACTCTCTTCTACGAGATGTGCACAGACAACGATCTCTTTGCGGAGTTTTCCCGCCACCACGTGAGTTATAGAGACGCCCTTGAGCCCAACGGACCCCTCAAAGAGAAGATGGTCCAGAGCCTCCGAATCCAGATGAAAGAGGATCCCTGGCGCTGGCAGAGAGAAATGGAGGCAGAATTTGCCGAAGACGAGGAAGCATTCTTCCCGCTAAGCCTTCTGACATCATGCGTCTCATACGAGCTGAAGACCTATGATGAGTCGATCGCCCTAACGGGAGAGATACCACCAACGGGAAGCTACTATGTTGGGTGTGACCTCGGAAAGAAACAGGACCATTCGGCTGTCGCGGTCGTCGAGAAGAAGGACGGATACGTCAATCTGATCCATATGAAACAGTTCAAGCTGGGATCAGACTACTCCCACGTCATGGGCTACCTAAACAGACTAGGCCAGAGACTCCAGACAGTCAAGAAGACCAACATCGACCAGACGGGAGTCGGAGAATACTTTGTAGAAGAAGCCGCCAAGGCAGGGGTCAAGCTCGCGGTCGGCACGACGCTAACGGTCCCAGAGAAAGAGAACGTCCTATTCTACCTCAGACATCTGATGGAAGAAGGACGGCTCCACATCGCATACGATCCCGAGTTGATAAACGAGATGAACGCGGAACGATTCCAGCTGACAAAAACAGGCCAGACACAGTT
>MNDT01000055.1 GCA_001915065.1 archaeon 13_2_20CM_2_53_6 | reverse complement strand
TGCTGAAGGGAATAAGGGACGATCTAAAATCAGGTCTGGTCGCAGACGGTTTCAAAGTAAGCGAGTACATTCCATACGGACCAGAGTGGTACAATTACAGCAAGAGGAGAATGAGGGAGAGAAAGAGGAACATCCTCCTTCTATTGCGATCCATCACAGGATAATCCGCGCCTGAATGCGTTGGGATAGACCTTATCTAAGCTACAATTCGAAACTTCCCACTCAAACAGGTAGGACAAGATAGTATCCTCGGAGAAAACGAAGTGAGTTGGACCAGCCGAGTAAGAGATTCATTTCGGACGTGGGTGTAGTCTTGTTCATATTGCTAGTCAGCATCGCACTCTACTGGGCCTACCCATTCCCGGGAGTTCTTTTGGCAGGGGGTTTGGCCATCACAGTTTGGGTGGTCGCTGACATAGTACTTTTCCGAAAGAGCTAGCCCCTGAGGGATGCTTCCGGTTCGGCACAAGAAGGACAGGGACGCTAGGTCGATCTCTGATAGAAAAAACGAGGCTTTCACGCGTCACCTTCAGAGCTCGAATAACTGGATTCGTCCCGAACTCAGAATAGAATCGACGTTATGCCGAAGTTTTGCAAAGTCCATGGGAATGGGAGTCGAGCCTAGGGGTATTCTGGCCATGGCCCTTTTGAGCACGGATAGACAGATGTCAGGCTCGCCTTTCTGAAAGTGGACAAATGCTGCGGCCGTGAGAATCAGGCTCTGCAGCGCTTCTCTCTCGGATCCACCTGAGACTCGCCATATGCCCTCCAGTACTTCGTGGGATTCCCAGAATCTTTCCTCGTTGAAGAGATTGATGCCCTCGCTTAGTGCCTCCGCTTTCCCGATTGCAACAGGGGGCATGTCCAAGGTCTTCGTCGATAATATCTTGTGTCCGTGTTCTTCCAGGAGTTTCTTTCTCTTTTCGAGCTCGGCTTCGTCTCTCGCGAACAGATTGAATTCCAAGGCCTGAGTGCTTATTCGGAAGTGGCTGGCGCTCTCCCTGGACCCCAAAACCCTCCGAATCTGTTCCGAGACGCGGTTAGCATCGTTGGGCGAGTATCCGTCTCTATTGGCGAGTCTGATGAGATATCTTGTCGAAGAGGGTTTCCTCTGTGAGGTTTCTAGGCGAATCCTTCCTCTCTCAGGATTCGGATCCTTAGAAGTTCTTCTCCCGTCAGAGATGGAAGCTCTGAGGCTTGAAGATCCTCCTCGGCCTGCTGACGAGTCTTCGCGCCAGGTATGACAGTCGATATTTCTCCATGGTCGAGGACGAATCGTATGGACGCCTGGGCCAAAGTCCGCGACTTCGACTCAAGGAATTTCAGTTTTTGCGCTGCTTTTACGAGGGTGTGAAAATAGTCCCGAGGGAAGTTGAACCGGATATCGCCTGGCGGAAAGCTCGAATCGTCCGAAATTTTTCCGGTCAGAAACCCGTTAGCGAGTGGTTCTCGGGCGATGATGGCCACGTTGTTTTGCCGGGCTGTCTGGAATAGTTTGTTCTTGGCCTCCTGACGTAGTGCATTGAATACTACTTGGATGGTTGCTAGTCGTCCGTTTTTCATCGCCAGCAGCCCCTCTTCTGGAGCGTGTATCGATATCCCATATGATTGTATCTTTCCAGCATCGACCAGCTTCTCAAGGCCTGCGAAGATCTTTCCACTCCTCAATAGCTGGATGGGAGGATTGTGAAGCTGGTAGAGGTCAACACGGTCAGTTTGGAGTCTCTCGCAGCTCTTTGTAAGGGCGAACGAGAGATAGTCCGAGGTGAAGTTCATCCTTGGAGGATCGTGATAAAAGTCAGCCCCAACTTTGGTTGCGATGACGACATCGTCCCTGCGTCCTTTAAGGGCTTGGCCTAGAAGCTCTTCACTGTGCCCGTGCCCATATGCGTCTGCGGTATCGAAGAAGTTGCACCCAAGCTCTAGAGCTCTCTTAATGGCGTCGAGGGATGTCTTGTCATCCGTTGGTCCGTAGCTGTTTCCAAACGCGTTCCCTCCGATCGCCCATCCTCCGAATCCAACTTCGCTCACCTTGAGCCCTGTCTTGCCAAGGGTCCGATATCTCATTCGGAGGACCCTAATTGATCACAGTATGTTACAAATAACAACCTCGGTGGAGCCGGGGTCTTGGAGTAATCTTCGTCTTGAACCCAGGAGAAGGGCGATTCTAGAGTTCTAGAAGAGTCCAACTTGGAGCGCCAGGATGACCGCTGTTATGTTCATGTACATAACAGCGAGGCTGACGAGCGCAGTCTGTTCCATTCGGAGATCCTTGGCTGTTGAGATTGCGCGGGAGAGAAGGCAGATCACCCAGATCTGTACGACCAATTGGATGAGAATCGTCATGGCCGTCGCGGACTGTATAATCCCGGAAATGGGTTGAACGAAGAGAATTAGGCCCGGTACAAGCAAGAGCGGCAACATTGCGAGAGCCGAGCTGCCAATGAGGATCTGCTCCCCTCCTCTCTTGTGGAAGAAGACATAGCACAGAAGATCCGATACTCCGAATGTGATGAACCAGCCAAGTGGAAACATGAGAAGAAACCACACCTGTCCGATTCCTGGCGTCGGCTTGAGATAGAACAGCAGTATTGGCTCGAGGTTTGTCCGGAATGATATGTAGCCGCCGAGCGCCAGCACGGTGAGGGCGAACGGGAAGCTTCTCCCCGGCGCCTGGCTCAGATAGTTGAAGAATGCTCTGCCGAAAAGAAGCTCGCGGAAGATAAATCCAAAACGTGATTCGTGTATGGGATTCTCGGCGGCATTACTGATTTCCCGCTGTTCCCTCACGCTTAGAGCATCAATGGTCATTCGTCCCTCGTCGGTGAGACTGTACATCTTGTCAGCTCCCAGCGTCACGAGTCCTTCCAGATTGTCGATGTGATTATGAAGCGCGCCGACACTTATTCTGAGAGCTTCATGTAGTTCTTTGAAACCGGCCTTTCCGTTCTCCCTCAAAATCTGGATTATCCGTCGCCTGTATGGATTAGCTAGGGCATTGTAGACTCTCGTCAGATTCTCATCGGACTGGTGCTGCATCGATGACAGTGCCCCCCGGAGGCCCGGGGTCGATCTCTCCGCAGGTACCTACTGGTATATTCATGATGAAACCCTACACAAGACACCAAGGTTTTCTCGAGAGGCCGAGGATAAGGCTTGTTCGAGGCTAAGAGAACATGCTTTGTCAATTCTATGTCTCGACACAGTAGTGTGGGTTCACAGTCCCTGCTGGTTAGAGTTACAGTGGATTGATAGTTTCGACCGGGAGCATTTTGTAGGGATGACCTTGGCAGCAAATGTAGAGCCAAAGCCAACAGCAGCCTTCGCGCTATCACTGCTCGCAGGGATATTCACCCTCGTCGGCGCCTTCATAGCCAGTACCATCACATCGCTCCTCGTACCAGGCTTCCCGAGCGACTTGCTCCTGATCTGGGGCAGCATCGCAGGGATACTCGTACTAGTAGGATCTTGGCTGCTGTACAACAACGCGGCACAGAGAAAACTAGGCAGCACACTAGTGCTCGTCTTCTCCATACTGTCGATGAACTTCATCGGCCTCATCCTAGGCCTCATCGGAGGATTCCTAGGATTCACGTACAAGAGCCCAACCACCACCACTTCCAGCTCGAGCCGCGGGTACACCCCGCCCTGATAACCCAGGGCGGACCCCTTTCTTTGACGCAAAAGTCACGAGCATTCAAGGACTTTCATTAACCCTTAAATCGTGAACAGGACCATTTTCTCAGCCATCCGTCCTTGACTACTACGGTCAGCCTCTCGGTCTTGGATGAGTTCGGAGGCACCAAGCTCCTCACACCGGACAAGCTTCGATACGTCCAGGCCAGCCCCCTACCTAGTAAGCCCGTTGACTTGGCCTTTAGGGAGGCGATGGCCTCCCCGATCGGAGCCAAGCCCTTCGAGAGAGAGAAAGGCTGGAGCCCGGCTCTGATTCTCAGCGATTCGACCAGAAAACAGTCTCCCTTCATCAGACACCTGATCAACCTCATCGAGCCCAAGACTGATGATATCAAGATCATCTTCGCCTGCGGCACCCACGTTCCCGCAGACATGTCGTTCATCAGGAACGTGCTCGGCGAGGATATTCACAAGAAATATGAAAAGAGCATCAGAGTGAGCTCTACCCAGAACCCGTCAAGCAAGTACGAATGGATCGGAGTCACAGGCCGAGGAACTCCTGTAGAGCTGAACAAGGAACTGTTCGACCGTGATCTCCTCATCTCGTCGCTGAACGTCCAGCCCCACTACTTCGCAGGATACGAGGGCGGCGCCAAGGCGCTCCTCCCCGGCTGCTCGGGCCTAAAGACGATCACGACAAACCACGGAAACGTGATCGGAAACCCCAGCTGTCGCGAACTCATGATCAAAGGAAACCCGCTACGCGAGGACATGAACGAAGTCCCAGACATTCTGAGAGATTTCATGAAGATCGAGCACAGAATTCTAGACTTCGTCTATAACCAGAACGGCACCTTAGCCAAGGCGGCCTACGGAGACCCGAATATCGCCCACCAACAACTTGCAGAAAACTTCTCCCGTCGAGCCCACACCGTCCAGTCACGCCCCTCACCGCTAGTCCTGACGAGGGCTGACGGACCCATGGGTCAGAACCTGTACCAGGCGCTCAAAGCATCGGCATTTGCAACAGGCCTCATCGCTCCAGGAAGCCAACCTAAGCCCGCGATAGTTCTTCTGGCCACGCTCGAGAACGGCATCGGGAGTGAGGCTTTCAGGAGAGAGATGGAGACCTATGGTAAGATGGAGCCCTCGGCGATCATAGAGGATCTGAAGAAGAGAGCGAAGGCAGGAAAAGTCACGGAGGCGTCGCAGAAGCCGAACCGGTTCGCCTTGGATGATCCGAAGGCCGACTTCCTCGTAGTCTCTCCCAGGGCACCCTCCGTTGTGGAAGAGTTCCTTGGCAGGACCCGGATAAGGTTCTACAGAACAATTGACGATGCGTTAAGGTCGCTCGATTCGAAACTGTACGAGCGGGACGTAGCCATTGTTCCCTACGGCTCTGCCACGGTCCCCCTCTCGTCTTGAAGGATACGGCATGCGGAGAAATATTTGACGATCCTACCGGAGCCGCGCGATGCTCTACGCTGAACAAGGAACCAGCTTCGTTCTCCGCCTAGAACAGGGCGATGATATACTAAAGACGCTGAAACTGTTTGCAGACTCGCAGAAGATATGTGCAGCCTTCTTCGAGGGCATAGGCTCCCTGTACAAGGCGAGGCTCGGCCACTACGACTTCAAGGATACTAGGACCTACAAGTACGAGACGTTTGACGAGGACTTGGAGATTCTCACCCTATCAGGGAACGTGTCAACGATGAACCAACAGGCCCTGCCCCACGCGCATGCGACGCTGGGCCGACGGGACTTTTCGGTCATCGGAGGACATTTGGAGGAGGGGTCTTTGGCCAACATGGTGGAGGTTAATCTTGCTAGGCTTCCCGGAAAGCTGGAGAAAGCAAAGGACAGCAATCTTGGACTGAACCTTCTGCAGCTATCCCGCAAGTTCTAGAAGCTTAGGCTCGTCGGGGGGACGTATCTCCACGGGTCCGTTCCCGGTCTATATCTCTCCATGGACCAGATAGCCTATTACAAGCAGAACCCGGAACGGTCAACCTGTAGCCACTGATACTGCCATGCCCAAGAAGATCGGCCTAAGGATGATTCTGTACCTCTACCTGGCAGTATTCCTCACCCGGATAGGATTCGGCTCAATAACCATACTCTTCCCTCTTTACTTGAACGCGCAACCATTCCAGGTCGGGATAATCCTCGCGTTATATCCTATTGCCGAGGCGCTTTCTGCAATGCCCGTTGGCCGACTGGCCGACAGGGTGAGCAGGAAGAAACTCCACTTGGCAGGAATGGCGACGATAACGGTTCTGACCGCGGCTATCGGATTCACCCAGAATCTGTTGAATGTTTCATTACTCCATGCTCTGATGGGCATATCCGCTGCCATGGCCGCCGTCACATCACTCACCCTTCTAGGCGATGCGACGAAACAGACGAGCAGGGGAACGAAGATGGGAGGCTTCGATCTCGCAAACCTCGGCGGTTATGGCCTCGGCTTCGGTCTCGGCTCCCTCCTGATCAGCGAGTTCGCAAACAGTCACTATGGACTGTCTGAGGCTTTCTGGGTGACATCGGGAATCTTCTTCGCCACCTCTCTTCTTGCGACAAAGTTTCTCGTCGAGCCTGTGAGGAGTTTTGAGCTTAATCAGCCTGGGGTCCGTCACAGGCGAATCGGCGCGCGGCTTCGGCCCGTTCTTCCCGTCTGGCTTGGCCAGACGATTGTTCTGGGAATGTACTTCCTGTTGCCGAAGGCGTTCGCGAGCGCAAGCTTCACAGTAACCAGACAGATGCTAATCTTTCTCGGGGTGATCGGCGGACTATTTGCGCTAGGCGCGATAGTCTTCGGCCACATATCCGACAAGGTAGGCAGGACAAAGATCATGATCATGGGCGCGATCGGCGAGCTGGGATTTCTAGTCCTGTTCGGATGGTCTTTTCCGAACTTTCTCCAGTATGCTTTGTATCTTGCACCGCTCTTCTTCATGGCCTCTGCAATCGCACCTGCGATTCTCAGCTACGTCAGCGACATATCTGGCAAGGCGAGACGCGGCTCAGCCAACGGGATATACAGTGTCGTCCTGAGTATCGGGATGGCGGTCGGTAACATCCTAGGCGGATTTGTGGCCGAGGAAGGAGGTAACCAAGGGATACAAAACATATTCTTTGTTGGCGCAGCAATCCTGCTCCCCTCGATTCTACTAACCTCTTCGCTACTGAAACGAAGATAGACTACTGATCCAACTTCTTGGGGCCAGTATAAGGCTTCAACGAGTCTTTCAGACTGTTGCAGATCCTCACCACATCATCTTCCTGCAGTGTTGGATACATCGGCAGGCTCAGCACCTCGTTCGAGAGCGATTCGCTCAGCGGGAAGGCTCCCTCCATGTAGCCATACTCCTGCCTGTATGGTGTCTGAAGGTGGATCGGCACAGGATAGTGTACCCCAGTCTCGATCCCATTCTTCTCCAGATGCTTCTTCACCTGCTCTCTCATTCTCGTCCGGATTACGAATAGGTGATAGACCGGCTTCTCTCCCTGCCTCTCAGAGGGAGGTAGGACGATTCCATCTACGCCTTCGAGATGTCTCCTGTAAAGGGCCGCCAAGCGCCTCCTCGCCTCATTCCAGGAATCCAGTCTTCTGAGCTGGACCCTGCCTATCGCCGCGTTGACACTGTTGAGTCTGGAAGTATAACCGATCCGGCCCATGTAGTACTTGCTGTTCTTGTCTCGCCCACAATCCCTTATGCTCCCCGCAGCCTCCGCGAGCTCGGCATTGTCGGTGGTGATCATTCCACCGTCTCCACCAACGGTCATATTCTTCGCGGGATAGAACGAGAAGCATCCCGCCTCGCCGATCGAGCCGACCCTTTTAGCTCCGAACTCGGCACCGTGAGCTTGGCAAGCATCCTCGACGAGTTTGAGGCCCGTCTCGCTGGTGATCTTGAGAAACTCGTCCATTGCAGCCGGGTGACCGTACAGGTGGACGGGGATAAGCGCACGGGTCTTGGGACCGATCTTCGCCCGAGCCTTACCCGGACTGAGATTTATTCCCGAGTCTTCCACATCTGCGAAGACAGGCTCCGCGCCTGCATGGAGGACCGCGTTGGCCGTCGCGATAAAAGAGAAGGGTGTTGTGACCACCTCGCTGCCGTGGCTGATGCCGAGGGCTTGTAGCGTGATCGATAGCGCGGCGGTTCCTGAGCCAGTTGATACTGCGTATTTCGTTCCACAGTATCTGGCGAACTCTTCTTCGAACTTGTGAACGCTCTCGCCCATCACAAGTTTCTCATTCTCGAGTGCAGAGAGCGCCGCTTCCCGCATCTCAGCATCGATGATTGGAGACGCGAGCGGTATTCTCTTCCTGTGTTGAAGAGGGGGACCGATTTCTTGTTGGGCCTGCGCAGGCGCCGGCATCATGGCATGCTCTGTCATAAACTGTTATGCGTTCCTTAGTGGAGGCAGGCGGTCAACCGGCCGTATAATCCTTTTGCCCTTTGAGGTCTCGTTTTGGATCTTCCGGTGGAATAGGATATCTAGGGATTGACGATGCTTCTATGCACTCTCACGCTCAGGGCGATTCTCCTCCCTCTCAGCTTTCCGGACCACCAATAGCTTAAACTTCGGTTTCCCCCGCCCTAGACCGCTGGTCCCCCGGATGACCCTCGTCTACTCGTGCATTGCCCCTCACGGAGGAGAGATAATCCCTGAGCTTGCGTCAAACTCGATGTTGCCAAGATTCGAGGAGACGCGCCGAGCAATGCGAATCATAGCCCGCAGAATCCTCAAGGTCCGGCCTCACACGATCGTCATCGCCAGCCCGCACAATCTGCGGCTCATGGCAAGAATCGCTGTAGTCACATCGGAAAACTCTTCAGGCCAACTAATGGGATCTTCGAAACACTCCGTCTCTCTCCGCGCACGTTGCGACAGAGAATTCGCGGAGAAAATTGTTCGAGAGTCGGAGGCAGAGCACCTCCCCGTAGTCGGAGCCAATTATGGAACCGCCTCAGGACCCGCGTCAGACATACCGATGGACTGGGGCACACTCGTCCCATTATGGTTCGTGCTTAAACGGAAGAGGACGAGATCAAAGATTGTAATAGTAGCGCCCTCCCGAGAGATTCCTCTCCGCACAAACTATCGCTTCGGACGGCTCATGGGCAAGCTGATGAACGAGGACAGGAGAAAACGGTTCGTTTTCATTGCTAGCGCCGATCAGGCCCACGCTCACTCCCGTACGGGCCCCTATGGCTACAGCTCCGCTGCACCCAAGTACGACAGGCTTGCGGTTGACGCGATACAGGACAACGATCTCAAACGCCTTCTACGTCTCGATCCGAAACTTGTGGAGAGAGCCAAGCCCGACAGTCTCTGGCAGATGACGATTCTGGCAGGAGTAACCGAAGTCGTCCCGTCGCAGTCTCAGCTTCTATCGTACCAAGTGCCAAGCTATTATGGCATGGCATGTGCCGCGTTTGAGCCATTCTGACCACCTCGACCATTTGCATAAGGATGTCGAACAGTTGTTCGAGTAGAGACAACCTCTAGAATCTGCCTAATCGTATACTCTGATCTATCAAATGGAAAGCCTCTGGTCTGAGACGGTCATGGTCAAGGTACGCCCGCAGACCTCCCGTCTTCAACAGTCTCCGAATTGCCAGTCCTGTTACGAACTTTCCATGGATCCACTCTTCAACGAAGCCGGGGTAGAATGAGACGAGAGCATCTGCTATCTCTTGGACTCTGGGAAAGAATCCGGCTGCCTTCGCTTCAATCTCGACTTCAAAGAATCGAACCTTGCTCTCTTCAAGAAGGAAGGTTACCTCATCGATGGCCAGCTCGGCCAATGGCGAACTTTGAGGCTTGGCGCGGGAATTAATCTCCCTAGTTTCTCTCTTGGTTATCCTCTCTTGGATCATGTACAAACCTATGGTTGCGAATATCTTCGAAGGTGTTGTCGCGAAAAGTTGTGAGATTCCGACTCTCGGCATTCGCAGCTTCAGATCTTGCGTCATTTGGACAAGAGATTGGGGGGACCACGGCAGCTCCATTTCTTCTCTTCTAGTTCCTTTCCCGATCCTTCGAGGGTTCGATTTCGACGAGAGAAGCAGAGCGTTGTCTATTTTCCTGACTCGCAGATTGATCTGTTTG
>MNDT01000043.1 GCA_001915065.1 archaeon 13_2_20CM_2_53_6 | reverse complement strand
TGGTCCCTCAGCAATGCCTCAGCCTTTGTCATGTTCAGCTTCTCCTTTCCACGCCTAATGGGCGTGAGAAGCTGGTTTATCCTCCGGTAGCGGTGAAGTGTTGACCTCCGCTCCTCATCAAGTATCTGCTTCACACCAAGCTTGTCGGGATCTGAGAAGTGATTCGTGTGGGCTACCACTCCCTGCTCCGGTGAGAGCGCCAGTGTCGACTGAGGAGCTGATTCCATATCGACAATCCTGCCGGATCCGAGTTTTTTCTGTTGTCCGACTATGAAGTTGGCCGAGCAACACCTTTCCCCGCTGGTAATCTTTCCGAGCGCCTCTTTGAGAGTCCTCGAGTTGAGAATCTCCCAGCATCTCACATGGAACGGCTTTCTGAGCCTCTCCCAGTCGTCCTTGTTGGACACTAGTCCGTTGATTGCCAGCCCTATCCCTTCAGAATTCAGCCCAATCTTTCCCCCGACGACTCCCGCCTCTGTAAAGCAGAGCACTTGAGGACCTGTCTGGGGCCTTATTTTCAGAAACAATCCCTCCACCTGGGGGATCCAGTCCCAGTTCTGGGCTAGAAGCACGTGACGCCTGACTGTTGTTTCGGGCATGGCTCCGAATGCTGTGCAGCCGTCGGATACGGGAAGAGGCTTCAGACCTACCTTTGCGAACTGGCTGTACATCAGCTCATAGCGAACATTCAAAGCGGCAATCTCGAGGAGCTTGGTCTCTGATCCCAATGCAACTCCCTCCATGGCTCGAGCGTATGCCGGGCTGACACGTCTGATGATGTGGAGATATTTGCCGGCTCGCGAGAGGGCCTCGTCTCTTGGTAGCGCAGTTTCGTTCTTGAATCGGCGGAAGTAGACTTCCAGATTATGGAGAATCTTGTCTTTGGCAGCCTTGCCGTGATTGTAGCCTATCTCGTATGGAGAACCTTTCAGTCTTAGGACGGGTAGTTGTTTTGTCGTTTAACGGATACTCCTATGCTAGGTTTTTCTCGAAAGTGATCCAGGCGGAGTCCCGTTTGAATCCCAGCTTCGCGTTGATTGCTAGCATGCCTTCGTTGGTTGATGCGTTGAAGGTTCGGATGTTGTCGAAGCCATTTGTCCGGGCGAAATCCAGGACTCGCAGCTTCAATGCCATGGCTATCCCTTTTCCTCTGAACTCCCGAAGAACTCCGGTCAGTCCCTGGTAGAGACTTCGAGGCTCCTTCTTCAGCCGCCACACGACGCTCGTCCCGATGTATCGATCATGATGTTTTGCGATAATGTAGCCCTCAGGCACCAGATTTGGATTCTTCATCTCAAACGTGATCCACTGTTCATAGGGAGTGTCGGTGGGAGTATCTGCAATTGGCACATCTCGAAAGGCGGTCTGCACTAGCTCGTACAGCTTGGGGTAGCACTCTTGGTCTTCTCGGAGCTCTCGCTCGAGTGTCGAGAACTCGACTCCTGCGCTAGAGGCTTTTTCGGAATAGGTTTCGAACTTTGTAGTGTCCACGTGTGAGGGGTTGATCGTCGACTCCCAGCCTCGCATCTTCTCGCCGAAACCGCGCCTCCGGGCGAACGTGACTGGCCGGCTCATGTCCTCTCTTATGCCCATCCAAGCCACGATCGCACCGTGGCGCTTCAGCTCGCGCTCAAGCGTTCTGTAGATTGCTGCGCCTACGCCTTGACCCTGATGCTTAGGGTCCACCCATCCGTCGAGCCAGAACTTGTTGGGGTGGAACATCCAAGGCGGGTTCCACATCTCTCCAAAGCCTAGAACTTCCCCGCTAGCGACGCTCAAGCAAGTGAAGCGTTTGAAATAGTACTTTGATTTGTCGAGGCTGTCGTCATAGAACCGCCATTCATCAATGCTCCTCGACCGTTCAGGGAAGATCGTGTCGTAAATCTCAGCCAATCTCCAATAGTCCGACGGATCAAAGTCTCGGAACTCCATCGAGACTGTGTGCTGAGTCAAGATAACCGGCGTCTTCCGCCCGGTCTGTTAAACCCTTTCCACGCGAGCATCCATGCGAGGCATGAGCGATCCCCGTATTGTTAATGAGAGACATCGGCCCATAGTTTCTAGAAGCCTTCGGTATGCAATCGTATCGTGAAGGTTTCGTGCATGTGCTCTACGCGATCATTCTGGCACAGTTTGTGGTCATAGCCGTATTGATGGCCGGTTTCAGTAACGAGTATCTGTCCAACATCTTCTTTCGATCTTGGATCGACGGCAATTATCCCTGGCTGGGCACCCTCCTTCAGGGCCAAGTCGAGGCTCTTCTTGTTGGCATGACTGTGGGCGCGACAATACTGCTGATCCAGCGGATTCAGAAAGAGAACCTAATGCGATTGGGCGACCGACCAGATGTTGAGGATCCTGTCAGATTTCAAAGCGCAGATGTGTCGCCTGCTGGCCTTGAAAGTGGAGTCAGTGCTAGCGAACAGTTGGGAGATGCGCCTGAAGATGTGCTCGCAGAGCTCGAGAGACAAGATATCTGAAGGGGCAGTATTCTGTTCGGAGTAGTCCTCTGAGAACCAGTTCGGCTATCTTCAGGCCGCAGAACGTAGGGATGAGTCTATGTTCCAGTTATCGTAATCTGCCCGTTAACGGTCTTGATGTTCACGCTTGCCCCGTCGGTTCCGAACGTATGGTTGAGCGAGGTTTGGTTGGTTGTAATTATGTCTGGGAAACCTGACACCTGAATGAAGCCGTTTAGGACGCTAGCGCTGAGCCTGAACGAGGCTGAAGAAGAAACGGTGAAAGCCATGTTTGCGTTTGTAGCGGTCAAATTGTACGATCCTTGGTCGACCAGGGTGGCGAATTTAGCTGTGATGTTTCCGTTTGTTGATGTAGCAGTCACGTTCAGGCAGTACATGCATCCAACCGACACGGCGCCATTCACCGTTTTCAAGTCGACCGTCGTCGAATTGAGATTCTCGATTCTCACGCCCCCATTCACATTTGATACTTGAACCGACGTGAAACGGGTTGACGATGGGACGAATACGTTGACGTTCACGCTATAGCTCTGGGAGAAGAAGAAGCCCGCGTTCGCAGGAAACATGGCGTGGAAGGCCACGTCTCCATTGCTGCTAGAATTACTGAGGTTGACTGTCGACAAGGATGAGCCGAGGCCTCTTGCAATGACCGTGCCATTGATCAGGACGTTTGGTCGGAGCCAAGGGACAACCGTCACGAGACCGTTGACGTCGGAGATTGAGAGAGCGCCATAAGTTCCGTCGGCGTCTGGAGGTGGAGAGTAAGAAAAAGTCTTCGACGACACTTGGGCGGTTGAGAAATAGATCAGAGAGAATAACGCTCCAACGATTATGAATCCGACAATTACGATGGCTAGGGTCCACCGATTCAGTGTTGTCTTTCCGGGTTCTGGGGGGCCAATGGTTGAGGTTAACGAATATACCGCGAGTAGGCCCAATACTGCTATCTTCGGTCTAGCTTGATGCTTTGTCGATCTCCTGCATCTCGTCTCTTGTCAGGAGGAGTTCGGTTCCACCTGTCATCTCTTTGGCCTCTTTCTCGCTGCGTATTCCGATGATGGCGCCGGTGAGTGCAGGGTGCGTCAGTTCCCAGGCAACGACGACGTCGACCATGGGTTTGTTGTGGGCTCGGGCGATTTTGGCTAGTGTTTCTCTCACCCTGGCAACTTTGGCCTGGTTCTCGGGTTGGGCGTACCAGTGGTTTCTTCGGAAATCCTTAGGGTCGAGTTTACCTACGCTGAAGTTGTCGGTCAGAAAGCCTTCTGCCAAAGATCCCCATCCAAGTACTCCTATCGAGTTTCGCTGCGAGAATGGCAGAATGTCCTTCTCGATCTTTCTCTGCAGCGGATTGTACTGGACCTGATTGGACGTGACGGGTCCCACTTTCATGGCTCGCTCGATGAGGTCGACTGTGTGGTTTGACAGTCCGCCGTATCGGACCTTTCCGACGCGGATAAGTTCCTGAAGCGCCCGCCAAGAATCCTCCACAGGCGTGGTTGGGTCGGCGTCGTGGAATTGGAGAAGGTCGATGTAGTCGGTCTGGAGCCTTCCGAGGCTTGCTTCCACTTCGCGTTTGATCATGTCGGGCTTGAGGTTCTCTGTGGACCCTCCTTTCCCATCAGGGATCGTTCCGCACTTTGTGAAGATGTAGACTTCTTCTCTCCTCTCTTTGACCGCCTTGCCGACAATCTCTTCGGCCTTGCCCCAGCCGTAGAATGGGGCTGTGTCGATCCAGTTGACCCCGCTGTCGAGGGCAGTCTGAATAGCCCGGATGGCGGTTTTCTCGTCTTGGGGACCCCAGTAGACTCTCCAGTTCGGTGTTGAGCCTATGGGAGCGGTTCCGATTCCGACCTTGGTTATCTCGAGGTCGCTTCTTCCAAGGCGTCTCATCTCCAGCATCAGTAGCTACCGCTGAGGCTGGGGTTTCGAAAACCGCTATTTGTAGTTTGGACCAGCCCGGCACAGACTATGGTCCGGGGACCCAGGCCACGAGCTGTGAGTGACAATATGGACATTCTCTAGGTGTCCGGGCGAGTCCTATGCCGAAGGGTCTGCATCCCTTTGCGCATCGCCAGTATCCTTTGCTGAAGAGGGGTTCCTGCTCGACAAGTGCGGCAGCTGTTTCCATGAATCCTTGGATGTAGGCTCCGCCGATTCGTTGGCGGTCAGCGTCGTCGCGCTGTTGTTTCCATCGCTGTTGTCGATCCAGAGTCTCGGACATAAGATCAGCTACGCTTTCAATTGAGTGGCAATATCAATCATGTTGTACTCGTAGACGGAAAAGTTGAGGGAGAGATAAGTGTTGTTGGACTGAAACGGCGCAAGTTTTCGGATTCTACTGTTTCAGTCTCTCCCGGTAGTGTTCGCGGAGTTTAGCGATCTTCGGCTCGATCACGACTCTGCAATACGGCTGTCGAGAATTCTTGGAGTAGTATTCCTGGTGGTAGTCTTCTGCCTTGTAGAAGGTCTTGTAGGGCGTGACCTCTGTGACTATCGGCCTCTTCCAGACCTTCGACTGTTCAAACTCCTGCATGACCCGCCGAGCAGTGCGTTCCTGTTCAGGGTTGTGGTAGAAGACTGCTGAGCGATACTGGGTCCCAACATCTGCTCCCTGTCTGTTCAGGGTCGTGGGATCATGTGTTGTAAAAAAAATTCTCAGCAAGTCGTCGTAGGAGACGACGCTAGGATCGAAGGTTACCTGGGTCGACTCAGCGTGACCCGTCTCTCCAGTACAGACATCTTCGTAGGTTGGATTCGGGACATTGCCGCCAGAGTAGCCGGATTCAACCTTGACGACTCCCTTCAGCTGGTCGAAGACTGCCTCGGTACACCAGAAACAGCCGCCAGCGAAGGTTGCTACCTCCAAAGACTTTGAAATGCTCGCCTGACCCGGTTCCCTTATCATTATCGCGACTTTCTCTAATGACTATAGTACGCCCGAGTTATCTGAATCTTCCTCTCCAGTCTGCGCTCCGCAAGAGGACTCTCAAAATAGCTGAAGCGCTCTATCACACGAAGAGATCCTTGGCCCATTTCAAGCGCTGACGTTCGCAGAGACTAGAACTCAGCTGAAATCAGAACACCAGTGTCGATAATATTGTTAGACGAACAGACAACCATCCGGTCTTTCAATTTTTATCCAAGGATATCTGAGCGTCCGATGGACAAATTGGCTCGATTTTTTGGATAGCGTTAAGTACGTCTAACCGATAAGACCCGTCTAACTGGAGGGAGTTTTAGTATGACGGACTTGTCCATGCGAGACCGCGTGGCCGTCAAGGTAGTTACTGATGAGTCGCAGGCGAGACTCATCTCTGACCCTATGCGGAGGGAGATGCTCAGACTACTCTCCCGGCGGGCTCTAACTGAGAAGGAGCTTTCTAAGATGATCGGCCTCTCGCCACCCTCCATCGGCCACCATCTCAAAGCCTTGACTGAGGGAGACTTGATCTCGAAAACACGCAGTGAGGCGGGAGGACACGGGATAGTCCAGAAGTGGTACATTGCGACCGCACAAGCCTTCATCGTCGACCGGGAACATCTTCCCAACGACGTGAGACGCTACTTCATGCCTATCGACATAGAGAGAGCGAGAGCTGTCGCAGCGTGCCTATCGCTGATAAGAGACAGAGTCTCGCCATCAACCAGGAATATGGAAACTCTTACCCACCAGGTCTGCAGAGCAATCTGCAAGGCCGCCGAAAAGTACCGGGGACCCATGGAAGACGATCCTGAGAAGATCATCCATCAAATATACTCGCAGGCGCTCAGAGACACTGAATCTGTCAATTCAACGCTAAAGCCGCTTCTAAAGCCCATCGAAGTATCCATCGCATAACCACCATTTCCTTTCCCGCCGGGATCTGGTGCGGAGATGGGCTGGGAATCTGACTGCAATTGTGAACGTACCTGGCTCTAGTCGTGGGTTGCTAAACATACACCGCCCGCAACGGTCGCGGACTCGCCGTCGACAAACCTGACTCAAGTGGAGGGCCCCGTTCCGCACGTGTTTGTCGCCGAGAAGTCTGGGACCTGGGTCGAAAGTCCTGTTGTGGGCGAAGTTGTGAATCTGGATTGGAGAATGTATAGGCGATCGAGAGGCCTAGGTAGACGCCCCTTGCGCGTGAGATCTAGAGAAGAATAGTTCTGCCCTGAACAATCAAGATGTTTCTCACAACGCAGTAGAGGTCGTACGAAATGGGGTCCTTGAATAGAATAGTGTTCAGCCCACCGACAAGGAAGCCAGAGATATCGAACAGTCCAAGGGCGACTGCAGCATTCTGGAAGGGCTTAAAATCCGGTTCCTGTGAGGTGATCCAGGCTGGCAGGAACATCCATGGCTAGTTGGCCGTTGACTAGGACAGCGAGCTGGCTCAGACCGTTGTCAATGTTGCCCAAGTCGTAGCCGTTGAATGTCAGCAGGACAGACCCGGTGAGTGATGATCTGACATTCACCGTGAAGCCACCAGAGCTCTTGGCATGGCTTGAATCGCCGTTATACGAGCCAGTTATCAGCTGTTTGCCCGTAACGGTCGGAGTGTAGGACACTGAGCAGGTCGCAATTTTCGGAGCATTCCCGGCGACGAGGGTACAGGTCGCGGATGCGGGGCTGAAGGTTCCCGCGGCGTTGGTGGTGAAGGTCACCGTCCCGGTTGGAACGGTGGGACTCGTCGAATTGTCCGTTACTTTTGCGGTGCAGGTCGTGGGCGTATTGACCTGGACTGATCCCTGGGAGCAGCTAACATTGGTCTTTGTTGAGTGGAGCTGCGGTGGAGTCGTGGAGCTGACGGCCAGATTGAGGCTGCCCGTGCTCCCGGAGTGGGTTGAATCGCTGCTGTAGGAGCCAGTGATGAGGTGGTGGCCTGCGACTGTGGGGGTGTAGGATACGCTGCAGCTTGCCGTGGCTGCTGTTGTTCCCGCTGCCAGAGTACATGTGGTAGAGGTGGGAGTAAACGTGCCTGTCGAGTTGGTCGTGAAGCCGACGGTCCCTGTCGGCGTCATCGCACCAGACAATGACGTGTCAGTGACGGTGGCTGTGCATGTTGTCGGCGAGCTTATGGTTAGAGTGTTCGGTACACAGGAGACGCTGGCGCTGGTAGGGTTCAGTATCGCAGGAGTAACGTTGACTGTTGTGCTTCCCTGGCCACTGGCATGTGTGCTGTCACCGCTGTAGTCGGCAGAAACGGAAAGTTGCCCAGTCACGGTGGGTGTTATGGTAACGGAACATGTTGACTCTGGGTTCGGGTCACTGCTACTGTGAGATAGCGTGCATATTCCGCCTGGTGCGAACGTGACTGTGCCAGTGGGTATGCTGGCGGTGCCTGCAGCCTGGTCTGCAACCGTTGCCGTGCATATTGTGGCCTGGTTGACGGCGACGCTGGCGGGTGCACAGATGACGGTCGCTGTTGGCGTACGGAGACTGGTCGCAAGGGCATTATCTCCTGAGCTTGTCGAGTGTGTAGGGTCTCCGCTGTACAAGGCAGAAACATCAATGGTGCCTGATACTATGGGGACTATGCTGATCGAGCAGGTCGCGGACGATGCGTTGACCTCGGCGAGCGTGCAGACGTCGCCAAGAGTAAACGATACTGTCCCGGTTGGCGTTGTGGGAGTTGTGAACGTGTCCGTCACGGTGGCAGTGCAGGCGCTGGGCTGGCCTATGGTCACCGGGTTGGGAGTGCATGATACTGTTGTTGTGGTCGGGTCCAGAGGAATAGTCTCGACATTGACTGGAAACGTGCCAGTACTCGTGTCGTGGCTTGGGTCCGCGCTGTAGCTCGCAGTAATGGTATCAGTTCTCGCGGTCGTTCCGGTGGGAGTATAAGTTACCTCGCAGGTTGCAATCGGAACAACGGAACCGGCAGGGAGACTGAGCGTACAGGGTGAGTCAATGAACGTTCCCGTACCACTACTCGTGAAGGCTACTGTGCCCGTGGGTATGATGCCTGTTCCAATGTCAGTGTCGTTGACGAGAGCAGTGCATACGGTTGAGGAGCCAAAGTTGATCGAAGCTGGAGTGCAATTGATAATGGTTGTCGAGGTCGCCCTCTTGTTGACGGTCAGCGTTGTCTGGCCGAGACTGGACGTGTGAGAAGAATCACCCGAATAGCTCGCAGAGATTGTGTGAGTGCCTGTGCCCACCGTGCTGGGAACGTAGGAGATAGGACATGTGGCCACGTCAGCACCAACGGGGGCTAGCGTGCAATTGGCCGTGCCAGGAATGAAACTACCTATGCTATCGGACGAGAACGATACATTGCCAGTGGGGCTGGTCGGAGCAACTGACGTGTCTGTCACTGTTGCGGTGCATGATGTTACTTGATTGATGATAACAGGGCTAGGCACACATGACACGTTCGTACTGGTCCGATGAGCCTGCGCCGGCACTGTTACGGCCAGACTGAAAGCATCACTGCTCCCTGTGTGATTGATATCCGTCACATAGATTGCGGTTACAACATCGGTTCTGCCAGTTGTTCCACTTGGCGTGTAGCTTACCGGACAACTTGCAATTCCAGCAGTTGTGCCTGCGGCTAATGTGCAGGGTGAGGTTTCGAATGTGCCTGTTGCATTGGTTGTGAAGTCAACTGTTCCAGTTGGGGTTATGGCTGTGCCGATTCCTGAAGAATCGGTTACTGTTGCGGTGCATGCTGTGGCTGTTCCAATGTCGACTGATGCGGGCAGGCACGTGAGGGTGGTGGTGGTTGGGCGAGCGACTATTGTTACGCTCGTGGTTCCACTGGAGGATGCATGGTCTATGTCGCCAGCGTAGTCTGCGGTTATGAATAAGGGTCCGATTGCCTGGGCCGTTAGCGTTCCTGTGCAGGTTGCTGTAGCCGCATTCCCGCCTAGACTGCATGTCGCTCCTCCTGTGAAGGTTACTGTGCCGGTTGGGGTGGTTGGACTTGTGGACTGGTCTGTCACGGTGGCGGTGCATCCGAAGTTTTGACCCAGTAGAACCATGGTGGATGGTGTGCATGCGACGGCTGTGGTTGTGGTGTGTAATACGGGCGGGTTTACGGTCATGACGAAGGTGCCTGGAGTGTTGTATGAGTCGACGCTGTTCTGTGGATAGGTCGCCGTGATCGTATGAGAACCAGTAACTGTAGGCGTGTAGGTTACCGTGCATGTTGCGGTGGCACCGGTTCCGGCGAGGACGCAGTTATGGTCGAAGGTTCCGCTACTGCTTGTTGTGAGTGCGAAGTCGCCGGTTGGAGTGATTGGGGTTCCGGGTGAGATGTCTGTCGTGATGACATGGCATAATGACTGTGTGGCAGCGATTACCGGACTGTCACAAGTGATTGTCGTTGTTGTGGATCTTCCAAGTATACCAAAGCTGAGGACCATACTACTGCTGCTAGCGTGAGTTGTGTCTCCACCATAGCTGGCGACGAGGTTGACAACATCCCCACCCGGACCGGAGCCTGTGAAGTGTACAGAGCATGAGGAGACTCCCGGGGTGCTGGGAGCTAGAATGCATGTGGGTGAATCAAAGGTGCCCCCGCCGGGCGATGGGTTGAGGGCGAATGTAACTGTGCCAGTGGGACTAGTTGGGCCGGTTGTCGTAGTGTCCGTGACTGTAGCGGTGCAGAGGGAACCCTGATTCACAACTACCGTGGTATCACATGAGATGCTGGTAGTCGTGAAGCCTGATACTGCAACGATATAGGTCACAGTGATGGCGCGTGATAGTGTATCGCTCGTTCCATTTACGACGACATTGAATGATCCAACACTGGTAAATGTGCAGGATAGCATGGAGGTTCCGGAACCAGTGATTATGGTTGGAGTAAGATTACAAGCGGCATTGTCATTGGTCAGGGTGACGATTCCATGGAAGGAGGCAAGACTTGTTATGGTAATGGTGGAAGTGGCCGTTTGATTAACATCAGCATTCACACTTGAGGGATTGGCCGAGATTCTAAAGTCCTGGACCGTGTATATCACAGTCGCACTATGCGACAACAGACCACTAGTTCCTGTTACTGTGACAGTGTAGACGCCCGCAGAACCATAACAGGACAAGCTAGAGGTCCCAGATTGGCCGAGCAGGACACTGGCTACAGTAAGGGTGCAAGTTAGACCTCCCGTGGATGGAGCTATGCTCATGGTGAGAGTTACATTCCCAGTGAATCCGTTGATCTGCGACACCGTGATTATTGACTGGGCTACTATCCCAGCGTTTACGGCTATGATTATCGGATTGGCTGTTATAGCAAACTCAGGTACTCCGACGATATAGTTGACTGTGACTGAGTGAGACAGAGACGGGTTGGTACTGGTGCCGGTGACAGTGACATTGAATGATCCTGCGCTGACAAATGTGCAGGACAGTTTCGAATAAGCTACTGAACCGCTTACACCCGTTGGGTCGAGAATGCATCCAGAAGTGTCAACAGTAAGGTTGACGACATCAGCAAAACCATTGACAGCCGCCATGGTTATGGTTACGTTGCCGGCTTGCCCGACATTTACAGCGACAACGGTTGGGCTTGCAGTAATTGTAAAGTCTTGTACTGTATACGTAAAGTAAACAGTTGCATAGTGGGATAGTGCGCCGCTAGTTCCTGTCACGGTTACTACATAGTTTCCAAGGCTCCCAGTGCATGATAGAGTGGAGCTGCCTGAGCCGCCTGTTATGATTCCTGGAGTGAGAGTGCAGTTTAGACCGCTACTCGGGGTGATAACCGTCGATAACGTGACTGCATCCGTGAAGCCATTCAGTGGGGATATGGTAATCGTTGAATTTGCAATAGTTCCAACATTTGCCGTAATTACGGTAGGGTTCGAATTGATTGTAAATTCAGGTGCTGGAGTTGAGACTTGAACGGTCAGAATTATTGTATGAGAAAGCGTGCCAAAG